>JAJZGF010000014.1 GCA_021805025.1 Acidobacteriota bacterium
GTCGGCTGCAAGATCAAGGGAAACTCCTAATGCCTTGAGTGTTCGGAGAACAAGGCCGATCTCAGCGCGCGGCTTCCCCTGCTCCACTTCCACAATCCACTTGCGGCTAGTTCCCGCCTTCTTCGCGAGGTCGCTCTGATCCATCGCCAGCTTGACGCGGCGCTCCCGAATGAAAGCGCCCAAATCAGTGGCAGTCCGTACACGCATAGCCGGAACCTCCCTACGCTTCGCCATAAGAGTAACCGAACGGTGACACATTGTAAAGAGAGCGAACGGTTACTTCATTTGATGTAACCGTTCGGTGACTATCGATTTATGCTGCCCTTTGCCTGGGCACGAGCCATCCGACGAGAACAGGCACCACGATCTGGTAGTCGGCAAGCTGGAAGATTATTTTGATTCACGCATCCCATTCGGCAAGGCACACCAGTGTCAGTAGCTCCAGTTTTCATGGCGCACCGGAAGCTGATTCAGGAGTTGCCTGTAAAAGCGCCAGTTCGGCATCATCTGGTCTAACAACGCGGTGAATCGGTCATTATGTGTTGGCTCGATGAGGTGAGCCAATTCGTGCACGACGATATACTCCAGGCACTCCGGCGGCTTTTTCGCCAAATCTGTGTTCAATCTTATGCTCGCCGAAGCCCGACTGCAGCTTCCCCACTTCGTCTTCATGCGTCGTACAAATACCTTATCTACCTTGACGCCCATAGCACGCTCCCATTTTGAAATCAAGGGTTGAACTGCAGCTCTGAGTTCGGCGCGGTACCATTCTTCGATCAGCTCGCGCTTCCGATCCATGCTAGATGAGGGACGGATCTGAATGACGATTTTCCTGTGGCGAATCTCTATCCGAGGTGGACCATCAACTTCGACAACATCGAGCAAATAGCGCTTCCCCCAAAGGTAGTGGCTCTCGCGCTCCGAATATTCACGTGGCGTCTCTCGCTCTTGGTCGACAATCTTCCCTTGCTGGAGCCTAATCCATTGCAGTTTAGAGATTGCAAACAGACGAATATTCTCAGTGCTCATACGTAGCGGAGCAGAGATTCGCACCCTGCCTTCTGGTGGATAAACGCTGAGGTGGACATTCTTGATGTCCTTCTTGACCACGTCTACGGTGACAGAGCCGAGCTTGAGCGTAGTCTCCATCGGATCAGTATTCCTTTTGCTGCTTGATGATGAGAAAGATGCGCTCAACTTCATTCACATCATGAAGTTCCTCAAAGAGCGCCTGCTTGATCGCTTGCTCGCGCGCAGGGATACCACGCCATGCGTCTGGTCGAACTCGTCTGACTGCCTCATCGATCTTGATGGCCAGTTCATCGCTCTTATTCAGGTTGCTGTAGAGCGCACGCAGGCCTGGTGTATTGATCTGCTCCGGTGTCTCTTCGCCGTAACCTGCGTCCACTCTCTTCGCAAGATCGGCAATTCGTTTCAAATACTCTTCGTATTCGATAGCCTTTGCTTTCCGCGTCGCAATGATCTCGTCCAGCAACGCTGACATCTTGCTGAAGTAGGCCGGATCAGTCAACTGCTCCTTGATGATCTTGCGCCGAACGTTGTTCTCGATTGTTTCCGCGATCGCATCCTTGTTGCCCTTTAAACCACCGAGCTGCGATGTGATGGCATTTGCAATTCCTGTCTTTACAATCAGGTCGAGAAGCCCCATCCCGTCGAATGGCGAAATCTTGCGTGGTTCATCCGCCTCGATATACGTGTCGATCAGGTGTCGCATATCCGCCTCATAAGCCTTCACGTCCAGACTTTCTCCGCTTGCCCTCCGAATCGTTTCGCGAACATCCAGGTAATGGTCTATCTGTTGCTTGATGCGGGAAACATCGCCGCTGCTGTACCCGGCAGGCTCCAATTCATCGGCGATATTTGCATATGCGCGGACCAGCGACGCGGTTGCTTTGTAGAGCGCGACACGCTGAGGCTCGCGTTCCTGCAAATCGGTTTCGATCTCCGTATTGCCGCAGAAGTAATGGATATGTTCAAGCTCGCCCTTCGGTGGTTGAACTGGCTCGCACAAAATGTCGAGCGCCTCCAGAGCACTGTCCAGACGCTCTTTCCCAATCTTGAGGCGATCCTTGAGCAGCACTTCGGGATTCGACCCGCCTGCGCTGGTATCAATCTCAGATGTGTACACGGCGATGGCGTTCTCGACCCGCTTGAATAGATCCTTGTAATCGACAATGTAGCCAAAGTCCTTGTCTTCGCCGTCAAGCCGATTGGTGCGGCATATCGCCTGAAACAGACCGTGGTCCTGCATGGATTTGTCGATATACAGATAGGTACATGGTGGTGCATCGAAGCCTGTCAGCAGCTTGTCCACCACGATCAGCAGCTTCATCCTCGCCGGTTCCTTGATGAACTGCTGTTTGGCTCGCTCCTCGTACGTCTCCGTTGGCGACATTCCCGGTCGCGGATCGACGCCATGCAGAAGCTCCATATAGGTGTTGTAGATGAATTGCTTGTCGGTTTCTGTGTTTGCTCCGACTTCTTCCTTCGATACATCCTTCGCCAGCGGATTGTAGGAAGTCACAACGGCGCATCGGTCGCGAAAGACCGTTTTCTGGAACAGCACGAAATACTTGCAGGCTTCGTAGATGCTGGACGCAACAAGAATCGCATTGCCGCGCTCGCTGGAAAGCCGTGGCTTAACGCTGAAGTCGAAGATAATGTCGCTGACAACACGGTCCATCCGCGACCGGGAACTCAGCACCGCCTGCATCGTGCCCCACTTCTTTTTCAGCTCGTCCTTCTGCCAGTCGTTCAAGCCCTTTGTTTTCGCTTGGAACCATTGGTCAATCTTCTCTTCGGAACCGAGGCGCTGGTCTATGTCCCGCGCCTCATAGACCAGGTCGAGCACGACACCGTCGTCCACCGCCTCGTTGAACTTGTAGGTGTGGATGTATCCGCCAAAGATCTCCAGGCTGGTTGCCTTATCCTTCACCAGTAAGGGCGTGCCGGTAAAGCCGATGAAGACGGCATTGGGCATCATTGCCTTCATTACCCGGTGCAGCTTGCCGCTCTGCGTGCGATGGCATTCGTCCACAAACACAAAGACCTCGCCCAGCGTTGCGCTTGGCTTGGCTTCCAGCTCTTTGATGTAGGCGTCGAAGTCATCCACATTCTTGCGACCGAACTTGTGCACCAGGGAGCAAAGCAATCTCGGCAGTGGCTGGCCGAGGTCGTGCATAAGCTCGCGCCCGCTGGATGAGCGCTTGATTGTCTCTCCGGCTTCGGTGAAGACGCCCTCAATTTGCTTGTCCAGTTCATCCCGGTCGGTGATGATGGCCACGCGGGCGTTGGGATTGTTCTCCAGAATCCACTTTGCCAGCAGCACCATTACGATACTTTTGCCGCTGCCCTGTGTATGCCAGATGATGCCGCCTTGGCGCTGACGGGTGTGCTCCTGCGCAGCCCTGATGCCAAAATACTGATGCACACGCGGCACTTTCTTTGTGCCACCGTCGAACAGTACAAAGTCGTGGATCAGCTCCAGCAGGCGCTCCTTGTTACACATTTTGAGGAGGTATTTGTCGAGCTTGAATCGGCTGTTGTCCTGCTCATCTTCCTTCCACTTCAGGAAGTACTTCTCTTGAGTGCCGACGGTTCCATACTGCAACCCCTCGGAATCGTTCCCAGCAAAAACAAGCTGCACAGTGGAGAAGAACCATGAATGGAAGGTCGGCTGCTGGTTCGATAGGAGCTGCCGGATGCCATCTCCAATGGAGACGCGGCTGTTCTTGAGCTCGATCACGGCCACGGCGATTCCGTTCACGTAGAGCACCAGATCGGGCCTTCGCTCATGATTGCCCTGAAGTGTTACCTCCTCGACGACGGCAAAGTCGTTCGCCTCGGGATGCTCCCAGTCGATCAGGGGCACATGATCGGTGACTTTGCCGGCCTCTGTCTTTGCCTGCACGCCATAGCGTAGCAAAGAGTACACGGCCCTGTTGTTCTCATAGAGGCTGCGGTTGGGGTTGTCGGCTTCGGTGCGCAGTTTGTGCAGTGCAATCGAAATCTGGGCGGCCGTATAGCCGCGCTGCGTGAGTGAATCGGTAAGCAGGCGCTCGTCGATGTTGCTGTTGCCATCCCTGTCGCTCCAGTCGCCCAGATAGCGATAGTGCAGCTCATCGCGGAAGAGGGCCAACACTCGGTTCTGGGTTTCACGCTCTGCTTTGCCGATTTCGTTCATGTCAGGCCTTCACCAGCTTGAAGCTGATTTGATACCGATAGAAAGTGATGGATGGAACCGCGGCCAGTGCCCAGCGTAGCTTCTGGTCGTCGTCGAGAGCGATGATCACGCCTTCGATTGTCTGATGGGGCTCCGCGATTTGCTCCTTCACATAGCCCATGTAGCGCAGCGTCTGGCCCACGACTGTATCTGTGGCGCGGCCTCGCTTCAGCTCGATCACCAGGAGTCGCTTGCTGTCCTTGCTGACCGCCAGGATGTCAATGGGACCGGCATCGGTCGCGTATTGCTGTCCAACGGGTTCGCCGTCTTCCTCGTAGATCGAAAATGATTTGCTTATTTCGGTCTGGTTCCAGTTCTTCACGAGGAAGTCTTCGAGGTGCTTCTCCATCGCGAAGGCTGCCGGGTCTTCCACCTCTGGGTCTGAGGCAACGATCACGGTCGTGGTTTGCCCCTCGGCTAGCAGGGTCTCAATCTCCTTGCTGTGGGCGGTGATGGTGCTGACCGTCCCAATCGACCCGGCTGAGTTCTGCAGCGCTTCACTCATGGCAGAGCGTGCGATGGCAGTGGAAAGCCACTGCACGCTGCGCCGTTGCGGGAGAATCTGGCCGGGCTTGTAGAAGTAGTTACTCGTTACCTCGCCCACGCGGTACACGCCCTGTCCATCAGGGCAGAGTACGATGTCGCCTTTCTGGATACCCTTGGCGACGGTCCAAAGTGCACCGCAAGCGAGTCCCGCGCCAATCTTGGTCTTCTCCGGGTGCTTGGCGAGGTAGACCGGAATGAATGCTTTGTTGAACTCTCTCCACTCTTCGGGCAAGGATCCCGAGAGGTCCTGGTCGATACCGAAGTCCGCGCCAATGAAGTTCTCCGCAAAGCAATCCTGGGCGTAAATGCTTTTGCGACCAAGCATCAGGCGATAGTAGTTCTTCATACCAGTCGAATCCTCCCTGTGAGCAGTTCCTGCATCATGCCCTGTTTGATCTGGCGGGCTTTGGCCAGCTTCGTCTCCAACACGGCGATCTCTGCGTCCATGTCAGAGAGGATGGTTGCTATGGCGATCTGTTCTTTGTACGATGGTAGAGGAAAACAAAGCTTCAGGAGGGCTGTTTTTGAGAGGTTGTAACGGGTCGCTCCTTGTGCCAGCGATTTCAAGAGTTCTCGCCCCTCACGACTTCTAAAGTAGTAGGCCAGATATAGCCCATCAACTGGAGACCTTTCACGGAATCTAAAGCCAAAGCAAAAGCTATTGAGATATACGTCCTGCACGTTCTCTGTGAGTACGGCGCACATACCAACTTCTTCGGGCGTTTCGGATGAACCATTGAAAAAAATATCTCCATTGAGAACGCGGTTCTGGGTCTCTGTATGTTTCACATCAACCCTTGCAAAAGCTTGGCAATCAATCACGACATTCGACATGATGTTCATGAAGGTTATGTATTGAGCAGGGCCATGATCAAAGTCCCGTTTGCTTTTTCCTGTGAGGCCGCCGAATGTTGAGCCGAAATCTCCCAGACGCTTTGTCTCCCAAGGGGCAGGAAAGCCGGGGAGGCGCTCCTTGCCGGTGAGCAATTCCTGCATGGTGCCCTGTTTGATCTGGCGCTTCTTGGCGAGAAGCTGCTCCAGCGATTCGATGAGCGCATCCGCATCGCTCAAAGCCTCAGCAATGGCTTCTTGTTCTTTTCGATCAGGGACCGATATCGGAATTGGGCCAATGAAATTACGATTGAGGGACTGTTGTGCTCCACCAGTGTTGTGCCGAGAGAAGTCGATTGACTTCAGAAAATAGAATGCAAAGAGCGGATAATTGCCAAAAAAGTCGGTGACATAAAGCGCGGTGTTATGTGGCCAAAAATCGGCTGAGCAATAGTGAGCTTGGCCGAATGATGCACCGCTTCGGCCAAGCACCAGACCGGGGCCGCGCACCAACGCTGTGTCATGAAATCCGTTGAGTCCAGCTGATCCCAGAACCGGAATTTCGCCTTTACGCCGTGCACGCTCTGTAAGGTCGTGTCCACGTCGTAAGGCAACGAATTGGCCCAGTCGTGTGACCTCCCATTCTTCCGGTCTCATGCCAACTTCTGTCTGCTTGTACCCCGGACTCAACTCCATACGAATCCCATCCTTTCGAGATGGCGATTCACTTTTGCTTCCAACTGGGCTACTTGATCGATCATCTGTGGCATGGGCGTTCCATAACGCTCTGCCAACTCCTTCACGCGCTGGGTAAGGGTCTGGCTGATGCGGTCCATCTCGCCGTGAATCGCCTTGTCGAGCGCGTCGATCCATTTGTCTTCGACGACCAGCGTTTTGACCTCTACCTCGGTAAGCTTCGGATAGCGCGCATAGCAAACGGCATCGAGCGCGGCTTCGGCCTCTCGAAGACTTTTCTTCAGCTCGGCCTCTTTGCCATTCAGCTCCAGCCATTCCCGGAGCACGGCAACCTCTTCCTTCGCGCTTTTATCCGCTTGAATTTCCTTCAAGCGGGCCGTGACGGCGGGCTTGTTCACCTTGTCGAACTCAGCGAAAATGCCCTCTTCGCCACCGTTCTCCTCTTCCAGCTCCGCAATGCGGGCGGAGACGCCTTCGAGGTCTGCCGCAAGCTGATCGATAGCAGCCTGCTCCCTGGCGTAGAAGCGGGCAACCAGTAGATGTTTGGGCACAAGGTCGCAGGCCCATCCTTTATCGACCTGACGGCCTGGCTTGCCGTCCTTGCCTTTCTTGGTCTCGATGACGCGGTAGGTCTCGGCCTTCCAGCCGTCGGCAGCGATGAGGTAACAGTCGTCCTGCATCGTCTCATCCCAGAAGTTCATGAGGTGCTGATAGACGTCGTAAGCATCAATGAGCGGCTGCCCCTCGTAGTGGCGCAGCAGTCCTTCGGCAAGCTCCGTGATGACCTGTTTGGGATGGACGTTGATCGTGAGCGCTTTGAGCTTCTTTTCGGATTTGCTGTGCCACGCGGCAAAGTGCTCATTCATCCGGGCGATGAACGTAGTGAACTCAGGATGGTTATAAATGGTGGGCTTGATCGCGTCCTTTGCGACGCGAAGATCGACGTAGCCGGGCCGGTTGGACTTGAAAAGCGCTTTGCGCAGGCCGGGGCAGACGGCCCAGTAGCGCTGCAGCGCATGCACGTCGCGCTCGGGGATGCCGCCGCGCAGATGGCCCTCGATGTCCTGGAGGTCTTCTTCCTGCTGGCTATCGATGTAGCGGGGGAGGTTGAGATTGAAGTCATTCTTCTCAATCTCCTCGACAGAGATCATGCGGGAGAATCCTGGCACCTCGGCACGCCGGTTGAAGACATCGACGATCTTGTGGATGTCCTGGGCGCGAAGACGGTTCTTGGGGCCATCCTTCATGTAGCCAGAGCTGGCGTCGATCATGAAGATGCCTTTGCGTGCGTGCGCATCCTGCTTGTCGATGACAATGATGCAGGCAGGAATACCCGTGCCATAAAACAGATTTGCGGGCAGGCCGATAATGCCCTTGATGTAGCCCTTGCGAACGAGATTGCGGCGGATGTCAGCCTCGGCGTTGCCCCGAAAGAGAACCCCGTGGGGGAGAATGCAAGCTCCCTTGCCCGAGCTCTTGAGCGAGCGGACGATGTGCAACAGGTAGGCGTAGTCGCCCTGTTTTGCTGGCGGCGTGCCGAAGGGCGTGAAGCGCTCGAACGGATCTTTTTCCAGATTGACGCCGGTAGTCCAGCGCTTGTCAGAGAACGGCGGATTGGCAACGACGTAATCGAAGGTCTTGAGCGTGCCACCGTCGGTGAATTTTGGATCGGCCAGTGTGTTACCCGGCAGGATGAGTGCTGTCGGGTTGTTGTGCAGGTACATGTTCATACGAGCCAGAGCGCTGGTGGCTGCGTCCTTCTCCTGCCCGTAAAGAGTGGGTTTCGTGGTCGCTTCGTCGGCTACCTTCAGCAAGAGTGATCCGGAGCCGCATGTCGGGTCGTAGACCGTGGTGTGCGAGGTCGTCTTAGCCGTGCGGATGCCAAGAATCTGCGCCATGATGCGGCTAACCTCGGCTGGGGTATAGAACTGGCCCTTGCTCTTGCCGCTCTCCGTAGCGAAGTGCCGCATGAGGTACTCGTAGGCATCGCCCAGGATGTCGTCACCATCGGCACGATTCTTTGAGAAGTCGAGGGCCGGATTCTCGAAGATGGCAATGAGGTTGGTGAGCCGATCCACCATCTCCTTGCCGCTGCCCAGTTTTGAGGCTTCGTTGAAGTCGGGGAAATCGGAGAGATTGTTGGCTTTGGCCAGCGGGGCGATGATCTTCTTATTGATCTGATCGCCGATATCGGACTTGCCCTTGAGCGCAACCATGTCCTGAAAACTCGACCCTGGAGGAATGGTGACCGGGGCAAACTGGATGCCGGCGTATTTGTCGCTGACGTACTTGATGAAAAGCAGGACGAGTACATAGTCCTTGTACTGGCTGGCATCCATGCCGCCGCGAAGTTCGTCGCAACTAGCCCAGAGCGAGCTGTATAGTTCAGATTTCTTAAGTGCCATGCGTAAATATCCTGAGAAATCTCCTCCGGGCGGGACCTCCGGGCGGTTGAAACGCCGCACGATCATCACACAGCCGGGAAGAGCCATTATCTCTTATTGGATCAATCTCCGTGCGAGTGGCTCCGGCGGACGAACTTCGGCAAGGTGCTGGTGGCCATTCGGGACGGGGAAAGCCGCGTACGTTTCCTGGGCTATAACGCCATGACCTACAAGACGATTGCGTTCGCTGTAGGCGGCGCCCTGGCAGGAATCGCGGGCGCGCTCTACATGCTGCATCTGGGCGATGTTTCCCCGGCCATGGTGGGCGTGATTCCTTCGATCGAAATGGTGGTAGCCGTTGCCGTAGGCGGTCGGGAAAGCCTGACGGGCGCAGTGCTGGGAACGCTGCTGGTGAACTTTGGCAAGGACTGGATCAGCAATGCCATCCCGCAGCTGTGGCTGTTCGTCATGGGAGCGCTGTTTGTGCTGGTGGTGACCGGCATGCGGGGTGGACTTGCCGGACTTCCGAAGATGCTGATGCGTGTCCTGCCGGAGCGGTTCACTAGCAAGGCAGCAGGTGGCAAGGCTGCGCTGGCAGTCGATGAACCTGCAGAAGCACGGGAGGCGGTGTGAGCGCATGGGAGAAGGCATGATGGAACCACTGCTTGAGGTCAGAAACCTGACGGTGAATTTTGACGGATTCAAAGCGCTGGATGGCATGAACCTTCGCCTGATGCCGTCGTCGGTGCGTGTTCTGATCGGGCCAAATGGTGCGGGCAAGTCCACGCTCTGCGATGCCATCATCGGACGGGTGCGCGCAACCTCCGGCTCTGTGATCTTCCAGGGCAAGGAGATCACGGCTCTGCCGGAGTACGAAATTGTACGCCGCGGAATCTGCCGCAAGTTTCAAACTCCGGGCGTGCTGGAAAACCTGACCGTAGGAGAGAATCTTGCACTCTCGGCGCGCCGCCATCGCGAGTGCTGGCGGTCGTTTGGATGGTCCCTGAGCGGCGAAGCCAGGATGCGGGCAGAAGAGACGCTGGAGCTGATTGGGCTGCAGGAAAAGCGCAATCAGCTGGCGGGCGAGCTTTCCCATGGGCAGAAGCAGTGGCTGGAGATTGGCATGGTGGTTGCTTCTGACGCGGATCTGCTGCTGCTGGATGAGCCGGCGGCCGGCATGTCGCACGGCGAGTCCACGCAGACTGCGGAACTGATTCGTCGACTTTCGCTGCGGCACAGCTTCCTCGTGATTGATCACGACATGACCTTTGTGGCACAGCTGGATGCGCCGGTCAGCGTGATGCATATGGGACGGATGCTCACGGAAGGAACGCTGGAGGAGGTTCGCAAGGATCCTCAGGTTGCGGCCGTCTATCTGGGCAGAATCAAGGAGGTGACGGATGCTTGCGCTTGAGGGTGTGTGTGCCGGGTACGGCCAGAGCCGTGTGCTGGAAGCGGTGGGAGTGACCGTAGGAGAGGGCGAGGCGGTGACGTTGCTGGGGCGCAATGGCGTGGGCAAGACCACGCTGCTCCGGACTCTGGTAGGACTGCATCCCGCCGAGCAGGGGATCATCACGTTTTGCGGAGAAGACATCACTGATCTTCCCGCCTACAAGCGTGCGCGGAAGGGAATTGGTTATGTTCCGCAGGGACGCGGTATTTTTCCTCATCTGACAGTGGAAGAGAATTTGCGCACCGGTTTCGCCAGTCTGATTGGCAGGGGCAAGGCACAGCAGGAAGAGATTCCAGGCTATATTTACGAGCTTTTTCCGCTTTTGACCCGCGTGGCTGCGCGCAAGGGCGGAGTGCTGAGCGGAGGAGAGCAGCAGCAACTGGCATTGGCACGCGCGCTGGTGGCGCAGCCCAAACTTCTGATTCTGGATGAACCGACCGAGGGCATCCAACCCTCAATTGTGCAACAGATCGAAGAGGCGCTGCGCGAGATTCGCACACGGTTGAAAATTGCTATTCTTCTGGTGGAGCAATATCTCGACTTCGCATGGTCCATCGCTGACCGGTTTTATGTGATGCGCGGTGGAAGGATGATTGACGAAGGCAACCCCCGGGAACGGGACCAGGGCAGCGTTATACACTGGCTCAACGTTTAAGTAGGATCCATGCACCTGACTCCACGAGAATCCGAGAAGCTACTGATTGCCATGGCTGCAGAACTGGCGCGCAGACGGCGCGCACGCGGGCTGAAGCTGAACTATCCGGAAGCGGTGGCGCTGATCAGTGCCGAGATTCTGGAACAGATACGTGACGGGCGCACCGTTTCCGAGCTGATGGACTTTGGAGCCACCGTGCTGACGCGTGAAGATGTGATGGAAGGCGTGCCGGAGATGGTGAAGGAAGTGCAGATCGAGGGCACGTTTCCTGACGGTACCAAGCTGGTGACAGTTCACAATCCCATTCGATGAAGAATGGCGAAGCGAGGTGAAGTGTGATTCCCGGAGAATATCTGCTTTCGGAAACTCCGATTCAAGCCAATACTGGTCGGCTGACCCGCGAGCTGGAAGTAGCCAATACTGCCGATCGACCGATCCAGGTAGGATCGCATTTTCATTTCTTCGAGGCCAACAAGGAACTTCGCTTCAACCGCTCCCTCGCCTTTGGCATGCGGCTGAATGTGCCTGCCGGTACTGCTGTACGTTTTGAACCGGGAGACAGCAAAATCGTTTCGCTGGTGGCCATCGGTGGGCAAGCGGCAGTGTTTGGTTGCAATGCGCTGACCAACGGGCCTGCTGGTGCCGAGCAACTGGAGGGTGCGCTGGAGTTGGCACGAAGCCAGGGATATTCCGGAGCAGACAGATGAGCCTGTCCATTTCGCGACGCCAGTACGCAGACCTCTACGGTCCCACGGTCGGGGATCGTGTCCGGCTTGCCGACACGGATCTGTTCCTCGAGATTGAACGCGACCTGACCACGCCGGGCGATGAAGCCAAGTTCGGTGGCGGCAAGGTGCTGCGCGATGGAATGGGGCAGTCGGCACGGGCAACTTCCAGTGAGGGAGCGCTGGATGTGGTCATCACGAATGCGATGATTGTGGACCATTGGGGCATCGTGAAGGCGGACATCGGGATTCGCGGTGGACGCATTGTGGCTGTAGGCAAGGCCGGAAATCCGGACATCATGGATGGCGTAACGCCAGGTATGGTGGTGGGCGCTGGAACGGAAGTAATTGCCGGAGAAGGCAAGATTGTTACGGCCGGCGGCATTGACTCCCATGTTCATTTCATCTGTCCACAACTGGTGTGGGCGGCCTTGTCCGGGGGGCTGACCACGCTGCTGGGTGGGGGCACGGGCCCGGCGGCTGGATCGAATGCCACCACGTGCACGCCCGGCCCATGGAATATGGATCGGATGCTGCAGGCAGCCGATGCTTTCCCGGTGAATCTGGGCTTTCTGGGCAAGGGCAATGCCTCATTCCCCGAGCCGCTTCGAGAGCAGATTGAGCGTGGGGCGATTGGGCTGAAGCTGCACGAGGATTGGGGGAGCACTCCGGCTGCCATCGACTGCGCACTTGCAGTTGCGGAGGAGTACGACGTTCAGATTGCCATCCATACCGATACCTTGAATGAAGCAGGGTTTGTGCAGGATTCGATTCGGGCATTCAAGGGGCGAACGATTCACACGTATCACACGGAGGGTGCCGGCGGCGGACACGCGCCCGATATCATTCGCGTGTGTGGCGAGCCGAACTGCCTGCCCTCCTCCACGAACCCCACGATGCCGTTCACGATCAACACGCTGGATGAGCATCTGGACATGCTGATGGTTTGCCATCACCTGAACCCATCCATTCCGGAGGATCTGGCCTTTGCCGAGTCGCGGATTCGAGCGGAAACCATTGCCGCCGAGGATGTGCTGCATGATCTGGGAGCCATCAGCATGATGTCATCCGACGCGCAGGCGATGGGCCGCATCGGCGAGGTGGTGCTGCGTACATGGCAAACGGCTGACAAGATGAAACGGCAGCGAGGACCGCTACCAGGAGAAAAATCCGGTAGCGACAATCTGCGCATCCGCCGCTATGTCGCCAAGTACACCATCAACCCGGCGATTGCGCACGGCATTTCGCATGAGGTGGGTTCCATTGAGCCAGGCAAGCTGGCGGATCTGGTGGTTTGGTCGCCGGCTTTTTTTGGTGTCAAGCCGGAGATGGTGGTCAAGGGCGGCATGATTGCATGGTCCGTGATGGGCGACGCGAACGCGTCGATTCCCACGCCGCAACCGGTGATCTATCGACCGATGTTTGGTGCCTACGCTGGCGCCATGCACGCAACCAGCCTTACGTTTGTCTCTCAGGCAGCGATGACCGCAGGCATTCCCGCGCTGCTGGGGCTGAAGAAACAGACATCCGCAGTGCGCCACTGCCGCAATCTGAGCAAGCGCGACATGATCCTCAACGATACTTTGCCACGCATGGATATTGATCCGGAAACCTATGAGGTGCGCGCCGATGGCGAGCTGCTTCGCTGTGATCCGGTATCCGTTCTGCCGATGGCGCAGCGCTACTTTTTATTCTGAACACGATCCGGATCCACACGATGCAAACGATTCCCATCCAATCCCTGATTGCACACACGCATGCTGCCGATCTGCAGGGCCGCGAGTGCGACGTATTGACCCTGACCTCCGAGCAGCGCCGCTGGGTGCGCGGACTGTTTGTGACAGCCAACGGCCGTGAAGTGGCTCTGTCGCTTCCCACGGGAACGGTATTACAGCCGGAGCAGATTCTGTGGGTGGAGGACGGCTGGTATCTGCAGGTGAAAGCTGCTCCCGAGCCGGTGCTGCGCATTGCGCCATCCGACGGCAAGCATGCCGTGCGCATTGCGTTTGAAGTGGGCAACCGGCACTTTCCACTCGCCATTGACGGCGATACTTTGCTCGTTCCGGATGATCCTGCGATGGTCCAGTTGTTCGATCGCCTGGGAGTGGTTTGGGAGCGGACAAGTGCTGTATTTCAGCCTGTGGGGCAGGCGCATCGCCATGCCCACTAAACCATGGACTTCGCTGCTGCAATTCAGCGATGGGCTGTTTCCCGCCGGCGCGTATGCGCATTCCTTTGGGTTGGAGTGGTACGTGCAGGCAGGTATTGTGAGCGATGCAGCAAGCCTGGAGGCGCTGCTGCGGAGCTATCTGGAGGCCAGCGTTGCGCCCACCGATGCCAGGACACTGCTGCGTGTCTGGACGGCGGCAACGGAGGAAGACATGGACCGCTGCCTGCGCCTGGATGCAATGGTGGATGCGCTGAAGCCAGCCGAAGAGTTACGGAATGCCAGCCGACAGATGGGGCGACAAACCCTGCGGACTGCCAACACGATTCTCGACCATCCACTGGTCCGCAACTTCTATGGCAAGGTGGAAGAATGCCAGACTCCGGGCCACCATCCGGTGGCGATGGGTCTGGTTGGCGCTGCGCTTGCCTGGGAGACGAAGGAGATGATCTCTGCCTATCTGTATAGCTCCAGCGCGGCGCTGGTGAATGCAGCCTTGCGGCTGTTCCCATTGGGGCAGCTTGCCGGGCAGCGGATTCTATGGAATCTGCAGCCACTCTTTGAGCATCTCTCTGCGGATCTAATGGAAAACTGCGAGGAAGAACTCTGGAGCTTTACTCCGGCCCTGGAGATTGCTGCGATGCGTCACTCTACACTGGATGCGAGGTTATTTCGATCATGAGTTCCCAACCCTTACGAATCGGTATCGGCGGGCCTGTCGGCTCGGGCAAAACGGCGCTGGTGGAAACGCTCTGCCGACGCATGCGTGATACCTACGAGATTGCTGTGATCACCAATGACATCTACACGCGCGAGGATGCGGAGTTCCTCACGCGCCGGGGTGCGCTTGCCGCAGATCGTATCCTCGGCGTGGAAACCGGGGGCTGCCCGCATACGGCCATTCGCGAGGATGTTTCGGTCAATCTGGAGGCCGTCAACATTCTGACCCGTCGATTTCCGCAGATGCAGATTCTTCTAATCGAAAGCGGCGGAGATAATCTGGCAGCCACATTCAGCCCGGAGCTGGTGGACGCAATGATCTATGTCATCGACGTGGCGGAAGGGGAAAAGATTCCGCGCAAGGGAGGCCCGGGAATCACTTCTTCGGGACTCCTGGTCATCAACAAGATTGATCTGGCGCCCTACGTGGGTGCGGACCTTGCAGTGATGGACAGAGATGCGAAGCGGGTTCGCGGCGAGCGGCCTTTTGTCTTTACCAACCTCAAGGACGGAACCGGTGTCGAAAGCGTTCTTGAGTGGATCAAGCGCGGATTGCTCTTTGAATCTTAATCGCATCGGGCGTGACGGCAGGCTGATGCTTCGCTTTGCGCGGCGCGGTACGCGCACGGATCTGGTGCGGTCCGGTTTTACCCTGCCGCTGCAGGTGCTCGCTCCGCTGGCCATGGAAGACGGATCCTCGTACCTGTCCCTGCTGAATCCCACGGGCGGGATTCTGGGCGGCGATCGCTTGAGTACGGAGATCGTGCTCGAACCAGGTGCGCATGCCTGCCTGACCACGCCGTCGGCAACGCGGGTCTATCGCACAGACGATCTGCCTGCAATGCAGGAGACGGTGGTGCGCGTTGGGGAAGGTGCAACGCTTGAGTATTTTCCAGATCATCTGATTCCCCATCCTGGCTCAGCGTTGCATCAGTCGCTGCGTCTGGAAATGGCGACCGGCAGCCGTGTTTTCTATTGGGAGGCAATGGCCTGCGGCCGCGTAGCGCGCGAGGAACGCTGGCAGTTTCGCGAAGTCGTCTCCAATATCGAGGCACTGGTTCATGACAAACCTGTGTGGCTCAGCCGGACAAGGATGGCTCCTGCCGTACTGTCTCCGGAGCGACTGGGAATTGCGGAAGCCTATGCGTACAGTGGATCGCTGGCTGTCTTCGCAGATGGGTTTTCGCAATGGCCGCAGTGGATGACAGAGATGCAGCGAATCCTGGAAGACTATCCTGACGTGAATGGTGGGGTCAGCAGGCTGGCGGGGGATGCAGGGCTGGTTCGCCTGCTGGCGGGGTCTGCCATCGTCCTGAACCATCTCTGTACGTTGTTATGGACGGCCAGCCGTGCCCTGGTGCTGAATCTGCCCGCATTCGAATCCAGAAAGTACTGAATCTGCAGAGTACACACATATCTGCTACGTACAGAAGCCTTTTCGTATAGCCCGTGCTTCCAGTGCAGGAACACTGAATGCGGAGTGCCCCTGCAGATCTGTTTAGCCTGATCCCAGTTTCCGCACCGAAACGAATGCGAGTTCCGGATTCTGCAGGGTACGGCAGTCTGTCGTCTCCGAAGAGAGGAGCAGTCATCCACGCGGTGGGTTGGTTCAACGCAGGTCCTGCAGTTGCTTGCCGGGAATGGATGCACGGAGCGCGTTCAGTACGGCCAGCAGATCGATAAGTTCCTGGCCCAGGGCTCCGGCTGCAGGCGGGAGCAGGCCAAGGGTGGCAAGAATCATGCCGAGGACGCTGAGAACCATGCCCCCGATGGCACTTTGCAGGGCAATGCGGCGCATGCGCATGCCGATGTGAAGGAGGGTGTCGACGCGGTCCAGGCTTGCTTCCAGGATGACGGCATCGGCAGCTTCGGCGGTGATGTCACTGTGCTGACCAAAGGCGATGCCCACGGTAGCCGCCAGCATGGCAGGAGCATCATTGATGCCGTCGCCGAGGAAAAGCGTAGGGGACTTCGCTGTCTGTTCCTGCACGATCTGCAGCTTCTGCTCCGGGGTCAGACTGGCGCGCATCTCGTGGATGCCGACGATTTCCGCCAGGTGGCGAACTTCTTGATCTCGATCGCCGGAAAGCAGGATGATGGATGCCACCTGGTGCCTGGGCTTGAGGTGCGCAATGAAGGATTTGCTTTCCGAGCGGGGACGATCGTGGAAGCGGATGAGGCCGAAGAGTTGACCGTCAACGAGGACGATGCACTCCATACCAGAGTCGGACGATGGCAGCGCGGCAACCAGATCTGCTGGCAGACGGCTTCTTCCCGTGACCAGAACGCTTCTGCCGCTCACCTGCCCTGTTAGTCCCTGGCCGGGATGTTCGCGGATGGTCTCAGCGGCAGGCAGCTGCAGATGGCTCTCCTGGGCGGCATGCAGAATGGCGCTGGCAAGCGGGTGCTTGGAATATTGTTCGAGGCTGGCGCAGACGCGGAGAACTTCGTCGGTGGAAGCGCCGGAGAAGGGAAGGACCTCGGTGACGATGGGCTCGCCGTGCGTAAGGGTTCCCGTCTTGTCGAAGAACATGGTGTGAATTTTGCCAAGCTGTTCCAGGGCGGCGGGCTTTTTGATGACGATGCCATGCTTGGCGGCAAGCGAGATGGAGCCGATAATCGCGATGGGGATTGCCAGCAGCAGCGGGCATGGAGTGGCGATGACGAGTACGGCAAGAAACCGTTCGGGATTCCCGCTGAGGAGCCAGCCGACAACCGCAACCAGAACTGCCATGGGGGTGTAAAAGGCACCCAGACGGTCGGCGAGTCGGCGGATGGCGGGTGGGTTCTGCTCCGCCTTCTGCATCACCTGCATGATGCGTGCGTAGCGGGAGTCAATGGCAAGCTTGTCGGCGCGGATGGTCAGCGCGTCATCCTCGTTCAAGGCGCCGGAGATGACCTGGGATCCGGATGTCTTGCGGATGCGAAAGGGTTCCCCGGTCAGGAAGGACTCATCCATCGTACCGGTGCCGGCCTCAACCGTTCCGTCAACGGGACAGATCTCATGCGGAAAGACGATGAGTCGATCGCCGATGCGAATGTCGGCGACGGAGATGGAGACGGTGCTGTTGCCATCGATCCTGTGTGCCATGCTGGGCATTCGGCGGGCAAGGGCACGGAGTACAGACGAAGCGCGTCGAGTCGCGTATTCCTCCAGAGTCTGGCCGCCGGTGAGCATGAGGATGATGATGGTGGCAACCAGCAGTTCCTGCATCAGCACGGCAGTGACAATGGAAAGACCGGCCAGAAAGTCTGCGCCGAACTGACGCTTCCATATCTGGAGCAACAGCGTGGAAAGCAAGGGGAGGCCACCGGCAAGGATGCCCACCCAGAGCGGAATAGAAGCTGTTCGCGCATCGACGTGCAGCAGAAATCGCAACAGCAGATGCAGCAGTATGACGACAAAGGCAAGCAGAGCGGAGTATCGGGTCCAGCCACTGCGGATCGCTTCCCATGGGTGTTCGCGGGCAGGAATCTCCGGAACCGGCTGTGCGGGCAGCTGCGGAGGGTTTGGCCTGTCTCCGGCGTTCTGATCGGAGATGGAGTGGAGCGGCAAAGTATCTAGCACTCTACTCCAATTCGATCTCCGATACCAGACGGCGTTTCCGGAACAGATGGTTTCTGCTGGCGTGGGTGGGGATGTACAAAGAGTCGCAGCGACCTGACAACAGAGGCCTGCCAGGGGATGGCAGGCCTCTGTTGAGTTGAGCGTGCGTGGCTTCGGTTCAGAGCAGGAACTTGCGCAATTCGCCGTCCGGATCATTGACCATGCGGCTGTTGTTATCCCAGACCATGGTCTTGTTGGTCACCGGATCGGATGGCTCCCAGATGAGTCCGGGCTGGCTGGGATTGCCGGTGCGGGCAAAGTTTGCCCAGGCACGGGCCATCTTGCGTGCCAGTGCCTGTGCTTCGGGAGTGTTGCCGGTGCCCTGTTCGCAGCGCAGGGTGTTGTCAAAGCAGAACTGCAGATCAGAGGTGTGCCAGGCGCCGGGCACACCGTCCAGCATCTTCGTCTGCCAGGTGAAGTAGTAGGTGTAGACCGGCGCGGCGTGCAGCTCATACTTGAGCTTGGCCATGTGGACGACACCATTGCGCATCGAGAGTCCGTTGAGGAATCCACGACCGCCACACATATACGACAGGGTGCGGGCGCTCTTTTGCGGATAGGCCTTCTGCATGGCATCGGCCAGCGCTTTGCCTTTTTCCTCGCCATACGCGTGGATGAGGTTGGCGCGCCACTCCGCCTCAGTGGGACGGGATGCCATCATGTTGCCCTCTTCGCTGACCGAGCCAACCATCAGAGGAATATTGCGTGAGATGGCGGGCGCGGAGTCGTGGAAGGGGCTGGTCGGAATCACGGTGCCGTCGAGGATGGGTGCCCAGAAGCGACGCGGCGGTCCGGGTCTGTGGAATGGACCGGGATTGCTGGCGGAAAGCTTGCCCTGGGCGGCATCGGCAGCCGCCATCAAAGCAGTCCAGTCCATCTTCTGCAGCGCGCTCAGGCTGCCACCGGAGATGCCGAGATCCTTGACCATCTGCCGGGTGAGTTCGCGGGCCTCCTCGGCCGGGCTGGTGAAGGCTCCGCCAGACTGAATGGCAGCGCAGTGGAAGAGTCCCTGCGCAGAAGGCATGGCCATCAGCGTAGCCACTTTGCCGCCACCGCCGGACTGGCCGTAGATCATGACGCGATTGGGGTCGCCGCCGAAGTTGGCAATGTTCTCCTGCACCCACTTCAGCGCTGCGACCAGGTCGGTCATGCCAACGTTGGAGGACTCCTCATAACCTGCGCCGAACTGGGACATATCGAGGAAGCCCAGAGCATTGAGGCGATGGTTGACCGAGACCTGGACGACATCGTGATAGCGGGCCATGTTTGCACCCTCATGCGAGGGCAGCTCATAGGAGGAACCAAATTCAAAGCCGCCGCCGTGGATGTAGAACATGACGGGGCGGCTGCCGGTGAGCGACGGAGTCCAGATGTTGAGCTTGAGCATGTCTTCGCTCTGCCAGCCATCGTCCCAGTCCTGCAGGAAGACCTGCTCCTGGCTGTGCCAGTCATGCAGGCGCTGGGGACAGTTTGCCCCATAAATCAGCGCTGGATACTCACCTTCCCAGGGGATGGGTGGCTTGGCCGGAAGCCAGCGATTAGCTCCGCCTGTGTCCTGGCCGTAGGGCACGCCCTTGAACGTGAAGACATCGCCCGAGACGAAGCCCCGGACCTTGCCGTAGCGTGTCTGGGCCACGGCAGAGTGTGGCGTGGAGCAGTTGGGTGGCTGTTGCTGGTGGACACCGGTCTTGATGCTGTCCGATGCCTGAGCGGGACGAGCGACCGCTGCGGCAAGACCAGCGCCTGCTGAGAGCTTGAGAGCGTCGCGCCGACTCAGGAGTCGAGAGTCGTTCGTTGGTGAGGAAGACATGGCAAATTCCTTTCCCTAAGGTGTTGTTCGTCCACCGGGAATCGATTCCCGGATGCTGCGCGTCAGGTTCAGGTTTGGACTCCTGGGCCTGACGCGAAGGCCGGACGGTCTATCTGTGGATGGGGAAGCGGTAGATGTTGACGCTGATGGGGGCAATGGTCAGCGCGTTTGGAGAGCCACTGACGGTGGATTGCTGGAGGGTGGCTTGCGGCGCCTGCCCCACGCGATCCACCGCGTCCAGGCTGCTGCCGGTTAACTGAAGCAGTTCGGGCGCTCCGTGGACGTGCATTGCGCCCAGTTGCAGATTGAGCGACTGAGACTTGTCGGTGGCATTGACGACGGACACCACCAGATACTTGTGGTCCGGCGAGAGTGCCGCGAAGAGATCGAGCGGGTAGGTGGGGCTGCCGGAGCTGACCTTGGGCTGATCCGGCGCCGGAGGATATTGGGGAGCCGGCTGCGGAGAGTTTCCGGTCACGGCGATCGGGGTGGATCCCGGAAAGTTGTTGCTGAACATCTTGAAGACCAGCCCAAGCGTATTCAGCGTGGAGGAGGTCTGGTTGAAGTCCAGCGTGGAGGTACCCATGGTGTGCGCGGCCATGGTCATGAAGTCGGAGTGACGCAGCATCTCATTGAAGAGCATGCTGTAGGCCAGCGCCTGCTTCAGATCGGCTCCACGGCGGAAGTTGCCGCCAAAGTACGCGTACTCGTCGATGGACAGGAAGGTTTTCTTCGGCACCATGGCCGGGAAACGCTGCTGATAGCCCTCCCACTCCTCTGCCTTGGAGCGGACGATGTTGGCAGGGTAGCGCGCGTACTCGAGGGTGGTCTGCTGGATTTTGTCATAGGCGTCGTCATTGGGCTTGTCTGCAGGCAGATTCTTTGCCTTTTCCACGTTGTAGCGCTCTCCCGGCCGTGCATACCAGTGCTCGGCGATGCCGTCGAAATTACCCCAGCAATCCTTGAGGAAGCGTCCAGTCCAGTCGAAGTCGCTACCGTAAGCCCCCGCCAGGTTGCCGACGTATTTGGTCCGCAGGGCACCGGGAACCTGTCCGTCTTCCAGCATCTCGCCGGAGGCGATCAGCGTGATGGAGGGGTCGACCTGGCGCATGGCTTTGGCGAATTCATTGTGCTTGAGCATGAAGTACTTGAGGTCGGTGCGGCCAATCTGCCACTCTCCCCAGGGTTCGTTGCCGATGTTCCAGTACCGGATGTGGTAGGGGGCAGGATGACCGTTCTTTGCCCGCAATGCTCCCATCGGAGTGGTTGCGGCACCGTTCATGTACTGAACTTCCTGGGCGGCGGAGTGGGAGTCGCCCAGTCCGGCATTGACGCTGATGTAAGGCACGACGCCGATCAGTTTGCAGAACTCGGCAAACTCATCCGGACCGATGTCGTTGGTTTGCATCTGGTTCCAGGCATAATCCCAGTCGGAGGGTCGATGGTCGCGGTCGCCGATAGCGTCATACCAGGAGTAATTCGAGGTGTAATTGCCGCCGAATCGCCAGAAGCCGGAGTGGATCTGGCGCAGCAGGGCGATGGTATCGGGCCGGAAGCCATCGATATTGTCCGATGGCATCATGGAGACGGCACCAATATGGAAGCTGCCCTTGCCAGTACCGACAACCTGAAACGTAGCATCGCTGGCACTGGCCGGGGCTGTGACATGAAAGGCATACCGGGCATAGGCAGGACCAAGCGCAGGCACGGTGAGCAGCGTCCGGCTCTGCGATCCATTGCTCCAGGTAAGCACAATCCGGACCTTGCTGCCTGCGGTTCCGCGCAGCCAGATGTGGCCGGTGTAGACTTTGCCCTGCACCAGCGCCAGGCCGGACTGCTGGATTCCGTGCGGCGTGGTGCCGTCGAGGGTGATTGCCGGACTCTGCTGGCCGACGAAAGGCTTTGCCGTATCCATTGCAATGGAAGCCTGTGGCCCGACAGGATGCCAGTGGCGCATGGTCATTCCAGGAAAACCGCGCCGCGAGGCAGGAGCTGACGCGTTGTCCGTAATGGGGAAATAGAACTTGCGGTCGTCCAGCATCTCTGCCCAGAGCGGCCCGTACATGGTTTTGCCGATATGCTCAATGAACATGCCGAAGACGTAGTCGGAGACGGGAGTGGCCGGATGCGTGGCATCCAGAGTCGCCTCGATGGGGGTGGGCGGGGTGGTCGTCTGTGCCGATGCCACAGGCACGGCAGCCAGAACTCCAGCACCCATGCTCAGGGCCAGAATTGCATTGCGTATATGCATGGATCGAATCTTCCTCCGTAATTTCCAGTCCAATATTCCCTGTCCGGTTGTGCATGGCATCGCAGAGAGCCAGACTCCCGATGTGTCCGATCTGTCGGGAATCGTTACGAACTGCTTCCGAGACCCGATTTCAGGACACCCAATCCTACAGAATGGATTGGGGAATGAACAAGGGAATTAATCGATTTATTTCAGGAGGGAAGCAGGTGTCATCCCGAGCGGAAGGCGTGCAGAAGCAGCGTCTACGGAGAGCGGGATATGGGATTGTGACAAAAAATTCAGAATCGAGGACTCTTCCCGGGCACTCCAAAGAACGTCCAACGTTGTAGAAAGCCCAAGGATTACCGGGGCTCAAGGATCCATCTCCAGGAGTGATGCATGCCGTTGCCGGAATCTTCCCTGCGCCTTGAACTGGAGCAGGCCTACGCGAGCGGCATGGCATTGCCGGAGCATCTGGAGCCGCACTTGGCCTCTGCCATCCATGCCACGCTGGCGCGACCCGGGAGCATGGTGCGTGCGATGCTGGCCTGGCAGATGGCGCGGGCCACGGGTCTGGATACCGAAGGGCAGCGCGGACGCCAGCTTGCCATTGCCATGGAATACTTTCACACGGCTGCTCTGGTCTTTGACGACCTGCCTGCGATGGATGATGCGACCAGCCGTCGCGGCGTACCGTGTGTGCATCAGCGATTTGGGGAAGGCGCGGCGATGCTGGCGGCCCTGGCGCTTATCAACCGCGCGTATGGCATGATCTGGTCTGCCGCGGCTGGTCTGCCGCTGGAGCAGCAGCAGGCGGGACTGCGCTACGTGGAGCAGCATCTGGGCGTGGGCGGACTGCTGCAGGGGCAAAGCCTGGACCTGCACTATGCCCAGGCCCGCAGCGCGCATTCCCCACAAAATATTGCCGTGGGCAAAACGGTCTCGCTGATCCGGCTGCCGCTGGTGTTGCCGGCCATTCTGGGCGGCAGCACGTCGCGCATGATCGAGCGCCTGGAGCGGATTGCCGTGCTGTGGGGGCTGGCGTATCAGTCACTGGATGATCTGAAGGATGTGCTGCATACCGGGGATGCCTGCGGCAAGACGGCCCGGCGCGATGCGCTGCTGGAGCGGCCGAATCTGGCACTGGAATGCGGGCTGGATGCAGCCTGCATGAAGACGGCGAGGCAGATCCGTCTGGCGGCCGGAGCGGTGCGACGGCTGGTGGCCGCGCATCCGGAGTTTGTCTTCCTGGCATCGATGCGGCTGCAGCTGGATGCGGAGTTGAACCGGCTGTTGGTGCTGCATTCGCCTCATCGCGCGCGGCTGGCCGCACTGGCGCTGGCGTCATGATCTTTCTGCGACTCATCCTGACCAATCTCAGCCGACACCGTATCCGAACCGCAATTTCGGTGGCAGGGATTGCCTTTGCCGTGGCTGCAATGCTGACGGTGGTGACCATTCTGCAAGGGGCGGTGGGCATGTTTTCCAGCCTGCTTTCCGCCGACAGCCAGATTGTGGTCTTTGAGCGCAATGTTGCGGATCTGTTCTTTTCCAGTGTTCCCCAGTCGGCGATCGATGCGATTCCGACGTGGACGCTGGTGGAGCATGCAAACCCGGTTCTGTTTGGGATTGTGGCCAGTCCAACGCAGCCAATCATCACCTGTTTTGGCGTAACGGCGACGGATACGCGGCTGACACGCGCGACGTGGGTGGCCGGTTCGGATGCGGCCTTTCGCACGGCAGGACAGGGTGCAGGTGGCTCGAATGGCGCCGACTCCGTGGTGCTGGGCGAACGCGCTGCCGAGTTTCTGCATGCGCAACTGCACTCCACGATTGCGCTGGGTAACGGCCACTTCACGGTGGACGGTATTCTGCGCACACGCAATGGATTCGAGGATGGTGGCGTCTTTATGCCGCTGGCCACGGCGCAGCGATTCTTTCACAAGCAGGGCATCGCCTCGGTGGTTACGGTAAAGCTGCGCCACGCCAGCGATGCGGCAGCATTCAAGGCCCGGATGCAGCGGGAGTTTCCCACACTGATTGCGCTGGAGGATCAGGAGTTCAACAACACCTATTCGCAGTTCAAGATCCTGAAGGCTACGGCCTGGGCGGTCGGGCTGGCCGGAGTGCTGATGGGCGGGCTTGGGGTTGCCAATACGATGATCATGTCGGTCTTTACGCGGATACGCGAGATTGCGATTCTGCGCGTGAACGGATTTTCTCCGATCCAGCTGACGGCACTGATTCTGGGCGAAGCTGCGGTGGTTTCGTTCACCGGTTCCGTGGTGGGGCTGGGAACGGGGGCGCTGGCCGTGATGGTACTGAAGTCGGTCCCCATGCTGCATGGCTATGTGGATGCCACAATGTCTCCGGGGCTGCTGCTTGCCGTCGCAGTACTGGCCATCGGCACGGGCATTGCCGGAGCGCTGTATCCGGCAGCATATGCGATGCGGGTGCGCCCAGTGGAGGCGTTGCGTTTTGAATAGCAGCATGCCAGTGGGGAAAGCCACGCCAAACGAGCCGATTCTGCGGGCCGAGGGACTGACCAAGGCCTATGAGAACGGTGCCATCCCGGTCCTGCACGGCGTCTCGCTCGAGGTGTATCCCCAACAGACGGTGGCTCTGTGCGGGCCGTCGGGCTGCGGGAAAAGCACGCTGCTGCATCTCCTCGGCGGCCTGGACTCTCCGGATTCCGGCGAGATCGTGGTGCGCGGCCAGCCGCTGCGTCCGGGCCGTATGGTGCAGACCATGCTGCGCCATCACGTGGGGTTTGTCTTTCAACTGCACAACCTGCTGCCCGACCTGACGCTGACGGAAAACTGCCTGATTCCCACGGTGGCTGCCGGAGTGCCGCGGGCCGAGGCAATGGAGCGGCTGCATCAGCTGGCCGATCGAACGGGCCTGAGCCACCGCCTGCAGCAGCGGATTCAGAAGCTGTCGGGTGGAGAGCGACAGCGTACGGCGCTGTGCCGCGCGCTGATGAATCGCCCATCGATTCTGCTGGCCGATGAGCCAACGGGTGCGCTGGACGAGGCGACCAGCCGACAGATCTTTGCCCTGCTGCTGGAGTTGGTGGATCGGGAAGGGATCACGCTGGTGATGGCGACGCATGACCGCGCGCTGGCAGCCCGCTGCGATCGGCTGCTGGAGATGCACGATGGAAAGATGATGGACAGCGCAGGCAGCGGCGCGCGGACTGCGGGGTAATCCATGACACGTGTGGCAGCAGGCAGCCAGAGTTCGCTCCAGCCCGGACTGGTACGCTTCACCCTCCTGCATGCCTTCGCCTGGCTGCTGCTGGCGAATCTGATCGGCGATGGGCTGGCCTTGCTGCTGCTGTTCCCGCATGCGGGGCATTTCCTGGGTCCGCTTACCTATGGGCGCTGGATGCCGGTGCACATGAACGCCGAGCTATATGGCTGGGTGGCGCTGCCGCTTGTCGCCTGGCTGTTTCCGCTGTATCGGCTGCAGAGCGCTACGGCAGCTACCCTGGCACGGGCAGCGGTCTGGTTGTGGACAATTGCTCTGGCTGCAGGCGCGCTGGACTGGCTGCATGGCCGGGTAACGGGCAAGCTGTTTCTGGACTGGAGCGGCTATCCGCGCATGCTGTTTCCGGTTGCGCTGGGCATGCTGTGGCTTGCACTGGCGGTTGCGTATGGGCAAGGCCGATCCTCGGTGCCGCGGAGGCACCGTCTGCTGGCCGGAAGCGGGCTGTTGCTGCTGGCGGCTGTGCCGTTCCTGCTGTATCGGGCTACGGATCCTGCGATCTACCCGGCGGTGAATCCGTCCACCGGGGGACCGACGGGCGCCAGTCAGCTGGAGTCCTCGCTGGCCGTTGTGCTGATTCTGTTTGTGCTGCCGCTGTCGCTGGTCCGGCGGCAACCGCTGCGGGGACGGGTTCGCGTCGTGGTTGCGCTGAACGTGGGCTATTTCCTGTTGGAGTTGGCAGTGCTGGCGATGCTGCCGCGGATGAGCGGAGGCGCCGATGCCAGTCATCACCTGCCGGTGGAGTATCTGGCGGTCCTGTCGCTGCTGCCGTGGGCGATTCTGACGCCGGCCTATCTGGAGTGTTTCTGTTGGCCAGCTGCGGCGCGTCGGTGGCTGTGGGCAACGGAGGCTTGGTGGGCGCTGCTGGTCGTGGCGGGTTGCATCAGCTTTCTGCCGGGAGTGCTGGATCGCATCAAGTTCACCGACGCACTTGTGGCGCATTCCATTCTGGCGATGGCTGGCTTTGTGACCAGTCTGCTGCTGGTAGTGGCGATTGTGCTGCTGGGCGAGACAGGTGCGCGGCTGGATGGCAGATGGTCGTTCTGGACCTGGAATATGGCGACGCTGCTCTATGTGGTGTTGTTCTCGGCTGCCGGATGGGTGGAGGGCGCTGATCCGGCGTTTACCATGGTTCCCGGTGCCATGCGGAATGGACTGTATCTGCTGCGGCTTCTCCAGGGGCTGGCAATGACTGCTGCCGGCGCCGACTGGCTCGTGCAGCTGACCGGTGCACAATCTTGCAGGCAGGCAGAGAGCGCTGCTGCAACGCTCTCGTCGCAGACTGTGCGGATAGAGCCGCCCACCCATAGCCAGCGCAATGACAAGGGCGAGGAAACTTCCATGAAGAAAAGACTGCTGCTGGGGTATCAACTTGTGGCCGGTGGCTCCGACGCTGCTACCGGAGCAGCGCTGCTGGTGGCACCGCGCCTCACGCTGGGATGGATGGGACTGACCGTGGCTCCGGAGCCGATCGTGTTTCTGCAGTACATCGGCGTGTTTGTGCTGGCAGTGGGATTGAGCTACTGGCTGGTGGCCTTCTCTTCGCAGCCGATGGCCGCGACCCGATGGAGGACGCAGTGGGAGATCACGGCACTTGTGCGCACTCTGGTAGCTGCCTTTGTGCTGGTAGAGCTTGCGCGACATGCCCTGGAGCCGCGGTGGATCAGTGTGGTGCTGACCGATGGCCTGTATGCCGGACTGCAATGGACCGGCCTGCGATTGGGCTGGCTGATGCCGCAAGCAATCCCCGAAGCGAGGCTCCATGGCTGAGAAATCGCAAGACGAATCTCTGGCGGGTGGGGCGGATTCCGTCCTGGCAGCTCTGCCCGGGACCCTCTTTGTCGCCATTACCTATATCTACTTCCTGATCTTTGCGCAGTTTGGATTTCTTCGCAGACTGGCCGAGTTGGGACTCACGCAGCCGATGCTGCGACCGGTGATGGCAGCCATGGCATTGGGCGGGGTCGGCATCAGCCTGCTGACGCCGCGGCTGCGCCGATGGTCCTGTCCGCGGTTGCGTCTGCAGTTTGGCTTCTGGGGTTGCGGCTTTGCCGCTGTGCTGTCAATGTTGCCGCTCACGCCGGTGCTGGCGGCCACAGTGGCCGCATGCATTGGGCTGGCGCTGGGTCTGCTTACGGTCACGCTGGTCACGCATCTGCCACGCTGGACCGGCCCCGGACATCCGCTGTGGAAGGTAGGATGGGGTACGGGTTTGGGTTACCTTGTCTGCAACCTGCCGCCGCTTTTCCAGGCATCTGCAAGCGGAATTGCAGCGGTCGCCGCGCTGCTGTGCTTTGCGGGGGCTGTGCTGGCCAGGCTCTCGAAGCTGTATCCGGAAGCATCAGCGATGCCGCAGGTGGGACGAGCCAGTTCTGGGCTGCCGTCGTTTCCGTGGCTGGTGGTCTGGTTCACGGCGCTGGTATGGCTGGATTCCGCGGCGTTTTTGATTATTCAGAACTCCCCGGTGCTGAAGGCCGGAACCTGGTCCGGCGACCTGCACCTGATGCGGACCGGCGGCCTGCATCTGGCGGCGGCACTGTTGGCAGTCTGGCTGCTGCAGCGGCACGGTTTGCGCATCACGCTGAGCCTGGCTCTGGGCATCCTGGGGCTGGCCTGCCTGGCGCTGGCGCATCCGGGCATGATCGGTCTGGCCGCGCTGCTGTATCCGGTGGGAGTTTCGTTCTACTCGGTGGCGCTGGTGGCAACGCCGGCGTTGCTGCTGGCTGGTCCTGCAGTCGGCCGTCGCGCCGGAGCGCTCTACGCCGTCGCGGGATGGATGGGCTCGGCGCTGGGAATTGGCATGGCCCAGAACCTGCATCATGTGCCGGGATGGTTTGTGCTGGCAGCCTGCCTGCTGTTTGTGTTTCCGCTGCGCATCTCCGCCTCAGGCTATGCGCAGTTGGCCCTGATCCTTGTCGGGATGGCAGTGGCCTGGACCCTGCAGCGCCAGCCAACGCTGCAACCAGTTCCGCTGGTGGAGCAGGGAAGGCAGGTCTACATCGCGGAAGGATGCATCCATTGCCACTCGCAGTATGTGCGGCCGGATTCGCCGGACGTGGCGCTTTGGGGGCCTGCCTCGTCGCTGGCTGAAACTCGTCAGCAGCGTCCGCCGTTGATTGGCAATCGTCGTCAGGGACCGGATCTGGCGCAGGTGGGGGCACGCCGCACGCCACTCTGGCTACAACTGCATCTGGAAGATCCGCGAGCACTGTCTCCTAGCTCGCCCATGCCCAGCTATCCAGGGCTGTTTTCCAGCTCAAGGGGCACTGCGCTGGTGGCCTACCTTTCCAGCCTGCATGCACCGGGTGCGGCAGCGCAGCGGGCGGCATGGATTCGCACGTGGCAGCCATCTGCTGCGGCGTTGGTCGAGAGTCACAGGCTGGACGGCAGCCAGCTATACGGAGAATTTTGCACCCAATGCCATAGCAGTTCGGCAGACCGCCGGTTTGGTCCGCAATTTGCGGCGCTTGCCGCAGGTCCGGTTTCGCTGCCGATTCCAGGAGCGGAACCTGCGGCAAATCCTTCTTTGCAACTTGCCGCCCTTGCTCGCATCAGTAAATACGGCATTCCCGGCACGGAGATGCCCGGTCACGAAACTCTTACCGACGCTGAGAGCCTGGCGATTGCCGCTGCGATTCTTCGCCAGCGCTGAGGCTTGGTGCGTCAGGAAATCCCAGAGGCACATGCGATATCCCGATTCCGACCACTGCCGCAAAGGAAGATTCTTCAATCCTGGCATCGCTCCACACACGCTGAAAGATGTGCTGCGCTGGCGGCGGACAAGTGTTCCGGGCCCGTGGCGACGGACGATTCCTGCCACTCCCGGCCCTGCTCCCGAAGCACGCGTGACAGACGGAGAACTGGCCGTAACCTTTGTTGGCCACTCGACCGTGCTCCTGCAGACCGAGGGGCTGAATATTCTGACAGACCCGATCTGGAGCGAGCGCTGCAGCCCGGTCTCCTGGGCCGGGCCGCGTCGCCATCGTATACCCGGCATTCGCCTGGAAGAGCTGCCAAAGATTGATCTGATCCTGCTGAGCCACAACCACTACGATCATTGCGATCTGCCCACGCTGCGGCATCTGGTGCAGCGGGATGCTCCTGCCATTGCCTGTCCGCTGGGGTTGGCGCGGCTGCTGCGCAGGCTTGGCTTTCGCAGGATTGTGGAGCTGGACTGGGGCCAGAGTGCGCCCTTTGGTGCTGCCACGCTGCACTGTGTGCGAGCCCAGCACTTTGCCGCGCGCGGCATGCTGGACCGCTACCGGACGCTGTGGTGCGGCTGGGCTGTAGCGCTGCCTTCGGGCACGCTCTACTTTGCCGGGGACTCCGGCTTCGGACCATTCTTTTCCGGGATCGCCCGCGACCTTGGTCCCATCCGGCTGGCCATGCTGCCGATCGGAGCCTATCAGCCGGAGTGGTTCATGGGCAGTGTCCACATGAGCCCCGCTGAGGCGGTTGCTGTGCATCGCATCCTGCAGCCGCAGGAGTCGATTGCCATCCATTACGGCACCTTCTCGCTGGCCGACGATGGAGAGATGGACCCGGTTCTGGCGCTGGAGGAGGAGTTGCGGCGCAACCCTCCGCCGACACCGTTTCGCATACTGCCAGAGGGCCAGTGCCACAGGCTTCCGGCTCCGGAGAGTCTGTCGACAGAGGAACCCATCCTGGCCTGAAGTGAAGAGCAGCGATAATGGATGCCGGGATGGAACCTGTTTGAAAAGGTGACGGAATTGCCCGGCGTGGGCGTAGCATGTTGGGATGGATGGCGAAGTTGGCGGTATGCGGCATTGCGGATGCGTGTGGCAATGCACTCCGGGGATCGATCGCGCAGCAAAAATCCAAAGCCGAAACAATCTTAGCCAGAGGGATGGGTCAGCATGAACTTTGCGAAGACAGTAGTGGCCGTAGGCTTGCTTGCCGGGATGGGGCTGGCTGCAGCAGCCCAGCAGAAGCTCTACACCAACGACCGGAATGACCACTACGAGCCGCCCAAGGCGGAGCGGGACTACACCAAGCGGGTGGAGATGGTGCCGATGCGCGATGGCGTCAAGCTCTACACGGTCATCTGGATACCGCGCGGAGCGCACGATGCGCCGATTGTCCTCACGCGAACGCCCTACGATGCTGCGCATCGCATCGGTACCCCGGATGCGCTGCACCTGATCGACGCGCTGCCGCTTTCAGACCAGGATTTTGTGCGTGCCGGATATATCCGCGTCTATCAGGATGTGCGCGGCAAGTACGGCTCGGAGGGCGCGTATCTAATGACGCCGCCTCCGCTTGGCTCCGGCTACAACAACAGCGGCGCGGATGACACCACGGATGGCTGGGACACGATTGACTGGCTGGTGAAGCACGTGCCGGAGTCTAACGGGCGCGTGGGCATGATTGGCAGCTCCTACGAGGGATTCACGGTGGTCATGGCGCTGCTGCATCCGCATCCTGCGCTGAAAGTGGCGGCTCCGGAAAGCCCGATGGTGGATGGCTGGATGGGGGACGACTGGTTTCACTACGGCGCCTTTCGCCAGCCGAATATCGACTATGTGCTCATGCAGACCTCGCGACGGGGCAATGGAGTGATGGTGCCGCATCCAGGCGACGACTATACCAATTTTCTGGAGGCGGGATCAGCCGGCAACTTTGCCCGCGCACGCAATATGGACACCTTGCCATTCTGGAAGGATATTGAAAATCATCCGGCCTATGACGGCTTCTGGCAGGCACAGGCGCTCGACAAGCGCATTGCGAAGACTCCGCTGACGGTGCCAACGATGTGGGAACAGGGCGAGTGGGATCAGGAGGATATGTACGGAGCCAACCACAGCTATCGTGCATGGGAGCCGCAGGACAAGACCAACACGAAGAACTTTCTGGTGATCGGGCCGTGGTTTCACTCGCAGATCAATCGTCAGGGCCGCGCCATTGGACCCTTTGTGTGGGCGACGGATACGGCCGAGCAGTGGCGGCGCGATGTGCTGCTTCCGTTTTTCAACCAGTATCTGAAGCCCGGCTCTCCCAAGGCGGATACGCCGCCGGTCTGGATCTACGACACGGGCGCGGACCGCTGGGACACCTATGCCAAGTGGCCGCAGAGCTGCGACTCCGGCTGTGCAAGCCCGGCCCGGCCGCTCTATCTTGAGGCTGGTGGCAAGCTCTCCTTCCATGCGCCGGAGAACACTTCCAGTCCTTACGACGAGTACCTCTCCGATCCCGGCAAGCCGGTGCCATATCGACCGCGTCCAGTGGTGGGCGAGGGCAGCGGATGGCGTACCTGGCTGTTGACCGACCAGCGATATGTGGATGGCCGTCCGGACGTTCTGACCTATGAAACAGCACCGCTGACCAAGCCGATGAAGCTGGCCGGCGAGCCAATCGTGCATCTGATGGCCTCCACCAGTGGCACGGATTCTGACTGGGTGGTCAAGCTGATCGATGTCTATCCCAACACTCAGCCGCCACGCGAGGATGGGGCTGGAACATTTCCCGGAACTCTGGGCGAGCAGCCGGATATGAATGGCTATGAGATGCCGATCGGGATCGACATCTTCCGCGGGCGCTATCGCACCAGCTTTGAGCATCCGCAGGCGATTGCGCCAAACCAGCCTCTGGAATACACCTTTGCCCTGCCCAACGTGGATCACACCTTCCAGCCCGGGCATCGCATCATGGTGCAGGTGCAGTCCACGCTCTTCCCGCTCTATGACCGCAATCCGCAGAGCTTTGTGCCGAATCTCTTCTACGCCAAGCCGGACGATTATCGGTCGGCGACCCAGCGCATCTGGCACGAGCCAGGCAAGGCCAGTTATCTCTCACTTCCGGTGGTTGCAGACAGCCACTGATTACAGCTGAGTATTCACTCCCACACACAGAGCCGCCAGAGGATATACCCCTCTGGCGGCTGTTTTCGTGCCGACCGTCACGCAGCGTAGTCGGACTATTCAGTCAGGCTGGCAGTTACTTATTCCCGGTGCAGGACATTACCTAAGTGGTATATCCGCTTTGTCCTGAACACATTACACTGAGCACGTTCTCCGCTCTTCTGCTTACGCTGAACATTGTTTATATCCCCGGGGAATGGATTCCTTTCCGGAGCAGGTGTCCGCAAGATTGTCAGGGGAAATGCGGATATTGCCTGCGGGAGCGGATATTGGGTTTGCAATCGGGGTTACCGGGCAGGTGCTATGCCTGTGCTGGAGTCGGCAAGTATCAGAAGTTCCGAGGAATGGATCCGGCAGGGTATCCAGGAATTCCAGCGTGCTGGCAGCCAGGGTTGAATGACGGCTTCTCGTTTGAATAAGGATCGTTCCACCTTATCTGTTCCACTCATTCTGTTTCTCCCCAAAAGGCTGTCTATGAAACGCTTTGCCATTGATTCGTTGCTGGTGGATGCTGACAAGAAGATTATTTATAACGGGCAGAAGGTGGTGCAGGTGCCGCCGAAGGCCGTGGAGATACTGGTCGTTTTGCTGGAACACGCCGGGGACGTGATCCTGCGCGAAACACTGATGGAGCAGGTCTGGGGCCAGACCTATGTGGACGAGTCCAACCTGACGCGCAATGTAGGAGTGCTGAGAACGATTCTGCGCACGCATCTGCATGGGATCGACCCGATCAAGACCTTTCCCAAGCGCGGATATCAGTTTGTGGGGCCTGTGACGGCAATCGAACCAGAAGCTGCGGCGCAGGGAACACAGGCCGAGCGGACAGCGCATCGTCCGGTGGCTGTCGCTCCCGAGATGGCTGCCGAGCCGGAGTTGACAGTCCGGATGGATGCCCAGCCAATGCATCCGGAGCAAAGCAGGTTGGCTGAGGTAGGCGAGCGAAATGTCGACAAGTCTGCAGTGGCTTCGCCAGTGCCCGAGTTGATTTCGCCAGGGAGCGGTGCGCCTGCGCGCAAAGGTGGGGGATTGCGATGGATGCGGTCGAAGGTGGCGATTCCGCTGCTGGCGGCGGCCGGAATTGCGGCGACCGCCTATGTGTATGGAAATGGGCATCGGGTGGGTTTGCGCCCCTCGGTTGCGGTCTTGAATCTTCAGAACCTGTCCCAGGATGGCGAGTATGCTTGGATTGCCGAAGGGATGCGCGAGACGCTGTCCGCAGGGCTGGGCGGCGACGATGCCGTGCGTCTTATCCAGCCACAGCGAGTTACGGAGGCGGAGCAGGATCTGAGAATTGGTGCCGCACGGGAGTATGACCCGGCAACGATTCACGCCTTGGGTAGAATCCTGCATTGCCGGTATGTGGTGACGGGCTCGTATCTGGCGACGGGGGATCAGATTCGCTTTGATCTGCAGATGCGAGATACGGATTCCGGACGCGTCGTAAGCAGCGACAGCAGCGACACGCAGACCACGAAGCTGGCCGAGGTGGCCGAACAGGCAGTAGCGAAGTTGCGTCATGCGCTGAAGCAGGCGCCAAATCCCAGGATTTCCACCTATCTGCTGGAAGATGGCGCGACGGACATTTCCGGGTTTGCGGATTATCTGGAGGGGGTTCATGCCCTGGAAGCAGGCCAACTGAACGATGCCAGGACTCTGCTGAGCCGGGCAGTGATTGCCCACCCGTCCTTTCCGCAGGCCCACTCCGCACTGGGTGCAACCTGGGAGGCGATGGGCTATGCCGAGCAGGCCGCGGAGGAGGCCCGGCTGTCGCTGGAAACCGATTCGTCGTTACCAGAGTCGGAGCGGCTTGCCTTTCAGGCAGAGAGTTATCGGATTGGATCGGATTGGTCGCGGGCGATCGATGCCTATACCCGGCTGGTGAAGCAATTCCCAGACGATATGGACTACCCGCTGGCACTGGCGGAGTGCCTGACGCGGGCCGGGCACCCGGACCAGGCTTCCCGGAGCCTTCAGGCGCTGCTGAAGTCGTCGGCGGAAGCCAGAAGTGATCCGCGCGTGCCCATGCAGCAGGCGGCGGCTGCCTCGGCGATGGGGGACTGGCGCGGGGCACTGTTGTATTCCGGGCAGCAGATTCGCCTGGCGCGGGCAAATGGCTCGAAGTTCCTGCTGAGCCGGGGTCTGTCCACGGAGGGAGCGGTCTGGATACGGCTGGGAAACTATGACAATGCCATGACCGACTACGATGAGGCGCAGACGATTGCCGAGGAGACCGGCGATACGGTGGAGTTGGCCGGGGTGCTGACTCAGCGCGGTGCGGAAAAGGGACTGCGCAAGGATCCGGAAGCGGTTCCAATGCTGATGCATGCCGTGCAGATGTATAAGGATGCGGGCGCGCTGGCCGGTGAGATCAATGCGCTGTCCGAACTGGGCTGCGCCTACACCTATACCGAGGACTGGAACGCGGCCAGGAAGGCATTCCACCGGGCGATAGACATTGCCGGCCAGCTCCATGCGCCGGGACTGGGCATCGGGGCGCAGATGGATCTGATCTATGTGGCGCTGAACGAAGACCAGCTGCAGGAGGCCGAGAAGGAGGCCGAAACCGGGCTGCAACTGGCTAACCAGATTCATAATCTGGACGCAGTCAGCACGATGGAGCTGGATCTTGGGGATATTCACTACGCGCTGGGCGAGATTGACAGAGCCCGAAAGGATTACCAGCAGTCGATGCAAGTGGTCCGGCAGATCGACGGCGGCTATGCGATTGCCAAGATTCTCTCGCACATGGAGGTTCTGGAGACCGGAGCCGGGAACCTGGAATCCGCTGAAAAACTGGATCGCGAGGCAACCGGGATGCATGTCCTGCTGGGTGAGCGGCTGGAATACCAGCAGGTGGCCGAGGGAGCACTGCTGATGGACGAGGGCAGGCTGGCTGAGGCAAAGCAGGCGATGACGACTCTGGCCGAGCAGGCCCGGACCGCCCACCCCGGCGCCGAGGCATGGCGGCTGGTGGCGCTGTGCGACCTGAAGCAGGGAGATCTGGACGGGGCGCAGGCGGCAATCAACAAGGCTCTGGCCTTTGCCCGCGGATCGAAAAATACCCGAACCTACCTGATCCCGGATTCGGTGGTGGCGGACCGGATTGCCGCCGGACGCGGACGAACGGCGCAGGCATTGGCCGACCTGCAGCAACAGCTGCGACGTGCCGGAGCCATTGGCGATGTTCCGCTCCAGCTTTCCATCCGTCTGGCGATCGGAGATGTCCAGATGCATGACGGCCAGACTGCGGAGGCTCGGCAGACACTGCAACAGGTGGAGCGCCAGGCCGCCGGAGATGACCTTGGTCTGCTGGCAGCCAAGGCACGTCGGCAGGCGAGCGGTCTTCAGCGAGGGGTATGATACCTAGCCACATAGAAGAATCAATCCCTGAGAGCGCAGGCCACATCCGGCTGGTTCACGGCAGGCTTGAATCCCTGTCAGACCACCCGGTACAGGGCGATGCCATGCTGAATTTGGTCCGCGAGGAGGCTAGCGATCGGGGATTGAATCTGCTGGCCGAGCAGGCTGCTGACGTACCAAGCAGCCCGCTCGCAGGTAACATACTGTACTAAATAGTAAATACAGAAAGAATTCCGAAAGAAAGTACATTTTTGAAACATCTTCCGGGCCGAACACTGTCTATAGTGACTTCAACACTTGGTTTAGGTCGGGTCTCTGGGAGTCCATCGCGGTCAGGAATGTACGGAAAAGACGTGCGTTCAAGAGTCAGCAAGGCTTTCAGGCAAAGTTGTTCACTTGAAACGAAGCAGACAGCGTTGCGACTCCGAGATGATCGAGGTGCGCGGTTCCTAATATGTGCGTCTGATGAAGGAGAGTTGAGAATGGACGGTTTGATCCGAAGTGGAAAAAGAGTGATTGACGCCTTTCCCCGCTCAAGTGGTCGTCGTCCTGGCTTGGCGATGTCAATCTTCAATGTCAGTAAAGGCGTGGATTGCTATACGTACCTGGGCGACGCGTATGACATGAACGAGATTGTAATAACCTTATCGGTTCCCGGCCAAAGTCCCGTATCCATTGAAGCAGATGGCTTTCAACCATATCCTAATCCGATCAATTTGCCACTTCCTGCCCCTCAGAATCTTCAGGTCAATTCCTCGAACCTATCCGGCTTCTTTGACCTCTACGGTGCCTTCAGTTGGCAGGCTACGGATATGACAGGCAACGGAAGTGTTCCATTAGCAGCTAACAGTGTTTCCATCAATCCCTATACCGGAAACGCTGCTGGCACGGTTGCGGACATGTTTAATACCACATCCTTTATCGTTCCGGTTGCCTCTGCGACCAGTGCTACCGGAAATACTGTACCACTGGCCGTTTCCTACGGATTTTACGATGCCGGATCAGGGCAAGCCGGGCTACCAAGTCAGGATCAGTTCTGGCTTTATATTACGCAGTCGCTGCAGACGTGGATGACCGACAATGCCAGAGCTCTCAACTCCATTCCTCTGGCGCATATGTGCTTGCCGGGTGCGCACGATGCGGGCATGTGCACGATGCAGTCGGTTTACCAGATGATGGATTCCATTGAGGGAGTCGCTTTTGAGGCGGTGGTCGGCCTGATTGTATCCGCAATTACGAGCCAGTTGGTCGGGCCGGTGTCTCCGCTCTTTGGCGCATATGCCGCCCTTAATATTGACACGGTCATCTGTAATTTCTCGATGACTCAAAAGGACAGCATCGCGGGAATGCTGGCGTCTGGCATACGATACTTCGATTTCAGGCCCGGCTACATGTGGAGTAGTCTTCCGTCCCTTGGTGGAGCGCTATATCACCAACACAAGTGTATTCCGGGCTATGGTTACGTCAACTTCCTTACGGATGTGCTTTCCTTCTGCGCGCAAAACCCTGGAGAGATTGTGGTGATAAACCTGAATGATTCCGGCTTTGCGGACTTGGGTAATATGTCTCCGTCCGATGGGGAACTGAACGCAGCTTGGAGTTCCGCCTGCGCCCTGGCCACTTCCGATCCATCCTCTCCGACACCTACCGGCGTGTACAACATTGCGCCTGTTGGAGGCAAGGATGCTCTGGGCGCAACCTATCATCAACTGGTCACCGGACTGATTAGTAATGATGCGAATCAGCAAGGAACGCCAATTACCAGTAATCAAATTGTTTTCCTCTATCAGATGACCAATGCCACTGGCGCGCCAAATAATGTTTTTACTACGACCAAGTGGGATTCCTATTCGGATCCGGTGTACGCGACGACTGACCCGACACCGATTCGCGCAGTTTTCGCGCAAATGGCGACACAGCAAAATCAGGATGATTACACCGTGCTCCAGTGCCAGGGAACATGCACAAACCTGCCCGGAGTCATGCTCGACACTGCGATCACCTCTTCGGCGGCCGGGTCTCCGTTGCTTGCAACCAAAGCAGCCTTTGATAACTGCAACCTGGGATGGATCGCAGACAACGTAGCCCGGCACGCTGTGTTTACAGGTTAGCTCCTGGTTTTGCTCAACGACTTTGCAGATAATGCGACAACCATAACAGCACTTCAGGTCAACACCCGCATCCCAGGTTTTTCTGTGCCATAGGAGGCGCAGTGGTGGCTTCTGGGTGGCAGTACCCACACTCTGCTTTCTCCATTCCCCCGCGTCAGAATGCACCGCGACGTTGCAGGCAAAAATCTCGTCCGGCAAACAAAGGAATCCTGAAATCCATCGCTAACAGCTGCAAATGCACCGTAAAGGATTCCATCCTTGACGGGAATCAAAAGGATATGAAGATGAAATTCTTGACGCGGATACTCACAATTGCGTTTGTGTTCTGCCTCGGTGTCTCAAATGGAATGGCCCAGGTTGCCAATCCCGCTGGTTACAGTTTCGGAAGCGTCGCGCTCGGCCAGTCCGCGTCTACGACTGTGACGTTTCAATTCACCGGCCCGGTGACCGTTGCTTCCGTAGCGGTTCTGACCCAAGGGGTGAGCGGAAAGGACTTTCAGGCAACGACGCCTGACACCAGCGGAACACTTTGCACGGCAGGAACCTATGCCACCGGCGATGCTTGTACCGTCGATATCACATTCGCGCCTCTTGCGCCGGGCCAGCGCCTGGGAGCTGCCGTGCTGCGCGACTCTTCCAATCGTATTCTTGCCACGGGCTATGTCGAAGGCTTCGGTTCTGGAGCTCAGCTTGGTTTCAGCGCGCCCTCCGTGTCTACCTTTGTTGGAACGGGAACTTACTCGTTAACAAATCCCTCTGGCCAGACAGGAACTTCCGCTGGTTTTCTTGAGCCTTACCAGATAGCTTTTGATGGATCGGGCAACATGTACATGGCCGATTTAAAAGGAGAGATGATCTACAAGATCACTCCCGCGGGATTGGTATCGACCCTGTTGGGCACCTATCGGACGAGCTGCGGCAGCAACTATACCTGCGGCTATCCCACCTCGAATTCAACCATGCCTGCATCCTCGGCAAGTGTGTATTCCCCGCAGTCCATCCTTGTGGATGGAGCCGGCCTTCTCTGGTTTGTAGACAGCAGCACTGCGGGACTTGCTACCATCGATCTCGCGTCAGGCTACGTCACTGCGCAGGTCCCGGGAACCGGCACAGCCACTGGCGCTCCCGCCACATCGGGAAACATACACACCCTCGGCGCGGCAAGTCTTGGCGCACTCACGACCATCGCCACCGACGGGCTTGGAAATATGTATGTTGGTGCTTACGATTACGGCAGCCAATCCACGGCCTATGCGATGATTCTCAAGCTGGATACCCGAGGGAATATCTCCGTCTTCGCCGGCAACACGACTCCCTTCTACGGCAATTCCGCTCCGGCGGACGGAACGCAGGCAAACAACGCGGTGCTCGGTGTTCCGTGGGGCATGGGATTTGATGGTTCCGGGAACTTTTACTACTTTGATCAGGTCTTCAACCAGGTTTTCAAAATCGATACTGCCGGGAAGGTCCACCCATTCGCCGGTTCCGGTTCGACGGCAAGCGACAACACGTCCGCGCTCCCATATTGGCAATCCGGAACCCCAAGCACGACCTCCAGCCTCTCCGTGAATTTCGCGAATGCAGTTGGAATGCTTGCGGTGGATCCCAGTGGCAATGTGTTCCTGCCGTCATCGCCGAGCAGCTATTCCGATACCAATTCCAGCAGCCGGGTCTTTGTGTTCACGCCTACGGGCTACGCCTATGTGCTCGCGGGCACAGGATCGCTCGGCGAGACAAACGGCCCGGCCTCCTCGTCTGAATTGGCAGCGGCCACTTCCATCGCCCTCAACGGAACAGGGGACGTTTACGTCAGCGAAAAAGACATCAGACAGTCCGGCGCTTCCCCGGCCGTGTATGTTGGCTCGTCCGTACGAAAGTGGAGCATGGCAGCATCGACACTGTCGTTTGGGTCGCAGCCGATGGGCAGCACTTCAGCGGGGCAGACTGTGACGGCCACCAATATCGGAAATGCTCCGCTCGTGCTGACGAGACCTTCCAGCGGAACCAACCCCGCGACTGGTGCCAGTTTTGCACTCCTGAGCAATACAGCGTTCAATGGGTGCGCGGTCGGTTCTTCCGGATCCGTTGCCGTCAACCTTGATTGTTCCGTGATTGCAGCTTTTGAACCACACCAGTCATCGGGATCCATCAGCGGAAACCTGATTTATACCGGAAACCTGCCCGGTGGAACGACCTCGGTGCCGATGACAGGAACCGCCACGCCGGGTGTCGCTTCTTTGAAGCTGACCGGATTACCGGCTTCGGCTACTTCAGGAGCCGCGAACACAGTGTCAGTTTCGGCCTTGGATATCAACTCGAACCTCTTTCCCACCTACACGGGAACCATTCACTTCAGCCTGTCACCGGCGGATGCCGCCGCCACCCTTCCTTCGGACTACACATTCACTTCCGGCGACAGCGGCACAAAGACCTTTTCCGTAACTCTTTCTGCTGCGGGTGCCCATACGCTCACGGTCAGCGATACAGCCAACGGTTTATCAGCGGCCCAGAATACGACGGTTGTTTCCGCAGTGAATCATCTGGCATTCACGCTGGCACCGCCAGTGACCGCAACCGTCGGCACGAGCTTCCAGGTGACGGTGACTGCCTATTCGAGCACAGACAGCTCCCAGATTGCGACAAGCTACACCGGCCCGGTGAAGTTCACTTCCAGCGATTCCAGCGCGGTGCTCCCGACATCCGGGTTGACACTCACGAACGGTGCCGGAACCTTTTCGATCACGCTCAACACAGTCGGCGCGCAGACGATTACCGTGGCGGACTCCAGTGGGTCGCCGAGCGTGACCAGCGGGAGCATCACTGTCAGCCCGGCGGTACCGGTTACCGGCGCCATCACGACCACGAATCTGTCGTCGAATCTGGTGACGTTGAACCTGACCGCTTCGGCCAGCGGCACGGGCTACTTCACGCTGCTGTCGGGGTCGAACGCGACCTGCGGGACGGCAACGCAGACGGTGGCCGGGCAGGACAGCAACAGCAACCCGGTGATCCACGGATCGTTGACAGTGACGGCGAACGTGGCGAGTGCGTATACGGTGAGGAACCTGAGCGGCAGCACGGCCTACACCGTCTGCTTCACGCCGGACGGACTGACGGCTCCGGTGAGCGCGAGCCTGACCACAACCGCGCCTGTCAGTCTGAGCAATGCGTCGTGGACAGGAGTGGGCGCGGCGGGATTTTCCGCGGGTGGTGCGAACTCCTCCCCGTTCATGACGGGTAATGCGAACTACATCTCGCTTGCCTTTTCGCCAACGGGCGAGCCGTATGTGGCGTATGAGGATGGTGGCAACAGCAATAAAGCGACGGTGATGATGTATAACGGCACGTCGTGGGTGGATGTGGGCAGCGCGGGCTTCTCGGCGGGTTCGGTGCTATATACATCTCTCGCCTTCTCGCCGTCTGGGCAGCCATATGTGGCATATGAGGACAATGCCAACGGCGGCAAGGCGACGGTCATGATGTACAACGGCACGTCGTGGGTGGATGTGGGCAGCGCGGGCTTCTCGGCGGCGGGTGGTGCGAGTTACGTCTCGCTTGCCTTCTCGCCGTCTGGACAGCCGTATGTGGCGTATGAGGACTACGGCAACAGCACCAAGGCGACGGTCATGATGTACAACGGCACGTCGTGGGTGAATGTGGGCAGCGCGGGCTTCTCGGCGGGTGAAGCGAACGCTACCTCACTTGCGTTCTCGCCGTCTGGGCAGCCGTATGTGGCGTATGAAGATTACGCCTACGGCGGTAACGCGACGGTGATGATGTACAACGGCACGTCGTGGGTGGATGTGGGCAACCCAGGATTCTCGGCTTCGGCTTCCAGTATTTCGTTTGCATTTTCACCATCCGGCGAGCCGTATGTGGCGTATGAGGATGGTGGCAGCACCAATAGAGCAACGGTCATGATGTACAACGGTACGTCGTGGGCGGATGTTGGCAGTGCGGACTTCACGCCTGCTTATGCAAATTTTGCTTCGCTTGCCTTCTCGCCTTCCGGTGTGCCGTATATGGAGTATTCGGATAGCGCCAACGGCGGCAAGGCGACGGTCGTGATGTACAACGGCACGTCGTGGGTGGATGCTGGCAGCGCGGGATTCTCGGCCGGTGGGGTGCAATACATGTCTCTCGCCTTCTCGCCGACTGGGCAGCCGTATGTGGCGTATGAGGACAATGCCAACAACT
>JAJZGF010000318.1 GCA_021805025.1 Acidobacteriota bacterium
CTACAGGTAATGCAGCCTGCGGGGCAGAAGAGTAGCGGCACAGGCTGCGCCTCCAACGGTGGCAAAGGCAAGTCGGGTTGCGGGTCATCGGCTGGACAGGGCGACCTGTCTCCGGAGATATGGGAGAAGGTGAAGAACCACCCATGCTATAGCGAAGAGGCGCATCACCACTATGCGCGGATGCATGTGGCCGTCGCTCCGGCCTGCAATATTCAGTGCAATTATTGCAATCGCAAATACGATTGCTCGAATGAATCGCGGCCAGGCGTAGTGAGCGAACGGCTAACTCCGGAGCAGGCGGCGAAGAAGGTGCTTGCCGTTGCCTCCACAATTCCGCAGATGACCGTGCTGGGAATTGCAGGACCCGGCGATCCGTTGGCAAATCCAGAAAAGACCTTCAGGACATTCGAGATGGTTGCGCAGTCTGCTCCCGACATCAAGCTCTGCCTGTCGACCAACGGCTTGATGCTTCCCGATTATGTGGACCGGATTGCTGCTTTGAATATCGATCATGTAACTATCACGATCAACATGATCGACCCAAAGATTGGTGCGAAGATCTACCCTTGGGTTTTCTACAACCACAAGCGCTACACCGGAGTTGAGGCAGCAAAGATTCTAAGCGAGCGGCAATTGCTTGGGCTGGAGATGCTCACCGAGCGAGGCATTCTGTGCAAGGTGAACTCGGTGATGATTCCAGGAATTAACGATCATCACCTGGTTGCGGTGAACAAGGCGGTCAAGGCACGTGGAGCATTCTTGCATAACATTATGCCGCTGATCTCGGCGCCGGAGCATGGAACAGTCTTTGGGCTTAATGGGCAGCCTGGTCCTACGGCGCAGGAGTTGAAGCTTCTGCAGGACTCATGCGAAGGAGAGATGAATATGATGCGGCACTGCCGGCAATGCCGAGCGGATGCTGTGGGGTTGCTCGGCGAAGACCGCAGCGCGGAGTTCACCACTGAAAAAGTGATGGCCATGGATGTGACCTACGACCTGGAGGGACGCCAGGAGTATCAGGAAAAGGTGGAGTTGAAACGACAGGCTGTCGTCGCAGCCAGGAACATGGAGCTTGCCACTCTGGCGGGCGAGCACAGCGATGTTTCCATTCTGATTGCGGTTGCGACCAAGGGTGGCGGACGAATCAACGAACACTTTGGTCATGCGAAGGAGTTCCAGATCTACGAGGTCAGCACTGCTGGCAGCAAGTTTGTGGGGCACCGCAGAGTGGACGTCTACTGCGAGGGAGGCTATGCCGAGGAGGACAGTCTCGCGACCGTGGTTCGCGCCATCAATGACTGCCAGGCGGTTTTTGTGGCGAGGATTGGCGGGTGCCCGCGCGAGGGACTCAAGGCCGCAGGGATCGAGCCCGTCGATCGCTTTGCCCTCGAGTACATCGAGCAGTCCGCGATTGCGTACTTCAGAGAATATCTGGAGCGTGTGCGCAGCGGTGAGATTCAGCACGGCAAGCGCGGGGATGCGGATATTCGTCAGGGAGCGCTCATCGCCTGACCGGCAAGGAGCGCTTCACAAGATTCAGGATTCTCAATCACCGGAAGGAGAAACAGAAATGGCTTACAAGATCAAGGAAACTACCTGCGTCGGCTGCATGGCTTGTCACGATGAGTGCCCCAACCAGGCGATCAGTGAGACGAACTTCGTCGTGAGTATCGACCCAACGAAGTGCACCGAATGCGTCGGATTTTTCGCGGAACCGCAGTGTCTCTCGATTTGCCCGATCCCTCGGACCATCCACATCAACCCGGATGTTCCACGTTTCCAGGCGGCGGTATAGATGGCATCGGCAACGCGGGCAAATACGCAATTGACGCCATCGGCAGAGGCTTTTATACGGAGGCTCTATCGGTTTGCTTCGGGAACGGAGGCTGGATTCGCGTTCAAGGTGAGGCCCGGCGGATGTTCCGGATTTGCTGCGGAGTTTGATCTCGTAAGCGGCCCCCGATCTGACGATTTTGTGTGGGAGTACGAAGGGTTACGGATCTTCCTCGATGGAGAAAGTTGCAGGTTGCTGGATGGAGTGACGGTAGATTTTATCGAGACACTTTCACACACGGGATTCATCATCAAAGCCCGGGGAGAGTCACCGGCAGCGTGTGGGTCGCCCTCGCAACTGGTGTCGATCGAGTCGATGATGCGACGTTAGCTTGAGATGGAAGGAGGAATTGACGATGACGCATGATACGGAGCCGGCTTTGGATTGGCAGGGGCACGAGGTCTGCTGCGACGCCTGCGTTCACCATGACCTGGTGGGCGAGCAACGCTGCCTCCATAAACATATCTGCGTGCAGGATAGGTCGCCATCGAGGATCGAACAATTCTTCAAGACCAACCCCGGCCTGGCTAACGAGTTTCTCGCGCACCCTTATTTTGAAGTACGCGCCGCAGCAGCGAAGTTTGCGGATGTCTTTCGTCTGACGGCTTTACTGAATGATGTTGATGAAACCGTTCGCTGGCACGCAGCTCTACGCTTGCCGCGCCGCTTTCTCCTGCGGCTTCGCACGGACCTG
>JAJZGF010000130.1 GCA_021805025.1 Acidobacteriota bacterium
CTCCGGCGCCAGACGATGACTTCAACGTGGTGTAATCGGCCGCATGGCCGATCAATCCGGCTTCCAGCCGTAACCCGAAGCCACCGCCTGTTAGGCGGTGGAGAATTCACGGCACCGGCAGGGGGAGCGAGGCGGACCGAACACCGTTTCCAGATGCCGGGGCTAACGATGGAAGCGCGCCAGCAGGTAGAAGACCACCGAAAGCACGACACTGATGAGGAGAGAGGTGCCGAGCGGAAGGAATACGGAAACGTGCTTTCCCCGGAACGCGAGGTCTCCGGGAAGCCGCCCCAGCGGCAGGCCCACGCGTCCGGCCAGCACCAGCAGCGCACCCGCCAGAGCAAGCAGAAGTCCAACGCCAACCAGCGCTTTTCCCAGGTCAACCATGCAAGAGCTTGCAGATATAGCTTAGCCTGCCTTGATGAGCGAGGACCCGCGAGAGCCGCAGGCAGGCCTTCGCAGGTACAATAACAGGGTGCTTCCTCAATCCTCCTCGCCCATTATCCTCGCCGAGAACCTGACCAAGGTTTACGCCTCGGGCCGCATTGAAGTGATGGCCCTGCGGGGTATTTCCTTCACAGTCAACCCGGGCGAGTTTGTGGCGATTGTGGGACCGTCGGGCTCGGGGAAGTCCACCCTGTTCTATCTGCTGGGTGGGCTCACGCGGGCCACCAGCGGGCGCGTAGTGATTGATGGGGTTGACTTTGCCAGCCTCAACGACGCCGAGCGCACCAGGCTGCGGAAACATCGCATCGGCTTTGTCTTCCAGAAGTTCAATCTGCTTCCCACGCTCTCTGCCATGGGCAACATCGAGCTCGCTTATGATGTGAGCGGCCGCAGGGAACCGATGGATCGAGCCTATCTCGATCACCTCTGCGACCTTCTTTCCATTACGGGCAGACTCAAGCACAGGCCGTCGGAGTTGAGCGGCGGCGAGCAACAGCGCGTCGCCATTGCACGCGCCCTCATTACCCGACCCGCAATCGTGCTGGCAGATGAGCCGACCGGCAACCTGGATACGAAGAATTCCGATGCGGTTCTGCACATGTTGCAGCGCTCCAACCAGGAGCTCGGACAGACGACGCTGATGATCACGCACAACCCTGAGGCAGCGGCGGTCGCGGGCCGCATCCTGCACATGCGCGATGGTGAAATTGTGCGTGTGGAGAATGGGGCGCGCGCAACGAACATGACTCCGCCAGCGGTAGAAATCGCCAGTACCGGTGCGCCTGCTGCGGTTTGACCAGCCAAAGGCCGACCGGTATACTCAAACTTGCAGTAAGCGGGAGTAGCTCAGTGGTAGAGCATCGCCTTGCCAAGGCGAGGGTCGCGAGTTCAAATCTCGTCTCCCGCTCCAATCCGCCCTCCGGCGGCAGCCGGTTTGGCTAGGGCGGCTTGGAGCCAGCACCTGTTATAGATGCAGCCCTGCCAAGGCGCGGTACCCAAGTGGTAAGGGAGAGGTCTGCAAAACCTTTATGCGCCGGTTCGATCCCGGCCCGCGCCTCCAAACTTTCCTCAATATAGTCAATTAAATCAGACGTTTGGGCTTGTTTTTGACACGCATGCACAGGTGTGTCTTTTTTTGCCTTTTCGTGTTTTTTCGTCCATTTTCGTCCGCCTTCGCGTAGGGGGTCGGACCAAGAGCGGACAGAGATTTGTTTCAGTCTGACAGGGCAGAGAAGCATGCGATTGAGCAGACCCGCTGGCTTCGAAGGCGATTCGAGTCGAGCCGACGCCGCGCCTAGGCCGACTCGAGCAGCACCATTTTCCCGGGATCAAACCCGTAGTGTGCAGTGTGCCGAGGCTGCGGGACTGAGAGCAGGAGAGTCGATTCAAGGAGAACCGCGAAATCTGCCTTACTCCCCGAAGCGGTACTTCTAGAATTCTTATAAGATGACCGCCATCGCTGTAAGCTTTGATTCCTCACGAATCGCCAGTTTATTCAAAAGAGGCATTCACTTTCATAGTGGTACGAGCGCCTTTGTCCAGCGAAGACAACAAGCCGAAACGGTCTAAAAGCAAATCTGCAGGTCCAAGGCAAAAACGGTTGCCACGCCTGATGATGGTGACGTCACAAAGGCGATAAAGCAGGCGGCAATTCTCCGCACTTGAGCCCGGCGGACCTCGCCGGTCTTCGGATCAATCACCGGTACCGTCTGCCCGGCGTAATCCACGAAGGTCCTTTCTCCGGCGCCGTGTTTACGCCTCAGCACCACGTCCAGACGGCGCTGCCATTCGCTGTAAAGTTGGCAGTACCAACTGTAGGCATAGCCCAGCGGGTTGGCCTGCTTGTACTCTTCCCAAAGGAGCTGAAGGGTCACAATCTGGCGGCTCTTTAACTCCTTGTGTATTGCCCCGCAGTCCGGCAGGCAACGTTCTTACGGTGACGCGACCGGCGGCGGTGGATACAAGCGCCGCTCCAGCGCCACATCATCCAGGCTGGCTGGCAGAGGCCAGCTCAGCCGCGCTGATTTCAGTCGCTCAAGATCGCGCTGGACGGTGCTTTTGCTTACTTTGCAGATCGTGCCGATCTGCCGCGGGGCAATGTGCGATTCGAAGTAGAGACGCAGGACTTCGCGTAATTGACGCATGGGCAATCTCTTTTCTGGCAAGACGTTCTCCTTTGACTTCAGGAAAACATCCGCCTGGGATTACCAACGACGCCTGCTCCGGCTCTGGCCCACTTCACCGTTACGTTGCATGTGGGCCGCGATTACGCCATGCGGGCCAAGATTACGGCGGAACAAAAAATGCGGCCCACATCAGAACGGAATCCCCGCCCACATTACACCTGAATCACCGGCCCACATCGGCCGGAATACGCAGGTTAAAGGCGTGGCTCAGTAAACCCTGCTTGCAATTACCTGCGTGCCAGTGGCGTTCGAATCAATGCTGGTCGAGCGCAACAATACTTCGAAGTAGCGAAGCGAGCCGTCAGGGCGCGTTGCGCGCCGCAGTACGAGCGCAATTGCGCTCTGACGAAAGAGCGTCTCGGCAGCCGCTTGGGTTCCAGCTACATCCAGTCCTTGTAGAAGCAGCAGATGCCCGTTGCCGCCCAGGTTGGGGAGAAAGGCAATGAGGGCGAAGGTCTCGTGCGCTGGCTCATTCCAGTGGCTTGCGTAAGACGATGCTTCTCCGGGCTGTGGACGCGCGTTGATAATCGTTGCGCCTTGCATGCCTTGGCCATAGACAATGCGGAAGTTGGCGCTGCTCTCCGCAATGGCCGCCCAGGGATTGCTACCGACTGAGCCAATGAGGATTGCGTTGGCGTTCTTCAAATCGTCAAGCCGTAGGTCGCGCGGGAAACGAAGAGAGGCCCGTTGCGGATTGTATTCCGGCAGCTGCGCGAGAGAGGCAACAATCTGGAAGTCGACGAAACTGGTGAACTGTTGTGAGCGCAGATCATCGGCACTGTGCGGATCGACCCCCGCAAGTGGCAGTTCCAGGTAGCCACCCTTGATATAGTCCGCAAGTGGCAATCGCCGGCGCGACAGGTCTTCGAGGAGATTGAACCCCGCATCGGCGGGTACGATGTAGGTGCTCGCCGGACCATCGAAGAGCGTGGCCCAGAGCGGATGAATCGGCTCCGGATGCCGATGCGGGGCGCGAACTAAGGTCGCGGCAAACCACGCGAGGCAAATGAGTACCGCACTGTACGCGGCCAGCAGAGATGCACCGAGCAGCCAACGTTTCCAGTTCAATCGAGGAGCAGCTACCGTGTCCGATTGACGCGGTCGAATTGGTACCGGTTGCGTGTCAATGCTGATTGAAATCGGGACCCCATGCGATTCCTGAGCAGTGCTGGCCTCCGAAATCGGAATAAAGACCGGGACATAACCGCCGAGAGGAATTTCGATATGTAACAGTTCCGTGTTGCCCTCGCCGTCAAAGTGCTCGGTCAGGCGCTTGCGCAGTTGGCGCGCATAGTTGCGGACGATGTTGTCCTCGACAGTGCGGTAGCCGGGCGGCCGGCCAAACACCTGCACGCCTATCTGATGCTCAGTAATCTCACTCTCGCGGCCTTCGAGGGTCTCCGCAACAACAAACAGAAGGAACTTTGACAACAATAGGGACCGGACAAAGTGGGAACCTGCGACCACTCGCTGGGCGAGGCTCCAACGCGGATCGTTTCGTAACCGAAACGAGCATGCCTTCGGGGGAAGCGGTACTTCCTGCGTGGAATGGATGGTGCCGGAACTTTCCATAGGAGCGAACTCCCATTAAGCGAGCGAGTGCCAAAAAAATCTTAGTACTTAAGCCACCGATTCGCTGTAAAGGAACAATGAAAATGGGCGGCAGGGACGATTATGTGGGGCAGTGCACCAATATTTCACAAAGAGAGCACGGCTATTTCTATCAATGGGTTAGGAGATCGATCCACAGGTGTATACACCTGGACTCACATAGGGTAAACACTTCCGCGTGCTGGCGAAATACCCTACCGTGAATCTGGCCTAACGAATGCCCCACGAACGGTACGTCAATCCAGTCATGAAGACCACTTATTGGAGGCAAAAGTGAGAGTGCAAATGCGATCGAGGGTAACAAGCTCTTGGTTCCCCGTTTTGGGCTTGCTCGTTTTCCTGTTTCTACCCTGCCGCTTGACGGGTCAGATTGATCGTGGAGAGGTGACCGGCACCGTGCAGGACCCTTCGGGTGCCGTCATCGCAGGGGTAAAGATCGTGCTGACGAACGATGCAACCAACGTTAGCACGGCCACGACGTCCACCGCTACCGGCACCTATGTGTTTGACAGCCTGATTCCCGGCGCCTACAGCATCGTGGCGGAGGCGAGTGGATTCGAAAAATACGTGGTGCATGGACTTTACGTTCATGTGCAACAGGTCCTGACGATCAATTGTCATCTTGCCACGGGCAACGTGCAACAGTCGGTTACCGTGACGGCCGCGGCTCCGCTTCTGGAGACGGAGAATGCTGCTGTGGGCCAGACCATCATTAACCAGGAGCTGAACGATTTGCCGCTTGCAACTCGCGACTGGGGCTCTTTGGCGCAAATGTCCGCCGGGGTCGAAGCGGCTGCGCCTGGAGGGGTTACGCCGGATTCGGGCAGCTCTGAGAGCGCTTACTTTTCCGTAAATGGCACGAATATCTGGCAAAACGACTTTCGCTTGGACGGGATCAACGACAACATCGAGTTCTATGGCGGCAACTATACGTTGACGAATGCTGCGATTGTCCCGCCACCCGACGCGGTACAGGAATTCACGCTGCAGAGCGGTGATTTCAACGCCGAGTTTGGCCACTCCACAGGCGGCGTCGTCAATGCATCCATCAAATCGGGAACGAATCAACTCCATGGGGACCTCTGGGAGTATGTGCGCAACAACGCCTTGAACGCCAATTACTACTTCAATAACGTGAATGGCGTCGCAAATCCCGTCCCCGAATATCACCAGAACCTGTTTGGAGTAACGGCAGGGGGGCCTGTTCTTATCCCTCACGTCTTAAACGGCAGAGATAAGACCTTTTGGTTCTTCGACTATCAGGGAGGAAGATACGTTCTGCCGGAACCGGCGGGAGGCGAGACCGTACCCACCACGGGCATGGTGAACAGCGGATTTACCAATCTTCAGGACAACATCACTTACAACAGCGGCACGGCGAAGGACGCGCTGGGGCGAATATTTCCGCACGGGACGATTCTCGACCCGGCCACTACGCGCCAACTTCCAGCCACCGGCGTAGACCCCATCACCGGCCTCGCCGGCACGCCGGGAGCTTACGTGCGCGATCCTTTCTACAATTGCACCGCGGGCGGCTGTCCCAGCTTTACTGGCAACAACACGGCAAATTTCACCACCGCCGGCCAGGAGGCGCTGCTGAATATCATTCCCACGTCGCGCCTCGACCCGAACGCTGTGAAGCTGCTTGGAGTTTATCCCAAGCCTCTTTCCTCCGGGTTAGTCAACAACTTCTCCAGCTACGTTCCCATCGAGTACAAAAACACGGATACGTGGGATATCCGGATCGACGAAAACATCAACCCCAAAAACATTCTGTTTGGGGTCTTTGACCGAAGCCTCTTTGCAGTAACCGTTCCGTCGAATCTGCCCGGCGTGGCCGTGGGAGAAGCGGGAGGCCGCAACGACAGCCTCCCGGCCTACGCGTGGGCCGTGGGTTATACACGCATCTTCACTCCCACGCTCACCACGGATATGCATGTTGGCATGGTTCACAGCGACAAGCTGCAGCAATCTATCTACGGAAACAGCTTCGGCATTCCCGCGCAGTATGGCATCCTGGGAGTTCAGCAGGTGCCCAATAACGGCGGTCTTCCCCCCATCACCATCAACGGGCTGACCCACATAGGCGTGGGCAACTACACTCCGACGCTGCAGTACGTCTGGAGCCTTGAGGGTGTAGATGCCGTGACCAAGGTGTACCGCAACCACACCTTCAAAGTCGGAATCCAAATCGACGACCTGGAAGGCGACATCTCGCAGCCGCCGCAAGGACGGGGAGACTTCAGCTTTAACGGACAGTACACCGACATCCCCAATAAGAACAGCAATCTGAACGGGATCAGCGATTTGCTGCTGACCCCGATACCGTCGACAGTCGGCGGCGCAAATGGGGGTGTCGATTACGTGGGAGGAATGAACGGCTTCTCCGGATCCAATATCGCCGCTACCGACGACCATCGCTGGTACTGGGGCGCTTTTGGCCAGGACGATTGGAAAGTCACTCCCAGGCTCACTCTGAATCTCGGACTGCGGTGGGATTACTTCACCCCGTACGCCGAGACTCGCGGTTTCCAGGCGAACTTTATACCAGTCGGCGGAAACGGCACCACCGGGACCTACTATATGTCGAAACAGGGTTGCACGGTACCGCGCTCCGGAGCATTCAACACCCTGCTCACCAGCAGTAACATCACCCTGGATTGCGTCTCAAGCCTTACTCTGGGAACCGCGCAGAAAAGCAACTTTGCGCCGCGCGTCGGATTCGCGTACAGCCTCACACCAACGCTGGTACTGCGCGCAGGGTTTGGCACAGCCTATGGGGCGCTGGGTAATCTCGGTTACGGAGGCACACTGGGGACAAATTACCCGTTTGTGTATGTACAGACTTTCCCCAGTCCCGATTCCCAACACCCGCTCCTGCTCCCTAACGGCCAACCGGCGACCATGGAAGAAGCATTTGCTCAATATAATTTCCAGAATCCCGCCATCAGCACAGGATTGGGATTGAATCTCTATGGCCGCCAGTACAATTTCCAGACGCCTTATGTGCAGACCGAGAATCTGACCATTCAGGATCTGCTTACGCCACATGACTCCATCCAGGCTGCATATGTTGGGACCCAGGGTCGTCATCTGGACAACCTGGGATATAACAACGCGAACACACAGATTTTGCCGCCGGGAACGAACCCACAGCTGTACATCCCTTTCCCCAGCTTCGCCCGCAACGCTACATACGAAACCACCAACGCAATCAGCAGTTATAACTCCCTGCAGGTCACATATGAGCACCAGTTTGGCGCGGGCCTTTATCTGCTCGGCAACTACACCTGGAGCAAGTGCATGAGCGATCAGCACACCCAGGCATCGCAAAACCAGCAGTATCGAGCCGAGTGGCTTCCCGGATTCGGGATCAAACGCGACTACGCCCTTTGCGACAGCGATGCTGCAAGTATCGTTCATATTGCCGGCACCTACAACCTGCCATTCGGTCGCGGCCGCGCGTTCATGGCGAATGCCAACAAGGCCGTGAATGCAATCCTGGGAGGATGGGTGATCAACGGTTTTTACACACATCAGAGCGGCCAGCCTTTTACAATCAACTGCCCGGTGGCAACCACCTCCGACTTTGGCTGCTTTGCCAATGTGGTCCCTGGACAGGGTCTCTATACTGGCGGTCACACCGTCAAGCAATGGTTGAACCCAAGCGCTTTTGCGGAACCGCCTGCGGCGACCGCAATTGGCCAATCAGATTATTCACCGCTGGGCGGAGGCCAGGAACAGGCGCGCGGGCCAAACTTCTCCAACCTGGACTCCTCAATCCTCAAGGAATTTCCAGTCACGGAAACGGTTCATTTCGAATTCCGTGCAGAAGCCTTCAACACCACGAACACGCCGCAGTTCGCACAACCTACAAGTCAACTCAACTTTAATACTGCAAAGTTCAGCAATATCTCTAGCACTAAGAACAGCAATGAGAACTTCGGCGCGCGTACGCTCCAGCTTGCGCTTAAATTGTTCTACTAGGCGAATGACGGTATTCCCTTGCCTTCAACCCATCCCGCATCCGGCGCGAACCAGCCGCGGATGCGGGGAATTAGTGAACCACAACCGTTTGCTGTTCCTGCTGTACGCGTGGTCCAGGCCGCGGCGAAGGAGTCCCCTTGACGACCATCAAGCGATGGATAGCAGCGGCGGGTCTTCTTGCATTGATGTTCGCGCGGCAAGGATGGGCCCAGGGCACGCCTGCAAATGTCGTGCTCACCGGCGATGTCATTGGCGCACAAAACAAGACGTATTTTGAACTCCCCTTTACCGTACCAGCGGGCACGCATCGCATCAGCGTGGATTTTCAGTACACCGGCAAGGAGCAGCGCGCAACGCTCGACCTGGGTATAGCCGATCCGGAGCGTTTTCGCGGAGAGAGCGGCGGCAACAAAAGCCATTTCACCATCAGCGAAACCGACGCCACCCCGTCCTACCTGCCCGGCGCGATTCCCGCCGGCGTCTGGCGTCTGTTGATTGCCGTGCCGAATATGCGACCTCAAACCGTCTCTCATTACAAGGCTGAGATTCGCTTCAATGCTCGCGATGAGGATGCAAGCTTCACGACACAACCCCTCGATACGGGTAAGCGCTGGTATCGCGGCGACCTGCATGTGCACACGGCGCACAGCGACGGCAGTTGCGCAAGTCAGAGCGGCAAGATAGTCCCTTGCCCGGTCTTCCTCAGCGTTCAAACGGCCGCCGCACGCGGCCTCGACTTCATCGCCATCACCGACCACAATGCCGACTCTCAGAACGATGCATTGCGCGAATTGCAGCCCTACTTCGACCGTGTCCTGTTGATTCCCGGACGTGAGATGACGACGCTCCATGGGCATTTCAACATCTTTGGCGTGACGCAATTCATCGACTATCGTGTGACTCCGGGTGGACTCGATCTGAACACCGTGCTGCGCAATGTCAGGTCGAAGAGCGGCATCGCATCCATAAGCCACGCCGTAGCGCCCGGCGGCGAGACCTGCATGGGCTGTCGATGGGAGCCGCCCGCGAATGTGGACATGGGCCTGTTCTCGGCTGTCGAGGTCATCAACGGCGGCCAGATTATGTTTTCGAGCACGAAATTCTGGGACGCGCAACTGCATGATGGCCATCGGCTGGCCGCAATTGGCGGCAGCGATAGTCACAATGCAACCCATCCGCCGGGGCCGCCAGGATCGATCGGCTGGCCGACGACCGTTGTGGAAGCGGATGAACTCTCCGTTCCGGCGATACTCAACGGTATCCGTGCAGGGCGTACGTTGGTGGATCTCACAGCTTCGCATGACAAGGTGGTCGATATCGAGGCCGAGTCCAGCGACGTACATGCACGCATGGGTGGAACTCTCCACACCGCTCCTGGAGCGCCTATCCACGTCAAGATTCATACCGTGGCCTGCGCGGGTTCCGTCATTCACCTGTTGCTGGATGGCAAGGAGATTGACTCTGCGCGGCCCATGCTTGCGAACGGCGCGAATGCCTCATTGGAGGCTACGCTTACCGTCGGCGCCGGCCATCATTGGCTGCGCGTCGAGGTGCGAGAGTTCAACGGCAACTTGCAGTTGATGAGCAGCCCTCTTTATATCAACTTTCCCGACTAGCAACTACTACTACTATGTTATGAGGAGTCTCGCAAACAGCAGGGACACCTGGGCAGGGAGCGAGCCAGGTGTGTCGCGATCTGGCGGCGCAGGGTGGTGATTGAATGTGGATTATGCGGTTCGGTCCGTATGGGCAGCGCCTCGGGGCGTGTAATCGGATCGCACTGGGGGTAGTTGAATCCGGACATGGTTTGCCGGGATAGACCGCGCGTTGCCGGAGGGGGGGGAAAGACACCGCTCCAGCATCAGGAAGCCGTAGGCGGCAATGCAAAGAGATGCGTGGTGATGGAAGCCGCGCCAGTTCCGCCCCTCGAAATGTCCCAGGCCAAGCTCCTGCTTCAACTCTTCGTAGTCGCGCTCGATGCGCCAGCGCAGTTTGGCGATGGCAACCAGCTTGCGCAGGCTGATCGATGCGGGCAAATTCGACAACCAGTATTTGGTCGGCTCTTTCTCCTCTTTCGGCCATTCGATCACCAGCCATTGCTCGGGATGGGGTTGCTTGCGCCAATAATCACGATGGGCGATGCGCACGCGCAGGGCGGCAAAAACGCGAGTGCATCGTGCCGCGGGTTCCTTCCCGCCAACTTACTCGGCGCAAGTCGGTGGCGCTCAGGCACAGGGCGAGTTGTTTTGCCGTGAGCGGCTGATGCTGTCCATCCCTGCGCAGCAGCCGGGGCGGACGGCCCATTTTCCCCTTCGGCTGAGGTGGCAGCGGAGCCGTACCCGGAGCCCACAGCGTGGTCGAAGACTGGATGCCGACTGCATAGGAAAGCTCCAGAGACACAAGTCCTTCACGAAAGCCGCCATCGTTGCCATAAGCGGCGTCGGCCAGAACAACGCCGCGCGGCACGTTCTCATGAACCAGGGAACGGATATGTCCGAGTGCAATTCCCACAGCAGACCGCCGATCTTCTCTCCGTACCGCTCCGCCAGCGCCTTGCGGCGGTGCGAGCTCAGATTGTCCATCACCAGATGGTTGGTTTCGGCCTCCGTATAGGCAGCCACGATCTCCACCAGGTAATCGGCGAACTCCGGCGAGGAGCGGTTAGGTGTGACTTTGGTGAAGTGCCGTCCCGCTTTGGGTTCGACGCCGCAGAAGGCGTTGGCCGTGCCGCGGCGCTCGTACTCGCAGTCACGTCGTGCGATCCGGCCTGACCGCATCGCGCGCGGCGCACGAATGTCGGCATGGAGCACCACCGGCTTTTCATCTATACAAACCACGGGTTCCTTCTCCGAGAGCGGCTTTTCATACAACGCCAGCACCTCTTCCATCCGGCGGATGTACTCCTCATTCAACTCCGCGATACACCAGCTTTTTTCCCC
>JAJZGF010000131.1 GCA_021805025.1 Acidobacteriota bacterium
GATCTCGGCAAGGCATTCACGCTCTTTGAGACCAAAGACGTGAGCGTTCAGGTCGTGCGCCTCGGCCCCGACGGCTCACTCTATGCAGCTACGTTGCCCGGCGGCAAGGTCTACAAACTCAATCCCGCCGCAACCGTCAAGCAGGATGAGTCGAACGCGACCGTCGTGTTTGACGCCGGAAAGCTAGCCGATTCCAGCGCGGCCGACGGCAAAGCCAGCGAGCCAAAGCCCTCCGACAACAAGACGCATTACATCTGGGAGATGACCTTTGACACCGTAGGCAGGCTCTACATCGCCACCGGCGGCCCCGGCGCGGTCTATCGCGTGGACGTTTCCAAGCCGGGCGGCAAGCCGGAGGAGTTTTTCAAAAGCGACGAGCAGCACATTCGCTCGCTCGCCTGGGACGCGGCGGGCAATCTGATTGCCGGCTCAGACGGAAGTGGCCTTGTCTACCGCATCAGCCCGCAGGGCAAGGGCTATGTGCTGTTTGCCGCGCCGCATCGCGAAATTACCGCCGTTGCCGTAGCCGCCGATGGCGTCATCTACGCAGCAAGCGTCGGCGACAAGAGCCACAATCCGCTTCCCCCCCTGCCCGTGCAGGGCCTTGCGTCCATCACCATCACCGTGGTCCAGCCCGGATCCCTGCAGGCGGCCAACACCAGCGCGTCCCTGCCGGAAGGCTCTGAGATTTACGCGTTGAAAGAAAACCAGGCCCCACGCAGACTCTGGGCCGGCAAGGATGAGGTGGTCTACGCCCTCGCGGCGCAGGCCGACGGGCTGCTGGCCCTCAGCGGCAATCAGGGACGCATCCTGCGCATTCAGCCAGACGGCAGCTATTCCGATGTGGCCCATCTGCAGGCCCAGCAGGGACTGTGCCTCGCCGCCGGCCAGGGCACAGAGATGCTGATCGGCACCGGCAACACCGGCAAGCTGGCCGTGCTCGGCGCGGCGGAAAAACACGAGTACGCCAGCGACGTGTTGGATGCCGGCGCGCTCGCGCGCTTTGGCCGCGTGGAGATCGAACCGGACTCCGCGGGCTATGCCATCTCCACCCGCACCGGAAATGTCGAGCAGCCCGTCCGCGGCTGGACCGACTGGGAGCCGCTCAAGGACGGCGCGGTGGCCTCAGCCGCCGGCCGCTTCCTTCAGTGGAAGACCTCTCTACAACCGGGTGGCCACCTGGGCAGCGTCGGCGTCGATTATCTGCCGGTCAACTCAGCGCCCGTGGTGGACGATCTGGTCGTCGCCCCCGGCGCGCGCCTCAACGCCCAGGCACAGCAGGCCGGCCAGCAGACCGTCACCATCAGCTTTCCCGCAGCGGGCCAGGGCGCGGCAATCTCTTACGACGGAAGCGCGAGCGCGCCGCTCCAGGCCCAGAAGGACCGCTCTGCGATTACCGTGCGCTGGGCCGCGCATGACGACGACGGCGACGATCTGGTCTATGCGCTCTATCTGCGCGGCGACGGCGAGCACGTTTGGCGGCTGCTCAAAAAGAATCTCACTGACAAGGCCTACAGCTTTGACGCCGCTCTCATTCCCGACGGCGGCTATCAGATCAAGGTGGTGGCCAGCGACGCCCCCGCGCACACCCCCGGCGATGCACTCACCGGCGAGAAAGTCAGCGAACGGTTTGAGGTGGATACGACGCCGCCCGTTGTCACCGCGCTCAAGGCCGAGCCGCATCCCCCAGCCTGCACCGCGCCCGCCTGCCTCGTGCACGTCACCTTTGAGGCCGAAGATGCCGCATCGCCCATTGCCCACGCCGAGTACTCGCTCGACGCGGGACCATGGCAGTTCATTGCGCCCGTGGGAACCTTGTCCGACGCAAGACATGAGCACTATGCCTTCGATCTGCCCGCGCCGCCTTCTCCAGACCAACCGGTCGAGCATCTGCTCACCGTCCGCATTTATGACCGTTATGACAACGTGGGCGCGGCCAAGATTGTCTTCAGTTCCACTGCGAAATAGGCGAGAGCACCATGCGATTTGAACTGTTTGTGGCGGCGCGTTACCTCAGGGCCAAGCGACGGCAGGCCGTGGTCGGCGTCGTCACCAGCATCTCGATCGCCGGAGTCGCAGCGGGCGTCGCCGCGCTCATCATCGCCCTCGCCATCACCAACGGAATGCGGCGCGACCTGCAGGACAAGCTGCTCGGCGCTTCGTCGCAGGTGGACCTGATGCGCGTCGCAGCCGATGGCATCCGCGACTGGCGGCCGCTGGTCGAGCGCCTCCGCCGCGTCCCCCATGTCACTGCGGCCGCGCCGGGCCTCTACGGGCAGGTGCTCGTCTCGCGCGGTCCCCATGCAGGCTTTGCCCTCATCAAGGGCGTAGTCCCAGCAGAAGAGCTCACCGTCAGCAATCTGCTCGATTCCGTCACCGCCGGCTCGGCTAGGGAACTGAACCCGGAGGCGCAACCGGAGCCTGCAAAACCGGGCGCAACGGGTGCCGATACCCTGCCCCAGCCCGTCGATCAAGGCTATCCCCCACTGGTCATGGGCAAGGATCTCGCCGAGCAGATTGGCGCGCAGGCCGGCGACACCGTGCTCATCACCAGCCCCCAGGGCGAACTCACGCCGCTCGGGCTCGCTCCCAAATACCAGCGCTTCCGCGTGGTGGGCATCTTCCACTCCGGCTTCTACCAGTACGACTCCGCCATGGCCTATATGCGCCTCAGCGATGCGCAGCGCCTCTTCAGCGAGCCGGACCTGCTCTCCGTCATCAGCTTCAAGGTCGACGACATGGAGCGCGCGCCCCAGATCGGCGCAGCGATCGAGCAGGCCGCGGGCAAGGGCTTCATGTCCACCAACTGGATCGAGCAGAATCGTCCGCTCTTTCGCGCCCTCAAAGAGGAGCAAGTCGTCACCTTCATCGTCATCGCGCTCATCGTCATCGTAGCCGCGCTCAACATCCTCATCGCGCTGACCATGATGGTGATGGAAAAAACACGCGATATCGCCGTCCTGATGAGCTTCGGTGTCGAGCCCGGCCAGGTGCGCCGTATCTTCCTTCTGCAGGGCCTGCTCATCAGCCTCATCGGCACCGCCCTCGGTGTGGCGCTCGGCTATCTCGCCTCCTGGGCCGGCGGACACTATCACTTCATCCACCTCTCCGCAGAGGTCTACTCCATCGACACGTTGCCCTTCGCGCCGCGCCCGCTCGACGGTCTGATTGTGTCCGTTGTCTCGATAGGCATCTCCCTGCTCGCCACGCTCTATCCGTCCGCCTCTGCCGCGCGGATCCTGCCCGCCGATGCGCTCCGCTACGAGTAGCGCTCTCGCGGCGCGCTTACTGCGGCGTGATGATGCCCCCCACCGCGTGGCGGCGTGGCAGCACAATCCCGCGATGATCCACTTCAGCCTTGTTGTACTCCAGGGATACAGGCAGATCAGGCCGGATCAGCAGCGCACCGCCACAGGCCGGGCACCAGTCAGCTTGCGTGTCAAGGGCCAGCACGGCGTGGCATTGGCTGCAGATGCACTCCATGTATCCAGTGTAACGAACCTGTTACCCAACCAAGACTATGCCGCTGGTTTGACCTGCCCCGCAATCTCTTGTCCCCACGCCCGTATCGCCGCCCAATCGCGAATGTCTCCGGACGGGAATTTGCGGATTGCAGCTGCGGGCAGGTGACGCAGCAGGCTGTAAGGAAAAGGCAGGTGTTGAAGGTCAAATCTGCCCCCCAGTATACGCAGCTCAACCGGATGGAACCATGGGTAGGCGGTGAGTTGTCTCAAGGCCTGTTGGCGTGCCGCGTCGAAATCTTTCGGCTTATTCTCAGTGGGTCCTATCGCAAAGAACCAGGATCGCAGCCCGGCGAGCTCCTCGCGATGATGAGCCAGGAACCGATGCAGATCACGCGGGAACCGGCCGATGTAGAGCGGGGCGCCCAGGATGATTGCAGTCCAGCTCTGCAGCGACTCCACGCATTGCATGGGCTGCACCGACACCATTACGCCGCGGTCTCGCAAGCCGGCTCCAAGGGCCTCGGCGATTTCAGCAGTTGATCCACCTCGTGTTGTGTAAGCAATCAAAACTTCGGGCAGCATGACGCACCCCTATTGATTGTCGCGCCATTGCGTGATGCAAAGCCTGTGCTTGCGGTCACAGGCGGATGTCCACGGCGGTGGCCTGAAACCGCGCTTCCCGAATTCCAGATGAACACCCGGTACACTGGAGATATGCACCCCCCGGTTCGCCTGGTTGCCATCGACATGGACGGCACGCTGCTTCCGACGTTTTCTCAGCAGATCAGCAGCCGCAACGCGCAGGCGCTCAAGGCCGCGCAGGAAGCCGGGATTGTCGTCGCCATCGCAACCGGCCGCCGCCAGGCATACAGCGCGCCCATCTTCGACGGCCTCGGCCTGCGAGCGGATATGCCCCTGATGACGTCCAATGGTGCAGTGACACGTACGCTGGCCGGCCAGCAACTGGACCGGAGCCATATGGATGCCAAGGTGGCACGTGCGTTGTGCGGCCTGCTGCGGACCTTCGGTGCGGTGGTCTTTACCTTTGACCACGAAGGACCCGGTGAACTGGTATTGGAAGATTTGGAGCAGACCCATGGCCGCATCGCTCTCTGGGTGGATACGAACCGGAAGTCGATCGCAGTGGTAAAACCGCTTGAGGATGCTCTGCAGGACGGCAATGACCCGATCCAGGGCATGGTCGCCGGCGGCCTCAGCAAGATGCGCCATGCAGAAAAGGCGCTCAAGGAAAGCCCATTGAACAGTACCTGCGCCTGCATCCGCACTGAGTATCCGGGCCGCGACTTGTCGATTCTTGACCTGCTGCCGCCCGGTGTTTCCAAGGGCTGGGCGCTCCAGCGGCTCGCGGCGCGCCTCGGCATCAGCCGCAAAGAGACCATGGCGATTGGCGACAACTGGAACGACGTGGATATGCTGGAGTGGGCCGGGCAAAGTGTGATGATGGGCAATGCCGCGCAGGAGCTGCGCATGATGGCTAAAATGCGTGGATGGAAGCAGGCTCCACCCAACGATGAAGACGGCGTCGCCGTGGTGCTTGAAAAAGCTGTGGCGAAGCGCGCCGCGGCTGGAGTGTGATTGGAATGCAGTGGCAACGAGCCATCTCTCTCGCGGCGGCAGTGGTCGCGCTGGCCCTGCCCGCCGGGGCAGCCGAGCAGGCCACGCTCGCCAATGGCTTCACCCTGCGCTGCGACCACCATGCCCTGGTGGATGGCCATGTGCGCCTCTACCTGAGCGCGGGCGAGAGCAACTATATCGCCCTCCCGCCAAATGATATCCAGTCCATCGCCCGCCTGCCCGACCCGCCGCAGCTTCAAGCTGCCGCCGCGCACCCCGCCGCGATAGATGCCAACCTGAGCAAGGCGGACCTGCACGAGATGCTCGCCGAGGCGGGCCGGACCCACAACCTGGATGTGGACCTGCTGGCCAGCGTGGTCAAGGCTGAGAGCGGCGGCAATGCGCGCGCCGTCAGTCCGGCGGGCGCACGCGGCCTCATGCAGCTCATGCCCGCCACAGCAACCGATCTCGGCGTGGCAGACACCTTCCAGCCGAATGAAAATGTGCGCGGCGGCTCCGCCTACCTCGATGCCTTGCTGACCCGCTATCACGACAGTCTCGCCTTGGCGCTGGCCGCCTACAACGCCGGCCCGGCCGCCGTGGACAAGCATCACGGCATCCCGCCCTACCGCGAGACCCGTGCCTACGTCGCGCGGGTGATTCACGAGTTCAACCGCCGCGTGCTTGCGCGCGAGGCACGGCAGCAGCAGGTCAGCGCCTCTGCTGCGTCGCTCCCCCATTAGAAGAATCGTCATCTCTGGGGTCTTGCCCATAGAATCTCTGTGTACCGGCTGAACGGAGACGGCTTGAAAAAGAGACAATTGATTCTTGGACTGCTGGCGATCGCCGCAATTGTTGCCCTGGTCGTGTGGGGTCGCGACAGAATCCACTTCGACTTCGCCGTCTTTCGCGCCCAGCTCGCGCAGGCCGACTGGCGGCTGCTCGCCATCGGCGTGGCCTGCATCTATCTCGGCTTCGTGGTCCGATCCTTCCGCTGGGCATTCCTGCTGCGTCACAACCAGCAGGTTTCCACCCTTTCTTTGTTGGGAACGCAGGTCATCGGGTTCACCGCCGTGGCGCTCATCGGCCGCGTGGCAGATCCCGTCCGCCCCTATCTCGTCTCCAAAAAGACCGGCCTGCCCCTCAGCAACCAGTTCGCCGTCTACATCGTCGAGCGGCTCTTTGACCTGGGCACCATGGCGCTCATCTTCTCCTCGGCCATCCTGCTCACCACATGGTTCGGCCAGCCGGGAACGCTGCCCCATCCTGAGCTGGTGAAGCAAGCCGGCTACGGCGGCATGTTGCTCACCCTCGCCGGTGCCATTTTTCTGGTTGCCGTCCGCCTCGCCGGCGGAGTCGTCGCCTCCTTTCTTGAAGGCGCATTCGGCCTGTTCTCAAAGAAGCTGGGCCAGGCGGCGGGAAACAAGATACGCGCCTTCCATACCGGCCTGGATACGATGCGCTCCTTTTCGGAGTTTGCCGTCGTCGCCCTGGTCTCCCTGGGCATGTGGCTCCTGATTCTGCTCGCCTATCTTGAGACGGCGCGCGCCTTTGTGGCCAGCCCGCAGCTAGCTTCGATGACCGTGGCTAAATGCGTCCTGTTGCTCGCCGCCAGCGGCACAGCCAGCGTCTTCCAATTGCCGGTCCTGGGGTGGTTTACCCAGATTGGCCTGGTGGCCGCGGCCATTACCGGCCTCTTTGGCGCAACGCCTGAGGCTGCCACGGCCTGCGGCGGCGCGTTGCTGCTGGTAACCTTCCTCAGCATCGTGCCCGTAGGGCTCACCTGGGCGCAGTTTGAGCATGTAAGCCTGCGCAGGGTCGCCGCGGAAAGCGGCCACGCCGGCGAGGAGCTGCAAGCCGCGGAAAACGCCGCCCCGGCAGAGTAGGGCGCTCCGCACGGCGCTACTCCATCGGGCTGCCGGACGGCGTATACCGCAGTGTCTCAGGAGCCACGGCGCCGCCCGTCAGCAGCATGCTCATCGCCTGCTCCATCGTCAGGTCCGTCTCCGTCACCCTCTCCAGCGGCAACACCTGTAGAAAAGCCGAGGTCGGATTGATGGCGTTGGGCAGCAGAACCGCCGCCAGCGGCCGCCCGGTCGTCGAATCTGTCAGCGTACGCGTCAAAAAGCCCACGCACTTCTGGCCCGCGATGGGGAAATCCACCAGCACCACGCGCTGGCTGGTCTCTTTTTTGGCCATCATCGTCTCCAGCAGTTGCCGCACCGACGTATAGACCTTGGCGACAAAAGGCAGACGTTCCAGAATGGCCTCGAACAGGTTGAAGACCTGCCGTCCGAGCACCTGGGAGGTGACCCGGCCCACCACGTAGAGCACCAGCAGCGTCAGCCCAATCGCCAGCGCAGACTGCATCCAGGGGTCGGCCAGCCACTCCTCAGGGAAAAATGCGCCCAGAAATCTCAGCAGTGGCAAACCCGCCTTGGCAAGGCTGCCCAGCACAAAGCTGAAGACAAGCCAGGTAACGAACAACGGGCCTATCGTAATGACTCCAGCGAGGATATTGCGCTGCAGGTTCCGCAAAAGTCTTGCGACCACGAGTTTCACGACGCTCTCCTGCGAATGAGAATACGCGAAATTCAGAGGCTGCAGGCCACTTCGGCCCTGTCGCGCGGTGTGATAATCTTGAGCGCACAGTGGCACCCATCTGCGCAATATGGCTAAGGTCAGCGTCTGCCAGGCTTCCGGAGTGCGGCTTTCTCCCCTAGAGATTGAAGAAGGACGCTACCGCATGAGCCAAACAGAGAGCGCTGTCCCAAATAGTCCCGGCACAAATAATTCCGGCATTCGTGTCGAACATTCACACGGCAATCCGTCGCGCATGTTCGATTCATGGATGACAGTCCGCAAAGAAGCACCCATCAGCGTGCTGCCTTCTGAAGAAGAACGCGAAATGCCCCGGCCTGCACACACAGTGCGCAGGCCGTCGTTGCCCGACCCGCTGGACGCAGGGACAGCCGCCGCTCCCACCCCGCCGGCAGAGGCTGCCAAGCCTGCTCCGCCTCCGCCGCCCCCCACTGTGGAAGCAGAAGCAAAACCCCGCCCAGCCCAGCCACCGCTGCCGATTCCCGCTCCGCAGCACTCTGCGGGAACGCATCGGAAGCTTGATATGTTCAAGACGGCCCTGGTCATCGCCCAAAAAATGATGCCCTTGCTGGATGGCAATGTCGTCACCACGGTGTCGAATCTACTGGCTCCCCGTGTCGTCGCCGCTGCCTCCGCTAAAGAGCTTGCCACCATCGAAAGCGGCCTCAAAACCCTCAACGATTCCCATCGCGGCCTCTCTGACCGCGTGGCAGAGCAGAACAGCGCGGTCAAATCCCTCGCCGATCGCCTCGATCTGGTAAAGGAAGCAACAGACCGGAACACCCTCGAGCAGCAGGAGATGATGGCGGATGCCCGCGCTCTGCGCAAAAAAATGGTGTTCTTTGCCTGGGCTGGCATGGCTTTGCTGGTTGCTTCTGTTGCCATGAACCTTATCCTGCTGCTCAGAATGATGCGATAACGCCCCGGCACCGGGACGATTCGCCCCGCGGACGCCAGTCCCTCCCCGGTCGCGTTTCATACGGTTCCCTCCTAATTTTGCCTGGGTTTTTATCCTATAAACTTATAATTTCTTCTTATAAAAGCGAATTGACCCGTTTCTGCTTCCCTTCCCCTACTTCGTGATGTGAGACGTTGCCAGTCGTGTTTTCCAGGGGCTAGTATTCCCGGTAGTTCAACTGGGGATTTATGCCCCGAGCCACAATGCAGTTGTTCCTGAGTCCACAGAGCTTCACTAACGAGCGCCGCTTACCTGCGGCCGCACACGGAGTGCCACGACATGGCATGGTATGCCTACTGCATCGGTGAAAAACCAGCTTTTCCTGAATTAGCCCGCCATCGCAAACCAGTTCCCTTGGAATCCGTTCACGGAGTGAGCGGCAACCAGGTCTTTCTCTACCCCGCAAGCGATCTGGCCATCATTGTCAGCGAGCACAACCCCAACGAGGGATTCACCCAGAAGGCCGGCGTGGATCACGCAAGGGTCATCGCGGACTGCTTCCAGCATTCCACGGTCCTTCCCTTCCGTTTTGGAACCGTCTTCAACGACGATGAGACCCTCCGCAAATCCGTCCGGTCCAACCAGCGGCAGTTTCAGACCAACATTGACAAGCTGCGCGGTAAAACCGAGATGCACTTGAAGATATTTGTGGATGACTGCTGCGGGCGCGAGGTAAGCCGGCCCTCCACGTCTGAGACGGTGGGCCGCGAATACCTGACCAACCTGCGCGAGACCGCATCACGCCAGCGCGAGCGCCAGACGCGAGCCCGCGCCGTGAGCTTCCAGATGCACAGGCTGTTCATGCCGTTGGATGAGGAAGTAAGCTGCCGCCTCACCGAAGGCGGCAAAATGGTGCTCGACATCGCACACCTGATCGAGCGCAAGTGCGTCGAGCGGTATCAGAACAAGTTTGCCTCCACCAGCGCGATGATGCGCGAGTGCCATTTGCAGCTATCCGGTCCATGGCCGCCCTATCACTTCGTCCATCGCCTCACCCGCGGCGCGCACCTGCCGCAGCAGGCGCCGATGGTCGCCAACACCCCTGAACTGGCTGCCAAAGCGGCCGCCATGCTCGGGCAGCCAATGCCCGCGATGGCCTAGCCTGCATGTCTCACACGCGGTGAGTGATGGTTGGAATGGGCGTTGAGATCTTGGAAATGCGAGGGATTGAGTGTCTCTTGCGGCCTTCAGACGCGTTGAGGAGCGGTAACCGGTTCTGAGCGTGCGGTGGTGGGCAGGTCCGGCTTTGATTTTGGGCAGAGCTCCGCTGACCGAAGGTTTCAGCAGAGGTGGAAGTCGGGGTTGTGGGTGACGATTCCGGGTCAACAGCGCAGTGCGTGGAAGGCATGCGAGTAGACGTGTTTCCAGGGATATGCTGAACTGATCTGGAGCACGATGCGTCGAACACTGATGCGGACGACGGCGCCGATCTTGAACAGCTTTGAGCGGATGGTACCGACCTGTGCGTGGGTCCATTCGGTGCCCTTGAGCCCAGCCGGCGGAGCGCCTCGACCAGGGTGTAAGCCAGTGCAGAGAAGCAGAGACGCAACTGGTTGCCCTTCATCTCGTCGGTCGAGAGCCGGTCGATCGACTCGGCCGAGTAGCTGATCTTGTGATAGCGCTTCGTGCGGCTCACCAGCTCCAGCCGGTTCAGCGTGCTCTTGCCTGCCAGTTCTTCGTCCAGATTGCGTTTGCCGCTCAGTACTGCCAGCAAAGGATCCCTGCGCAACTGCTCGTGGTCGTTCAGGTCCTCATAGCCCAACGCCAGCCCGTAGATCCGCTGCGAGAGCATCTCCGACAGCTGGTGCGTCACCAGAAGCGGCGAGCGGCCATCCTGAAAGCAGCCGCCGAGACGCCCCAGCAGGTTGATCTTGAGATCCACTTCCCGCAACAGCAACGCCCCGCCGTCGGTTGACACTTGACCAGCTGTGAACCCGGCTTCCACACGACGCGAAAATGGGCTGCAAACGAGAACGTTTCTTGTATACACTCTGCCATCAAAGGCCGCCTCTTTTTCTGGCATTCCACTACGTCTCGACAACGCAGTTATGCCATAAAATCAGCGGCCTTTTGCCACTTTTTTCTGCCTCGTCCGTTACTCCTTGCCTACTCCCTGTGAGAAACCGCGGTCAGAGCAGCTTGAGCAGGCGCGTCGCATGTCTCCAAATTCGGCAACCGACCTGGCACGCTCTGGGGAGTTGCTGATTCTCTCAGGGCAGCTTCCAGAGGGGCTTTCCAGCATTGAGCAAGCGCTCAAATTTGACGAAAGTGAAGCTCTTGATGCACTGGAACTTCCTGTGGGAGACCACATCTCAGCCAACGGGGCGAGCGCTGATCTTCTCGCCCTGTGTCATGCAGCAGAGGAGAGGCTGGAGGCGCTGCAACCGTCAAACCTCGCAAGGGATGTCGCCCTGGCGGGCGGCGCCGCATAGGAATCTAGGTTTCAATCTTTTTAATCTGAAGGATTACGTCCACGCGGAATCTGAGTTGCGCGAAGCATCCCGCCTGGATCCCAACGACGA
>JAJZGF010000319.1 GCA_021805025.1 Acidobacteriota bacterium
ACCCGCTGTTGGCCGCCGCTGCCGCCGCGGATCGACCGCTGCTGCATGTCGTCGCCTATGACTTCGGCATCAAGCGGAATATTCTCAGAATGCTCACGCGCGAGGGCTGCCGCGTTACGGTGGTGCCGGCGCAGACCACTGCCGATCAGGTGATGGAGCTGAAGCCGGACGGGGTCTTTCTGTCGAACGGGCCAGGCGATCCGGAGCCAGTGGAGTATGCGGTGAAGTCGATTCGCCAGATGATGGGCCGCGTGCCGATCTTCGGTATCTGCCTGGGGCATCAGTTGACCGGTCTCGCGCTGGGCGGCAAGACCTACAAGCTGAAGTTTGGCCACCATGGCGGGAATCATCCGGTGAAGAATCTGGTGACAGGGAAGGTGGAGATCACTGCGCACAATCACAACTTCGCCGTTGATCCGGAGAGCATCCGCACGGGTGAGGTTGAGCTGACGCACGTTGACCTGAACGACAACACAGTGGAGGGACTGCGCCATCGTTCGCTGCCGCTCTTCAGCGTGCAGTACCATCCTGAGGCCGCACCCGGACCGCACGACAGCAACTATCTCTTTCACGACTTCCGCAAGCTGATGGACGAGTGGAAGAGATGAGGGCGATGGCGGCAAAAGCGGAGTTAAATGCGCCGGAAGCAATAATAATTCCGGAGTTGGATCTTTCGTTCTTTTTGCCCGAATTGCCTCAATCCATTTCCGTTGAACAAACAGAAATACCGCGATTGGCGCGGGACTTCGATGCGTTGAATCGAATTGACCAGGCAGTGCGACAGATTCCGACGCAGCATTATCTGGTCCAGGGAGATGCACGCTTCATGCGTGTGCTCAAGCCAGAGAGCGTACATCTGGTACTAACATCTCCACCCTACTGGACGCTTAAAAAATATGAAGAAGCAAAGGGGCAGTTAGGTCATGTTGAAGATTACGAGGTGTTTCTGAAGGAGATTGCGCAGGTCTGGAAGCGGTGCTATGAAATGCTGGTTCCGGGAGGACGACTGATTTGCGTCGTTGGCGACGTATGTCTGTCAAGAAGACAAAATGAAGGCCGACATACTGTTGTTCCACTGCATGCGTCGATCCAGGAACTTTGCCGTAAGATAGGCTTCGATAATCTTGCGCCTATCATCTGGCATAAGATCGCCAATGCTGTCTATGAGGTTTCCGGCAGTGGTGGATTTCTTGGCAAGCCTTATGAGCCAAACTCGGTAATTAAGAATGATATTGAGTACATTCTGATGTTTCGCAAGCCAGGTGGTTACCGAAGACCGACAGCTGCCATGCGCCTGCTATCGGTGATCAGTGCAGAGAATTACCAAAACTGGTTTCAGCAGATATGGACAGGCCTCACGGGAGCTTCAACGAAAGATCATCCTGCGCCCTATCCGCTTGAATTGGCTGAGCGCTTGATTCGCATGTTCAGTTTTGTGGGAGACACTGTCGTCGATCCATTTTCCGGCTCTGGGACGAACGCCATCGCTGCAGCGCGAACAGGACGCAATAGCATCGGCTATGAAATTACAGAGAAGTATCACAGGATGTCTGTTGCGCGTTTTTATCGAGAGACGAGTGGACTCTTCTGGCAACCGAAGGTTGCTGAGGTGCATGAGCCATGACTCCTTACTGGGAAAATAGATTGCGCCAGGCTGTTAAACATTTTTGGGCAACAAGGAGCAATCAGACAATTCGGCAGGGTGCTAAGTCGGGAGCGCGCGACTCTGGAAATCGCGCAGCAGTTACTGGCGGGAAACAGTTAGATGGTTTTATCGAGTTGGTGCGCGATTATCTGATCGAGTGCGGCATCGACAGTGGAGATATTTTTTGCAACCAGCAGGTTGAATTACCAGGCTGGTTTCGTGCGGAAAAGAAATGGGATCTGCTCGTAATTGTGAGTGGGCAGCTTGTCGCAGCAATGGAGTTCAAGTCACAGGTCGGTTCCTTTGGCAATAACTTCAACAATCGCACGGAGGAAGTTCTTGGCAGTGCGACGGATATTTGGGCGGCGTACCGCGAAGGTGCTTTTTCGCCGTCGCAACGTCCCTGGCTAGGGTATGTGATGGTGCTGGAAGAAACCAACAAGTCGCTTCAGCCGGTGACTGTACAACAGCCGCATTTTCCAGTCTTCCGTGAGTTCCATGGTGCCTCGTATTCAAAACGTTATGAGATGTTGATGACCAAACTGGTCCGAGAAAGGCTTTATGACAACGCGGCCTTGTTGCTTTCGTCTTCCAACACTGCAAATGAAGGAGGTTATCGTCAGCCTTCTGAAGAGCTTGATTTCAACGATTTGTTAACCTCACTCAAAGCGCGAGTTTCAATGATTGCAGGAGCCTCCAAGTAGACATGCCACGCAGAAACGACATCCAGAAGATTCTCGTCATCGGCTCCGGGCCGATCGTCATCGGCCAGTCGGCGGAGTTCGACTACTCCGGCACACAGGCCTGCAAAGCGCTCCGGCAGGATGGCTTCGAGGTTGTGCTCGTCAACTCGAATCCGGCCACCA
>JAJZGF010000320.1 GCA_021805025.1 Acidobacteriota bacterium
CATACTCGTCGCTGAAATGGCTCACCAGCAGGCTCATCCAGCCGGTGTTCGTGTAGTCGGCGAGGGCCAGGCCCATATTGGCCTGCTCCAGGCCGTCCTCGCTCAGAGCGACCCCGGCATCGAGCGCGATATCCTTGAATCGCCCGCCGCCCAGGTTCTGGTAGAGGTAGTTCGACTCGCCATCGTTTCCGACGAAGAGGTCGAGCTTCCCGTCGTTGTCGAAATCCTCCCACACGGCTCCAAGGCCGAAGAAGCGGTTCGGGTTGTCCACCCCGGCTTGTTGCGAGACATCGCTGAAAGTGCCGTCGCCGTTGTTGCGGTACAGATTGTCGGGCGATCCCTTCAGGCCGCGCGGACCGCATTGCACCGCGATCCCGAAGTATTGGCATGTCTTGGCGGAGCCGAACTGCGGCAGGTCATGCATGTCGAAAGCAACATAATGGGGGACGAAGAGATCGGAGTTGCCATCGCTGTCGTAATCTCCGAACGTCACTCCTGTAGCCCACCCTGCATCTTTGCCGAGGCCCGCTGCTTTGGTGACATCGGTGAAAGTGCCGTCGCCGTTATTGCGGTAGAGTACGACGCAGCCGAAACAGCTCACTATCAGGTCTGGGCGGCCATCGTTGTTGTAATCGCCCACCGCTGCGCCCATGGCCCAGCACGGATAGGCTACGCCGGCCTTTTCTGTGACATCGGTGAAGGTACCGTCATGATTGTTATGGTAGAGGGCGCTCCTGGCTTTTTTCCCAGCCAGCGCCATTGCGGCGCTGGGAGCGTTGGTGAAATAGATATCGAGCCAGCCATCGCCATCATAATCGAGCAGGGCCACGCCGCCGCTCATCGACTCGACAATGTATTTTTGTTCCGGACTGGAGAGGTGCTCGAAGTGAATGCCAGTCGAAGCTGTGATATCCGCCAACTGCGGGACGCGCACGCTCGCCGCAATAGGAGTTGGCTTTGACGGCCTGCTGGCCTGGCTGATGACCTGGGCTGGCGAACGACCGCAGCACAGGACGAAACAAAGCGCGCAGCACAAGACGACAAACGCCGATGCGGGCATGGCACCGCCCGTCTTTAGTCGCTTCTGCTTGCGGGCTGCGTCCATCACTTCTCCTGCTGATCCTGCGGAGCGTCCTGACGCATCCCCTTGTAGACCTTGCGCATTTTCTCCTTGATGTCCTTGTATTTCTGATAGGCCTCGATTTCGCGTTTGGCGGCGTCTGGCCGCTTCAGCTTGCGGTAGGCCACACTCAGCCGGTAGTGGGCCAGGACATTCGTGGGATCGGCGGCAACCAGCGGCTGCAGCAACGCCACAGCCCTGGCAGGCTGCTCTTTTTCAATATCGACCTGGGCCAGTCCGAGCATCGCGTCGGGGTAGTTTGGCACGATCGCCAGCGCCTTCTTGTAGTCGGTGGCCGCGCCATCCAGGTCGTTCTTCTCCACCGCAATGTCGCCAAGTCTGGACATGGCCTTCTCATCGCGGCTGTTCTCCACCAGAGCAAGCCTGTACTCCTGCTCCGCCTCTGCGCGAAGCTTCAGGTCAGGCGACGCGTGAAGAGCCTCGCCCAGCTCATAGTGGATGCCGGGCAGACTGGGATCGGCGGCAATTGCTTTGCGAAGATCAGCGATTGTCCCCGGCAAGTCCCCCTCATGGTAAAGCTCATGCGCCATCGCCTGGTACATCTGCCCCGACTCGGGCGCTGCGATCGACAAGTCCAGCATCGCCTCGCCTGCGAGATCGGTATGGATACGATAGGCGGCATACAGAACTCCGGGGTCAGTGGGGGCAATTTGCCGCAAAATAGCAACCACATCAACGGCTTTGTCTAGATCCTGCGAGACAGTGTAGACCTCGATCAGTTCCAGGCCCGCCTGTACGCGGATATTCTTCTCGTCCAGGTTCGTGAACGCGCTCGCCAGGTCCGCCGCAGCTCCTTTAAAATCCCCGGTGTGCTTCTCGCAACTACCGAGCAGATCCTGTATCTTCCAGGCATCCGGCTTGAGCTTCAAGGCCTCCCGCAGATTCGGCATGGCTTCCGCATAGTCCCCCTTGAAGTACAGGAGCACGCCGAGGTTGGCGCGTGCATCGAGGTTCTCCGGATCCAGCGCGACCAGCGAGCGCAGATCTGGAATCGCCAAGTCGGGCCGATTCTCCTTCAGATGCTGCTGCGCCTTGCGGGCGAGGCCAGCCGCCCGCTGCTTGGCATTCCCGGATGAGGATGCTTGCGCCAACGCGGGATGCGCCAGCGGCAGCATCAAAAGAAGAGTTACCAAGAGACTGTTCGCTGTGCTGTTGCTCATCGCCACTCAATCATATTCGACAACCCTTGCGCAGTGGCACATTGCGAAGAAAAGAAAGGACGGCGGATGAGCCGCCGTCCTCGGGAGTGTGATCCAAGGTGCTTAGAGTATTTTCATCATAGCTGTACCCAGTTTAGCGTGAGCCTGAACCATGCTTGTGCATTCTCTGCGGAGATTTGCTGAAGGGCCTCCTTGATGGCTTGGTCGA
>JAJZGF010000132.1 GCA_021805025.1 Acidobacteriota bacterium
GAATCGCTGACGAAAGCGCAGATTGCAGCCGCGCAGAGCCATCTCGGCATCTACGCCGAGGTGACGGCCCAGGTTTACCACGGTGAAAAGCAGATCGCCCAGCTCGGACTCCACAGCGGCTTTGCGAGCCGGATCCCCTTCCGCTGCAGCGGCTTCGGCTTCCAACTCTGCAGTTTCTTCCACCAGCTTGGGCAACAGGTCTCGCCAGTGTGGCCAGTCGAAGCCGGATTTGGCCGCTTTGGCGCCGAGCTTGGATGCCTCAGCCAACGCGGGCATGGCGCGCTGCACGGCGTCAAGGCGCGAATGCTCCGGTGTTCCCTTGCCCGCCGCCTGCCTCTCCGCAGTCTTGATCTCTTCCCAGTTGCGCAGCACGGCGGCTGAGGAGCCTTCGACTGCGGCATCCACGTCGGCCTGGTTCCCCGCCGTGCGCGAAGCCTCTTCGCCGAAGACGTGGGGGTGGCGGCGGATAAGCTTCCGGTTCAGATGATCCAGCACATCGGCCACGGTGAACTGGCCTTCGTTGGCGGCCATCTCCGCGTAGAAAAGCACTTGCAGCAGCAGATCGCCAAGCTCCTCGGCAAGGTGAGGAAAGTCGCGCCGCTCGATGGCGTCAAAGACCTCGTAAGCCTCTTCCAGCGTGTATTTGCGGATGGTGTCGAAGGTCTGCTCACGGTCCCAGGGACAACCGTCCGGTGCGCGCAGCCGCGCCATAATGGCCGCTGATTGCTCAAAAAGTGCCGCGGCCCGCGCCGGATCTGTCTCCACGGCGATGCGGGGCGTTGTGGATGTGGATTGTGGACCGGCCGCCTTGCGTGCATCGTCCATCCCCCTCAGTGTAATCCGAGGCAGCGAGATAGAGGTCCGCATGGTGCGACGTGCAGAAGAAGGCCCGCGGTACGGGTGGGTTTTTTGCGCAAATGGCCGTATACTCTCTTTCTCATGATTCGTATTTTAGGAACCGCAATCGCTGCGCTCGCCGGGCTGGCCTTTGGCAGCTTCCTCAACGTGTGCATCAGCCGCTGGCCGGAGGGCGAAAGCATCGTCCTGCCGCGCTCGCACTGCCGCTCATGCGGGCGCAGCCTGGCATGGTGGGAAAATATCCCGCTGGTGAGCTGGATTGCGCTCCTTGGCCGCTGCCGGACCTGCAAAGCCAACATCGGCTGGCGTTATCCGCTGGTGGAACTGACCGTGGCCGCAAGCTGGGCTGCGGCTGCGTGGAGGGGCTTGGCGGTGCTGGGCGCGCCGGAATCGACGGCTCTCAGCGTCTACGACGAGTTCACCTTCACGACAGTGAAAATGGCGCTCTGCTGGTTGCTCACCGGCATCGCAGCCCTGGACGCGGAACGGCTGTGGCTGCCTGACTGGCTTACACTCGGCGGCGCTGCCTTGGGGCTGCTGGTAAGTGCGGTGCGTTTCAGCGTGCGCTGGGTCTGGGCAGTGCTCCCTCTGCACTGGAGCCTGGAGAGCGGACTGGAGGACCACCACGCCCAGGTCTTCGACGCGGCTGTCCGATGGATAGTTGGCCTGATCCTGTTCCCGGTGTTGATTCTCCTCATCCGCTGGGCCTACAGCACCCTGCGGGGCCGCGAAGGGATGGGCCTGGGCGACGCGAAACTCATGCTGCTGCTCGCTGCCTGGCTCGGCCTGTCTCACACCCTGCTCGCTTTTTTTCTCGGTGTCACAGCCGGTGCCCTGGTCGCCGTCGTCATCCTCGTGGTTCGGTCGACACGCCACCACGCAGAACCGTGGCATCTCACCAAGCTTCCGCTTGGCACGTTTCTCTGCTTCGGCGGCATCATAAGCGCCCTTTGGGGCAGGCAGATTATTGATGCATATCTTGAGTATTGCGGCTTCTAGCCGCGCGGCGTCCGTTGTCTACTGCCTGGGCCTTGCAGCCGAAGTGCCGCCTGAGACCGCGGGAGCGTTCGCGATCTCCGGCTGCTTCAATATCTTCCGCGCATCTTTGCCATGTCTGCTGTCGGGGTCATAGTCCACCACCTTGAGGTAGTTGGCCCTGGCCTCCGCATACTGGCCCAGATGCCTTTGGGCTTCAGCTAATCCCCAATAGACTTCGGGGTTTTCGGGGTCCTGCACCATGGCCGACTCATAGCGTGAGAGGGCTCCCTGCCAGTCTCCGGTCTGCAGGTAATACTCGCCGATGTTGATGTCCTTCTTCGGTCCGTCGTGCGGAAAAGCTGCGTCGATCTGGTCGTCCTCCCCTTTTCTGTGGTGTCTACCGGTGTCCGGCGGCGGCTCAAGAAGCTGATCCAGGCCGGTCGAACTGTCGCTGGTGCCGGCCTCCTGGCCGGTTGCAGAGGCGGCGGCAGGGTCGTCGGGGCTGCGTACCGGGTCGCTGTCGTCGCTGGGCAGCGCAAGAGCAGCGGCGGCGTCCGACTCAAAGGCGGATGGCGCGGTGCCCGGCGAATCGGCCGAAGGCATCACCGGGATCGAGTTGATATCTTCCGGGAAAGGATTCGACTCTTTCTGCGCGCCGCCCGCCGAAGAACCGGAGGCAGGTGCGCTGGGCGCGCTGCTTTGCCCGCTGCCCGCGGAACGACTCGGCTGCGTCTGGGACGAGCCACCGGCCTGCGCCTGCGCCCACACTCCACAGCAAGCCAGCGCCAGCGCAACTGCCCATGCACCCTTCATCCCGTTTGCTCCTGCCCTTCTGCTGCCGATTTCAACAACCACTTCAATGGTAGGATGCGATGCATACACACATCAAGCGCCAGGGGACGCCGCCGGACAAATCCATGGGACTGATCATTCGCTCCTCCGCCATCCACGCCGCAGGCTGCTACACCACCACGCCCATCCGCAAAGGCCAGCGCGTGGCCGAATATGACGGTCCCCGCCTGAGCAAAAACGAGGCCGACACCGCCTACGAAGAGTCGCCCATCACCTATCTGTTTGGACTAGGCGACGGCTCGGTCGTCATCGACGGCCATTCAATGGCCATGTTTATCAACCACAGCTGCGACCCAAACTGCGAGGCCGAGGAAACCAACGGGCGCGTGTGGATCGTCGCCATCAGAAGTATTGAGGCGGGCGAGGAGATCACCTACGATTACTGTCTCTATGACGGCGGCGACGACGAGTGCCAATGCAACTGTGGCGCGAAAAAGTGCCGCGGAACAATGTACTCGCAGGAAGAGACGCGGAGGCGCAGGAAGGCGGCTGTTGTTGGGTCCGACCGGCCCCGTGCAGACGCCAGAAAGCCCAGAGCACGCGCCTGAACGTAGCGTAACAGGCGCAGTTTTGCTCCGTTGAAGCGGCATCGTTTTCCACCCGGTGTGTGCCCACCCCGGAACGATACAATCCCCTCTAGGCTACTCACAGAAACAGGAAGCTGAAGGAGCGGGTTCTCATGGGGTATCAGGTACTGGCCAGGAAGTATCGTCCGCAACGCTTTGCCGACGTGGCTGGGCAGGACCATGTGACGCGGACGCTGATGAACGCGCTCGCGCAGAACCGCATTGCGCACGGATACATCCTCTCGGGGCATCGCGGCATCGGCAAGACGACGATTGCGCGCATTGTGGCCATGGCGCTGAACTGCCGGACCGCCATCGGAACGGATGCGCGACCCACGCCCGAGCCCTGCGGCGTGTGCGACTCCTGCACGGAGATCCGCAGCGGGAGCGCGGTGGACGTGATAGAGATTGACGCGGCCACCAATCGCGGCATTGACGAAATTCGCGAGTTGCGCGATGCGGCGCGCTATGCGCCGGCACGCGACCGCTACAAGATTTACATCCTTGATGAGGCGCACCAGATAACCGAAGCGGCCTTCAATGCGCTTCTGAAGACGCTGGAAGAGCCTCCGGCGCACGTCATCTTCATGATGGCTACGACGCAGCCTGAGGATATTCCACAGACCATCCGCTCGCGCTGCCAGCACTTCAGCTTTCACGCGGTGAAGTTCGACGACATTCTGGCGCAGTTGAAGATGATTGCCGGGCAGGAGAACGTGGTGGCCGAAGACGACGCACTGGCGCTCTTGGCCGAGGCCGGCGACGGGTCGATGCGCGACGCGCTCTCCATCATGGACCAGGCCATTGCCTCGGCTCCGACAGAGGATGGCAAGGCAGCATTATCTGCGGCGCAGATTCGCGAACTGATGGGGTCGGTGCCGAATGCGGTCTTTGAGCGCCTGCTGGAGGCCGTGGCGCAGGGCCAGAGCGCGGCATTGATGGAGCAGATCAACCTGCTGTTAAACGCCGGGCACAGCCCGTCGTCGCTGGCGCGGCAAATGGTGCGCTACCTGCGCAATACGCTGATGGCCAAGCTGGGCGGCGAGCAGACAGAGCTATTGCAGATCAGCGGCGATGAGCGGGCGCGCGCGGCGCGTACGGCATTGCTCTTCACCGAGGAAGAGCTGACGCGCAATCTGCAGATTGTGTTGCGCACCTTTGACGATCTGAACTACCGGCAGGAGCAGCGCTTTCATCTGGAGCTGGGCCTGTTGAAGCTCATCCACGCGCAGCGCCTTCTGCCGCTGGAGGAGTTGCTGAGCGCAGTCACAGGCAAGACCGGCGGAAGTGCGTCGGCTCCTTCGCCGCGTGCCTCCGCAACACCGGCTCGCGCGGCCGCGCCATCGGCTCCGCAGCCGCCTTCCCACTCGCCGTTTGGCCCCTCAGGCGGCGGCTGGAGCGCAGGCCCGAAGATGGAGGCGGGAAGCCGGGCCGGTAACAGCGTGTCAAATTTGTCGAACGTAACGGAGATGCCGCGGCCAGCGCCGGTGCTGACGACCGAGCCCACGGCAACCGCGGAGATGTCGCCTGCGGAAGCCGCACGGCAGCCTGACAGCGAGCCGACGAAGGGCTTCTCCGAGTCGCTGACCGAGGGTGCGCTTGCCAAGGCCCCACAGACTGCCCGCCCATCTGACGCTACCGATGCGGACACGCTTCGCCAGGCCGTGGTGAACGCGCTCGACGCGGCAGGACATACCTCTGCCGCGCAACTGCTGGGGGTGGCGGCGTGGACCGTGGACGGAGCCGGCGTGCGCATTGAAACCGCGGCCATGGGCAAGAAGATGCTGAGCCTCACGGTAAATGCCGCAGCGGAAAAGATCATTCGCCAGCAGTTGCAGCAGATGGGCGCACCCGCGCGATTCCTCATCGTGCCGGGCGCAGGCACTGGCGCGGCGCCTGCATCCGCTGCGATGGCGGCGCCGCTGGCAGGCAGTGTGCAGGAGGCGGCACTGGCCAATCCTTTGGTGCAGCGGGCGAAAGAGATGTTCAAGGCGGAAGTACGTAGCGTCGTCGATCTGCGCAAAAAATGAATGAGTTGCACGAGGAGGGACGATGATCAATCCGCTGAAGCTTTCAGAGATGATGACCCAGGCCAACCAGATGCAGGAAGAGGTGCAGCGCAAGCTGGCGCAGACCGTGGTGGAGGGATCGAGCGGCGGAGGCGCCGTGATGGCGACAATGAACGGCAAGAAGCAACTGCTCAAACTGCACATTGACGCTGCGGCAGTGACAAGCCTTTCCGGCAGTCAGCAGGATCTGGAGATGCTGGAGGATCTGGTCGTTGCAGCCGTCAACGAGGCGGGCCGCAAAGCGGACGAGGCTATCCAGTCCAGCGTGCAGGGAATGCTGGGCGGGCTGAAGCTGCCGGGACTAGGGTAAATGGAATAAGTCGGCAAACCTGTCGGGAGGTCAGAAGAATGGCAAGGATAGATCGTAGAGGTTTTTTAAGTTTCGGCGCAGTGGCTGGCGCCGCGATGCTGGCGCCGCGGTGGATGAGCGCGCAGGCGCCTGGGGCGACAGACCGCCTGGGGCAGATGCGCGCCGCGGGCGCGACAACGGCAATCAAGACCACCAAGCTGTATGACAACGTGTATCTGTTGCAGGGAGCGGGCGGCAACATGGCGGTGCAGACCGGGCCGGACGGCACCCTGGTGATCGACTCGAGCTTTTCCACGGCTGTCCCGCACATTCGCGAGGCAATCGCGGCGCTCACGCAAGAGCCGGCGAGCACGCTGATCAACACCCACTGGCATGTGGACCACACCGACGGGAACGAAGCCATGCACGAGGCTGGCTTCATGATCTATGCGCATCGCAAGACACGCGATCGCCTCGCGGCGCCTTCGACAGTCAAGCTGCTGGGCATCTCCCTGCCCGCCGCGCCAACGGGCGCGCTGCCCGTTGTCACGTTCGATGACCGGATGCAGGTGTGGCACAACGGCGACGCGCTTGACCTGGTCCACTTCGAGCCCGCGCATACAGACACGGACATCTACATTCAATTTCACAATGCCGATGTGCTGCACGCGGGCGACACATTTTTCAACCGTATGTATCCCTTCATCGACGAGGGGACAGGCGGCTCGATCGACGGCATGATCCAGGCCACCGCGACGGCGCTTTCGCTGGCCGGCCCGCAGACGAAGATCATCCCCGGCCACGGACCGCTCGGCGACCGCGCCGAGTTGCAGCAGTTCCACGACATGCTGAGCAGCGTGCGGGACAAGATTGCGGCGCTGAAGCGCGCCGGAGCGAACGAGCAGGAAGCGATTGCCAGGAAACCCACCGCAGATCTCGATGCGCAGTGGGGCAAGGGCATGATGAATGGGGATGCTTTTACGGGCCTTGTGTACCGGACGCTCTAGGAGGCACGTTGTCACGCTATGCCGAGCCGATGGCCAGGCTCATTGAAGAATTGAAGAAACTGCCTGGGGTTGGCGCGAAGACAGCACAGCGCTACGCCTTCCATATTTTGCGCTCCAGCGAGGAGGACGCCGCCGCGCTGGCCGATGCCGTTCATGGACTGAAGGCGAGCCTGCGGCTCTGCTCGGTCTGCAACAACATTACGGACGTGGACCCATGCGCCTATTGCGCCAATCCGGCGCGCAATCACCGTGTGGTCTGCGTGGTCGAAGAGCCTACCAACATTGAGGCAGTGGAACGTACCAGGGGCTTCAACGGCGTCTTTCACGTACTGCACGGCACCCTCTCACCGCTGCATGGCATTGGGCCGGACCAGTTGCGCACTGCCACGCTGACGGCGCGCGCGGAGCGCGGCGAAGTGGATGAAGTGATTCTGGCGACCAGCCCGACTCTGGAAGGCGAAGCGACTGCGCACTGGCTTGCCGGCGCGCTGCGCGGAACCGCGGTGCGGATTACTCGTATCGCGACCGGCGTGCCGGCAGGGAGCGACATTGAATATGCCGATGAGGTCACGATGGCGCGGGCGCTCGATGGCCGTCGCGAGTTCAAGGCTTAGAGGCCGGAGACCGAGTGCTTTAGCCGCGAAGTTTGCTGAGTAAATCCTGGGGATGAACGGGCTTGGCCAGAATCTCGAACTCGTACCCCTGGGTGCGAGCTTTCTCAAGCAGATCGGCGGTCGCGGCCTGGCCGGAGAAGAGCAGTATCTTGATCTTGGGCAGCAGGGCGCGGATGCGAATGGCCGCATCGATGCCATTCAAGTCAGCCATGATGACATCCGTGATCAACATATCGGGCTGGAACGTCGATGCCAGTTCCACGGCTTTCTCGCCGGAGTAAACGGGCTTCGCCTCAAAGCCGCTCTGATTGAGGATCATCGCGAGAGTGTTGGCAATCACCTGCTCGTCGTCTACAACAAGAACCTTGGGCCTGACCTGATTTTCGGGCATACTCTCCTGAAGCGGGTCCGTTGACTCGGCTAACCTTTGTGCAAGTGGTTTTGGCAAAGCGAGCGGCTGAACGCGCACCGGCAACTCGCTTGGGTCTCATGATGCATTAAGAGCATGATACGCTCTGACCGCTGGTAAAGGCTTCCCAATTCCGTGTTTTTCCGGCGGCCAGCGCTTGCCGCTCCCATTTCATGCCGGAGCAATCCGGCCAACTTACACTTGCAGAAAGGGGCAGGCGGACGCATTGCCGACCCCACCGGGAGAACTCTGCATGCAACAGACCGAGACCATGACGCAACCGGCCGTAACCAGCGCCACCGCGATTATCCGCGCCGAACGGATCGAGAAGTATTATGCGCAGCCGAGCGCGAATCGCATCCAGGTGATCTCCGCCACTGACCTGAGCATTGTGCCGGGCGAGATTGTCGCGCTGCTTGGGCCCTCGGGTTCGGGCAAGTCCACCATGCTGCGGATGCTCACCGGGCTCTCTCGCCCTTCGGCGGGGCAGGTCTACTGGCATGAAAAACCCATCGCCGATACGGAAATCAATGTCTCCATCGTCTTCCAGAGCTTTGCGCTTTTCCCCTGGCTTACGGTGCTGGAGAATGTGGAAGCACCGCTGCAGGCTCGCGGTGTGGGTGCGGCAGAGCGCCACGAGCGCAGCATGAAGATGCTGGATACGGTAGGCCTGGACGGCTTTGAGGCGGCCTACCCCAAGGAGTTGTCGGGCGGCATGAGGCAGCGCGTGGGGTTTGCGCGGGCGCTGGTGGTGGAGCCGGAAGTGCTGTTTATGGACGAGCCCTTCTCCGCGCTCGATGTACTGACGGCGGAAAACCTGCGCAGCGAACTGCTGGAGCTGTGGTCAAAGAAGACCATGCCGACAAAGGCCGTGTTCCTGGTAACGCACAACATTGAGGAGGCTGTGTTGCTGGCCGACCGGATCATCGTGCTGGGGCGCAATCCGGGGCACATTCGCACCGACTTCAAGGTGCAACTGGTACAGCCGCGCGACCGCAAGTCCGAGCCGTTTACGCAGCTGGTGGACTACATCTATAAAGTGCTGACGCGGCCCGACGTGACTCCTGAGCAGGCCCCGGAGCAGGCCGGCCCGCGCGTGCGCGACCAGCGCCAGATGCGCTACCAGATGCTGCCTCATGCACGGCCGGGCGGCGTGGCCGGACTCCTTGAACTGCTACTGGACAGAGGCGGCCGCGATGACATCTACCGGCTGGCCGACGATTTGGCTTTCGAGATTGACGACCTTCTGCCCATTGTGGACGCGGCGCAACTGCTCGGCTTCCTGACGGTGGAAGAGGGCGATGCGGCCATCACCGAGAGCGGGACAGAGTTTGCCAACTCCGAAATTCTGCGCCAGAAGGAACTGTTTCGCGAGGCCGCTCAGCAGAGCGTGTTGCTGCTGCGGCAGATTCGCCGCGCTCTCGACGCCAAGAGCGATCACACCGTGCCGGAGGAGTTTTTCCTCGACATGCTCGACGAGCAGTTCAGCAAGGAAGAGTGCCTGCGCCAGATGGAGACGGCCATCACATGGGGCCGCTATGCCGAGCTGTTTGATTTCGACGCAGGACGCAGGCGGTTTGTGCTGCCGGATGCGCTGGAAGAAGAAATCGCCGCCAGCGAGGAAACCAGGTGAGGACCCAGAATTTCTTTGGCCGCTCGCTGGTCACCGTCAGTACCTGGCCAATCGTCATTGACATGGGCCTGGGCCTCTGCGCGCTGGCTCTGTTCTTCTCCATCGTGCATACGGCCACCTACTGGATGGGCACGCCGGTGCCGATGGCGCCCATCTCGCACGCGATCAGCGCGCTGCCGGTTTATGCGCTCTACTCCATCGGGCGCATCGGTATCGCTTACCTGCTAAGCCTGATCTTCGCCATCGCGTACGGTTACACGGCCGCCTACAATCCCAGGGTTGAGGCGTGGATGATTGCGGTCCTCGACATTCTGCAGTCGATTCCGGTTCTGAGCTTTTTGCCTCCCGTGCTGCTGGCCATGATTGCGCTTGTTCCCGGCCATCAACTGGGAATTGAGATGGGCGTGATCCTGCTCATCTTCACGGGGCAGGTGTGGAACCTGGCGTTCAGCTTTTATACCTCGCTGAAGACCATTCCCAGGGAGATGATCGAGGCCTCGCGTATCTACCGCTACTCGGCCTGGCAGCGCTTCTGGCAGCTTGAAATGCCTTATGCCGCGATCGGCCTGGTCTGGAACTCGATCGTCTCGGTGGCCAATGGCTGGTTTGCCCTGATGGCGTGCGAGATGTTTCCCCTGAATGGCACCAATTTTCAGCTTCCCGGCCTGGGTAGCTACATTCAAACAGCTACCTACTCAGGCGACACACGCGCTTTGGTCAGCGGCATTGCGGCGGTGATTCTGATTGTCGTCGCCACGGACCAACTCGTCTGGCGGCCCTTGATTGCGTGGAGCGAGAAGTTCAAGTTTGAGCAGGTGGAGTCGGCCGATCACGTCTCTTCGCCCATCCTTGCCCTGCTGCAACGCTCCAGGCTTCTTACTTCCCTGCCGGGCCGGTTGTGGACGCGGCTGGAAGAGCCGCTCTACCGGCGCATGGCGCAGACCCCATCCTGCCGCATTGTCCAGCCCATTGATCAGGAGGCAAAGCGCCGCAAGAGTTCTCTCTATCTCAAAACGCTGGCTGTGTTCGTCCTGACCGTCGTGGGCTGGGAGGCTGTGCAGGGCGCGCTGATGCTGCGCAGCATAACCTGGCCCGACCTGCGCCTGCTGCTGGAGGGCGCAGGCGCAACCTTTTTGCGCGTGAATGTCGCTCTGCTCATCTCCGCTCTGTGGACCATCCCGGTCGGCGTGGCGATCGGCTTCAATCCCAGGCTTGCGCGGGTTGTGCAGCCTGTTGCGCAGGTTCTGGCTTCAGTCCCGGCTACTGCATTCTTTCCCATTCTCCTCATCGGCCTGGTTCAGCTTGGCGGCGGTTTGGGCATCGGCTCCGTTGTCCTGATGCTGCTGGGCACGCAGTGGTACATCCTGTTCAACGTCATTGCCGGGGCCATGTCCATCCCTTCAGACCTGCGCGAGGCCGCATCGCTTTACCGCTTCACCCGCTGGCAGCGCTGGACCACGCTGATCCTGCCCGGCATCTTTCCTTATCTCATCACCGGCATGGTTACGGCCTCGGGCGGCGCATGGAACGCCTCCGTCTTCGCCGAATATTCCCACCTGCAGGGTCGGACGCTCCAGACTATCGGCCTTGGCGCACAGATT
>JAJZGF010000133.1 GCA_021805025.1 Acidobacteriota bacterium
CAAAAACGCCGACCTGCCACGGGTGCCGCGACAGACCGTTTTCTCCCTGCGGGGACGGACCTGCGAGATCCTGCGCAGGGCATGGGGTTGTGGAGTGGAGGACCAGCAAAAGACAAAATAATAAGAAAATTTCCAGAAAATCATGGTTCCATTCTCTCGTGTTCCGATGCACGCTCGCTCCTTCCGTTTGGGGTTCGGTCTGGGCTTGCCAATTTCGCAATCTTCTGAGAATACAGCGGCCGGGCCAGGAGGCGCTCATGCACCCGCCGGGTGCCGGGCGCCCCATTCATTGCGGCGGTATCGCGATGAGTGGGGTTTGTGAATGTTCGCGGCGGTTCCAGGTCCAGTGGGATTCGATCTCGACCGGCCCAGCCTCGCCGATAGCCCAGTGCCGGAAACTCGACCACGGCCAATCTTCGGGCTTGGAGACCCATCCCCGGGCGCCGGGATTGCGGTGGATGGTGCGCAGCTTCTCCACAAACTTTCGATGCGTGAGGACATTGAAGTCATAGTAGCGCGTCTGCCAAAAGCGGTCCCGCGAACCTCGGAGCTGCCGTGAAGTTTGTCCCTTCAACACGCGCAGAGTATTGTGCAGAGGCTCCGCCTTTGGCTCGCTCAGCAGAAGGCGTACATGTTCGGGCATGAGGACGTAACCGAAGAGAAAAAACTGGTGGCGCCGGCGGACTACTTCGAGGATGTCAAGGAACACCTTTCGCGAGTGGTCGTTGTCGAGAAACGGCAGACGGCGGTAACAGCTGAAGGTGAGGAAGTGGTGATTGCCGTCATTCTGGTACCGCTTCAATCGGCTGGGCATGGGTCCATCGTAATGCCGAATTCGGTTGATTCCCACTCATGCGCAAAGGACGCGCATGAATGGGGCACCCGCTAGGGGGGGCTCGCTCAGCCGTTACCGTTTGGCCAGGAAGCGCTCCATGAACTTGGTGTCGAAGTTGCCGGCGCGGAAGTCTTCGTCCTGGAAGATGGCCTGGTGGAGCGAAATCGAGGTGTCGATTCCCTGCACCACGAACTGCGAGAGGGCGCGCTCCATGCGGGCCATGGCCTCGGCGCGATCGACGCCATAGGTGATGAGCTTGGCGATGAGCGAGTCGTAATAGGGCGGAACAACGCCCTCGGCGTACTGGGCGGTGTCAACGCGGATGCCATTGCCGCCGGGGACGTTGAAGGCGGTGATCTTGCCGGCGGAGGGTGTGAACTTCTGCGGGTGCTCGGCGTTGATGCGGCACTCGATGGCGTGGCCGCGGATCTCGATTTTGGGCGGGAGTATGTCCTTGAGCCGTTCGCCGGAGGCGATGCGGAGTTGGGCCTTGACGAGGTCGACGCCGGTAATGGGCTCGGTGACGGGATGCTCGACCTGGATGCGGGTGTTCATCTCGATGAAATAAATCTGGCGGTCCTCATCCATGAGGAACTCGACGGTGCCGGCGTTCTGATAGCCGATGTCGGACAGGCAGCGGCAGAGGGTCTGGCTGAGCTCGGCGCGCAGCCTGGGCGAGACCTGGAGCGACGGAGCCTCTTCGATCAGCTTCTGGTGGCGGCGCTGGATGGAGCACTCGCGCTCAAAGAGGGTGGTGACATTGCCGTGCTCGTCGGCCAGGACCTGGAACTCGATGTGGCGAGGCTGCTCGATGAACTTCTCCATGTACAGCTCGCCGTTACCGAAGGCGTTGGCCGCCTCAGTAAATGCCGCGTGGTAGAGATTGGGCAGATCTTCAGCAGTGCGGACGATTCTCATGCCGCGTCCGCCGCCGCCGGCCTTGGCTTTCAGGATGACCGGGTAGCCGACTTTCTTTGCCCAGGCCTGGGCTTCATCGACGCCGGCAATGACGCCGTCAGAGCCGGGCAGGATAGGCACCTTGGCCGCCTTCATGGTCTGGCGGGCTTTCTCTTTTTCGCCCATCATGCGGGTGACCTCCGGCGGAGGTCCGATGAATTTGATGTTGGAGGCGCGGCAGACCTCAGCGAAGTTTGCGTTCTCACTCAGAAGGCCATAGCCGGGATGGATGGCGTCGACGTCGGCGATCTCAGCCGCGGAGATGACGGCGGGGACATTGAGGTAGCTATCCGCGGGGCGCGGTGGGCCGATGCAGATGGCCTCGTCGGCAAAGCGAACGTGAAGGGAGTTGCGGTCGGCCTCACTGTAGACGGCCACGGTGCGAATGCCGAGTTCGCGGCAGGCGTTGATGACGCGCAGGGCAATTTCACCGCGATTGGCAATCAAGACTTTACTAAACATGCTTCATCCTCAGGGCAGGGTTAGCTGAGTTAGCTGAGCTAGCGGAGTTAGCCTTCCCGAATGGTGAAGAGCGGCTGACCGAACTCGATGGGCTGGCCGTTGGAGACCAGGCATTTGACGATCTCGCCGGTGGCGTCAGACTCGATCTCGTTCATGAGCTTCATGGCTTCAACGATGCAGATGACCTGGCCTTTTTCAACGCGGTCGCCGGGCGAGACGAAGGGCGATGCGCCGGGGGACGGTGAGCCATAGTACGTTCCGACGATGGGCGACTTGACCGTGTGGAGAATTTCGTCAGGTTCGGCAGCCGGGGCGGGCGCTGACGGAGCAGCCGGTGCGGCGTGTGCGGCAACGACCGGAGCGGCGGCGACCAGGCGGGCCGCAAGATCAGAGAGACCGGCGGAAGAGGATTCAGGCTGGTTGAACTTGAGCCGGATCTTCATATCGCCGCGGTCGAGATCGAATTCGGCAACGTGGTAATGCTTGAGGAATTCGATCAGCTCTTTCAGATCTTTCATATCCTGTGGTTTCATGCGTTCCTTGCCTCTTCCGGTGCAGCGGGATGCGATCTATCAAAGCTCGATGAGGGCCTTAGGCGCCGGCGTGAGCACCTGGCCTCCGTTCCGGGTGACAGCCACCATGTCCTCGATGCGGACGCCGAACTGGCCGGCCAGATAGATACCTGGCTCGATGGTGACAACCATGCCGGGGAGCAGCCTGGTTACCTGTCCGACGCCGATACGCGGCGACTCGTGAATCTCCAGGCCGACCCCATGGCCGGTGGAGTGGGTGAATGCCTCTGCAAGCCCGGCGCGGCGCAGCACGCTGCGAGCGGCCTCGTCGACCTCACCGCACAGTGCGCCCGCGGTGACTGCGGCTACCGCTGCCTCCTGGGCTTCAAGGACGGCGTGGTAGGCGTTCCGCTCGCCCGCCCTGGGTTGCCCCAGGTAGACGGTGCGGGTCATGTCAGAGCAATAACCCTTGTGGATTATACCGAAGTCGAGGGTCAGGAATCCTCTGCGCGGCAGGCGCGCGGCGGTGGCTCTTCCATGGGGCAGAGCGGAGCGAACGCCGGAGGCTACGATGGTGTCAAAGGACATGCCCTCGGCACCCATGAGGCGTGCCTGATGTTCGAGCTCCGCGGCAACCTCGAACTCTGCGATGCCGGGACGGAGAAAGCCGAGGATGTGGTCAAAGAGCCTGCAGCCAAGGAGCGCGGCCTCAATCATCACGGTCAACTCGTCTTCGTCTTTGACCATGCGGAGCGGCTCGACGAGCGGCGCGGCGAGAGGCTGGAGAAAGGGGCGGCGCAGGCGGGCAGGCAAGGCGGAGCGCCAGCGTGCGAGGTCGGCGACGGTGGTCCAGGTTGGGTCAATGCCGGCGAGATCGACGCCAGGCTGTGCGGCCAGCCACTGGGCGGCATGGACGGCCGGCGAGCCGGAGACGATTTCAACCTTGGCGGCAGAGACTTCCTGGGCGGCCTGCGTGGTGTAGCGGCCATCAGTGAACAGGCGCGCGACGCGGCGAGTGATGGCCAGAGCGGCGCTGGAGCCGGTGAATCCGCTTAGATAACGGAGATCGGGCAAGTGGGTGACGAGCAGGCCGGGAAGCCCGGCACGGGTCATGCGGCGGCGGAGTTGACCGATGCGGCGTAAGTGGTCCACCCGGAAAGGTATATCACGACGGACAGGGGTGAGTGGAGAAGGGTCAAGCTGGAAAAGCTCGAATGAACATCAGCATTCCGCCGATGGAGGACATGTATACGAACTCGACTTCGGAGGGTTTCAGCTTGAACTGCTCAGTCATCCCATGTCTGAAATGGCTGCACGCTAAGCCGTAAATGTTTTCAACCACACGGAGAGTTGCAGGGTCAAAAACCTGTCTTGCTCTCGCCTGCTTAATCACGTCTCCTAAGGTTGCGGTCGGCATGGACATAACTACTTTTGCAACGGATTCTAGAGCATCAACGACCGCTGAGCAAACGTCTTGATCCTGTCTCGGGCGAGCGTTATACGCATTGTAGGCGCTGAGCATGTTGGCCCATGCCGATTGGAACCTTGGCGCTTGCAGTTCTCTGAATACCTCCTCCTGACGGGCTTCTGCAGCGGCCGGCAAGAGGCGCTGGATTCGTCCATTCTCATCCATCCTCCACCCAACGCTCTCTTCAGCGAAAATTCCATTCAGTGCGTTTACATACGCGCGTTCGCGACCGCTGCCCATCTTTGGAAGATCTTTGTATATCTCCTCGGCTAGGTTATATAACTGCCACCATTCGCATGCGAAGACTTCGTCGGACAGTACCTCCGACCAAATCCTCTGCCGGAGAATAGAGCCTGTGAGTAGATGGGGACGGCAAAGAGCTCTACCAACCGTTCCGATTCCAACATGGTCGTAAAAGCTACTCTTAACGAATTCGACCACGAAATACCGCAGCCGATCTGGAACCTCCTCGAACAGTGGCTCCGGTGGCTCATTTTCTATTCCTTGTCGGAGCGAGAACCGCTTGCTTATTGCCATAGCTACATGGCCGGACGGACTGGCTTCTTGTGATGGGGGTCAGGTTCAGCCTGTGCGGCGTGCTGGTCCGACTGCCGGTCCATCCACTCATCGAGGCGGGAGCGCTTGAAACGCCAGCGGTTGCCCAGCTTGAAGGCGGGTACGAAGCCCTCAGAAGCGTATTTGTAAAGGGTATCGGGCGAGATGCCGAGATAGTCGGAAGCCTGACGAATATCCATGACCTCACGAACTTCGGGAACCAGCAGGTTTGAGCGGGCGGTGGAGTTGCGCATGATTCCCCCAGGAGGAATGGCGACGGGCCATTCAGATGGATTCCGGCAGGCAGACCGGTACCTCTGTATATAGCGCGGTTTTGCCTGCTGATTCAAGGAATTTCAGGAAGTTATGGGAAATTTACAGAGATTTGGGTGCAGGCCGGGATTGCAGCATGGGGGCGAGATGAAGCGGATGCGCTGTCCGTGGTGTGCCGGCATCACTGGCACACTAGCGGTAGGGGAGTTGGAACCGATGGTGCGGGAGCCAAAAATCCCGGTCAACAGACCCTAGTTCTGATCGTCGCGGCGGTGGAGCGTGGGTCCGTCGGTAGACGATGTGCCTGAGCCGTCTGAGGCGGTGGAGTTGCCGTTGTCAGTTGTTGTGCTGGTACGGCGGAGCGAGGGCTTCGGGCCACCCTTGTTGTCGAGCAGGCGGCGCTTGTTCTCAATGCGCGCGAGGCGGGCCTTTACATCGTCGAACTCGGAGGTAGTGACCAGGTACTCGTCCTTGGCCGGGAGGATGCGGGCGATCTCTTCCTGCGAGTGCAGGATGCGGTCCGGGGTCTGCGGGTGATCGGAGAATGCCCGGGAGACGAGGCCCGGCTTACGCTTCTCAAGTGCCTGAATCTTTTCAAAGAAGGCGATGAAGGCCTGGGGGTCGTAACCGGCGCGATACATATATTGCACGCCAAGGTAGTCGGCCTGCGCTTCGAAGTCGCGGGAGAACTGAAGGAAGGCGATGGGGATAGCGAGCTGTGAGGCCTCGTAAATGCCATAGCCGGTCCAGCTATAGCCGGTCATCATGATGAGCGGGATGGAGCCGATCTGGGCGTAGTTCATGCGCGTCATCTCGCGAGCGGCGTGATGCGCGCAGACGTGGGCGATCTCATGGGCCATGACGCCGGCGATCTCGGCCTCCTCGTCGGCATTCAGAAGCAGGCCGGAGTTGACATAGAAGAATCCGCCGGGCAGAGCCATTGCGTTGATCTCGTCGGAGTCAATGACTTTGATGGTGAATGGGACTTTACAGTCCGAGTTCTTGACGATGTTCTGGCCGATCCGGTTGACGTACTCGGTAACGGTAGGATCGGTGATGAAGTGGGTGGTCTTCTCGATCTCGTCGGCGTACTGCTTCCCCATTTTGATTTCGGAGTCGGTGGAGTACCAGTTGCCGAGGCCGCGAGCGCCTATTTCGCGATTGCCGACGGCGTTGACGTCTTCAATGCTGCCGGGCTTGACCTTCATCATGTCGCTGCCGACGCCGACCACCTTGTCGGGGTCCACGTCCGTATTGCGGGCGGGGACGTCACCCTTGACGGGTGTGGCGCCGGGAGCAGGGCCGCTGTTGTCGCCGGTCTGCTTGCTGGAATCGCCCTTCTGATGCAATACGGGACCAGATGCGGTGGCCGATTGGTCCCCTGCGACCGGAGCAGTTCCGGGGGTGGGACTCTGACTCTGGTCGCCGGGCTCCGTGCTGGAGTCTCCCTTGCGATGCAGAACCGGGCCCGAGGAATGAGCGGTGGCGGGCTGGTCGCCCGCAACCGGGGTGGTTCCCGGCGCGGGAGTCGCATCGGGCTTTGCGCTGGAAGCGCCGGTTGCGGGGGACGGCTGTGCGGGCGCCGCCGGGGGTTGCGTCTGCTGCGCGGCCGGAGCCGCGGGGGTGGGCTGCGCCGAGGGAGGTTGCGCCTGTGCCGTGCCTGACTGAGTAGTGGACGAGTTAGACTGAGCCCCCAACGTGGCAGCCACTGCGATCAGCAAGGCTGCCAAAGCCGTTACTCTGATCCCGTTGAACGCTGATGTCATGACCTCACCTCCGGCCGGGACAGAACGACGCTAGCCGGACGCGCATCGCTCCACTCGTTAGACGCTAGTATCCGCCTCCTTGGTATCCGCGCGATAGAAAAATCACAGTCCGAGCCAGCAGAATGCAGGACGCAGGCCTTCGCCTTCAGGCTCAGGGTACACCCCGGAACTCTGTTTTGCTTTGAGGAGGGAGCGGTCTGCTTTAGAGTGGTGAACACGCATAAGTAGGAGGATTGCTTTGCGACCTACGGTTTTAGCCCGAGCGGTCGGAGTCGGCGCGCTTTGCGTGGGATCGTGTCTGCAAGTGGTTGCGCTGCAACACAGCGCCGGCGCCCATTCTCTGGAGATGCTGGCTCCGCAAAAGCATCTTCCGGCGCGCAAGGTGAACACGCCGTCTGCCCCGACCGTGGTGTTTGATGCCACACAAATGGGCTCGCCTGTGAAGCTGGATAGAGGCTGGCGCGTAGGAGTGACCAGCAGCCCGGCGGCGGCCAATGTTGACTTTGATGACACGCAATGGCCGGTGCGCAATGCGGGCGACTCCCTGGACGGACTGCAGGACCTGGACCACCCGGAGGATGCTCCGGCTGGGGCAAGCGGGGCTCGGCCGAGACACAGACGGCCCTTTGTGTGGTTTCGGCTGCACATTAAATTGGCGCCGGGACATGGACCTGTGGCCCTCCTGGTAGAGCTGCCGGTTTCGCCCAGCACCACGTTTTCCATCGACTCCGGCGGGCCGGGAGTGGACGTGTATGCGAATGGCAAGGCAATCAAGCCGGAGGGCCCGCACGGCAACACTCCAGGGCTGTATCAGGAGATTTCGCGGATCTACGATCTGGGACTGGCCCCGACCGACACGAATCTGACCCTCGTGGTGAGAACCATCTATATCCCTTTTGGCTTCGCGGCCTACACCACATTCTTCACCAACCACACCCTGCGGCTGGGATATCAGGAAAACCTGGCGCGGGATCTTGAATTGTGGTCGGCGCACAATCTCTTCGAGCGGCTTCCGCGGCTGATTGATTCCTTCCTGCTGACCGTGCTGTCGCTTTTTCTGCTGGCGCTCTATTTCACCCAGAAGGGCCATCCGGAATATCTATGGCTGGCACTGCACGAACTGGCGCAGGCTCCCATGGCGTATATCGACATGGCGGGCAGTACGGCGCAGATGGACACGGCCTGGTATACGTCCCTGGTGGTTCAGCTGGTGGTGATTTCAGCGTATCTTTATTTTGAGTTTCTGGTGGCCTTTCTTGCGCTGAGGCCGCGCTGGTACATCCGGGCGCTGCGCTATTCCTCTCCCTTGCTGCTTGCGGTAGGACCGACGATGCAACTGCTCTTCGGTTTCCACAGCTGGTTTGTGGTAGTCGCAACGGGCTTTATCTGGCTAGGGGCTGCGTTGTGGATGGTGGGTTGGTTCGCTTTCATCTTCAGCACGCTGATTATCGCGACACTTCGCCGTAACTATGAAGCCGGCCTGTTGCTTGTTCCGCTGCTGCTCACGATGGTGGGGATTGTGGACCCCATCCTGAGCGGAAGCATGAGCGATTGGGGAGGACAACCGTATCACTCACCGCTCACGATCGAGACTGGGCTCATACCCATTCATTTTGCCAACATTGCCGACTTTGCCGGGATGCTGGCCATTGTGCTGATTATCTTTGTGCGTTTCCAGCGCATTCATCACGAGCGGGAGCGGGCCAGCAGCGAGTTGGCCGCGGCGCGCAGCGTACAGGAGCTGATGATTCCGTTGGAGCGGCTGCGTACGCCTGGCTTCGAGGTGGACTCGGTCTACAGCCCTGCCAACGAGGTGGGTGGCGATTTTTTCCACGTGGAGTCGACCGGCGACGGAGCGTTGCTGGTGGTGATTGGCGATGTGGCCGGCAAAGGCATGAAGGCGGCCATGAACGTTTCCATGCTGATGGGCGCGCTGCGCGGAGTGCAGGAACAGAGCCCGGCAAAGATTCTGGCATCGCTGAACCGCGTGCTGACCGGGAGCGAGAGCCTGACCACCTGCCAGGCCGTGCTGTTCGGCGCCGATGGCGAGGTCGTAATCGCCAATGCCGGCCATCTGCCGCCTTATCTGAACAGCCAGGAGGTAGCACTGCCCGGAGGGCTGCCCCTGGGTGCGATTGCGGATGTCAAGTACGACGAGGTGAGGGTGTATCTGCACCCCGGGGACCGGCTGCTGCTTCTTTCCGACGGCGTGGTGGAGGCGCGGCGGCCGGGCGGCGAGCTGTTCGGATTCGACCGCGTGCATAACCTCAGTAATCAATCCGCGTTTTATATTGCCGACGCCGCGAGAGAGTTTGGGCAGGACGATGACATTACGGTGCTGACGGTACGGCGGCTGGCGGAAGCGGCGGCGGCATGAAGACGTGCGTCTGCCTCGCCCTGCTGGTATTGGCGTCCGCGCGCGGAACACTGCACGCGCAGAACATCGATCCCGGCACAGACCTAACTTCGGTCGGGGTGCTGAACGGGCCGTGGAAGTTTCACACCGGCGATAACCCGCTTTGGGCGCAGCCCAAGTTCGACGACTCCGGCTGGCAGGACTACACGATTGATCCGGCGCACACTGCGTTGACAGCTGTGCAGGCGTTGGACTCCGCTGCTTTGCCGGGCTGGCAACAGCATGGCCATCCCGGCTACACGGGGTATGCGTGGTATCGCATTCGATTGCAGAGACCGGCGGATGCGCATGATCTCGCGCTACTGATGCCGCAGAATGTGGATGAAGCGTATGCGGTGTATCTCAACGGGCGGCAGATCGGCAGCTTCGGGAAACTGGATGGATGGCGCGTTACTTATACCGGACAACCAATGCTCTTCTCCATTCCTCCTGGCACGGTCACGGACGGTCACGCTGTCACACTTGCCCTGCGGTTCTGGGCCTATCGCAATGATGCCTTGCCAAGTGCAAACATGTCCGGAGGTTTGCGCGGCGCACCGCTCCTGGGCTCGTCTCCCCTGCTCCGCGTCTTCCAGCAAAGCGTGCAACAGCGGACAGGTCACCCCCACTGGTACTTAATGTTGTTCACTGCCGCTTGCGGCGCGGTAGGGATGATCTCCTTGTTCCTGTTTTTCCTTAGCCGGAGCGGGCGTGAATACCTTTGGGCTGGGATCAGTCTGACCGGCCTGGCCCTGGTGGCGTTAGCAACCTTGGTCAGGCAAGCGCAGCAGACAAGCATTCCATTCGAAGTGTCCTACACCGCCGAATTCGTCCCGTTTTGCGCTGCATTTTTCGCGCTGCCGATGGCTGAAATGCATCTGTTATGCGTGCCCAGACCGCTCTGGCATCGCATCAACTATGCGGTATTCGCAGCGATTTTCACCTGGGGTCTGGTGCCCTTTGGCCTGGCTCTCGGTCTGCTGCCGCCATCAGCCTTCATCGATCGCATTTCCAACGCGGATCTGGCGCTCTATCTCCCTTTTGTTTTCCTGCTGCTGGCGATCACCGTCGATGGCCTGCGCACGATAGGAAGAAAAGCATGGTTGCCGCTGACGCCAGGCTTGCTCTTCGCCTTGTACCTCATACTTTTTGAATTGTTTGAGGTGAAGGGGCGGTTCGTTCTCCTGACTGAAACTGTTTTTGTCTGCGTTCCGCTGGCTGTTCTGGTCATCTTCCTGTTGCGGTTCGTTGAGCAGCAGCGCGAAAACGTCCGCATGGTCGACGACTTGAAGCAAGCGCAGGAAGTACAGCAGGTCCTGCTACCTGAGAATCTGCCACAGATTGCAGGGCTGACCATCAAGAGCGAATACCGCCCGGCGCGTGAGGTGGGCGGCGACTTCTTCCAGATCGTTCCCCATCCCGCGGACGGTAGTGTGCTGATCGTCGTGGGCGATGTAACGGGCAAGGGCTTGCAGGCCGGAATGCTGGTTGCGCTGATTGTCGGCGCGATTCGCACGGCGGCTCAATACGATCCCGATCCGTTGCATGTTTTGCAGGCATTGAACAATCGCCTTTGTGGCCGTGGCCAGGCCCACGCCACCTGCCTTGCTCTGAGTATCGCCTCGGATGGAACTGCTGTATTGGCAAATGCA
>JAJZGF010000134.1 GCA_021805025.1 Acidobacteriota bacterium
CCTGAAAACCCAGGGACGGTCACCGGCATCTCTTCACCTTCAAGCCTGCTGGTGATGCCGACAACAGCAATGACGACGTCGGCATTCTTTGCGGCTGCAACAGCCTCGGGCGAAGGAGCGTCGTTCACTTTCGCCCAGATGAGTTGTGCGCGCGGCGCATTTGGCCTGCTGGTGTAATGCAGGCTCAGTTCAGTTTTTTGCCCCTTGACCAGGTGAACGCGACCAGTCGCTGCTTCGACGTCGTCGTAGGCTACCAGCGTCGCAACCTGCTTGCCGTCAGCCGTTAGTCTTCCGAAGCCTGTGCCCCGCACACCGAGAAGGTAATCGCCGGTTTCTGCTGGCGTGATCGAGCCGGTCCAGTGCACAGCGATGGTCTTTTTCCCGGCAACCTCCGTTGGCAAATTGCTTTTGGAGAGATTGACATTCCTCTCAGTTCTGGTCGCGATGGTTGGATTCGATTGGGCGCCGGGCGAGTCCTTTGACTCGCTGTACTCCGCCTTCAGGCCCGGCTTGCCGTCGGGAGTTGTCAGCGCGGTATCCGGAACCGGGTCTCCATCGTTGCGCAGGAACTGTGTTCCCGAAACGTAGGTGATCTTCGCGTTCGGAAACTCCGCCTTCAGGCCATCGAGAATGGAAACGCTGTGCGTCGGTTTTCCTGCGTAGTTGCCGAGCAGCACCTTTGTCTGATCCGCAAGCGGGCCGACGACAGCAATCTTCTGGACCCCGGACTTAAGCGGAAGAGTTCCATCGTTCTTGAGCAGGACCATGGACTCGTTCGCGAGCCTGCGCGCCAGCGCACGATGTTCCTCACTGTCCAGTTCCTTCTCATCGATCTTTGAATAGGGAACCATAGCCGGGGGATCGAACATGCCGAGCTTTATCCGCGCAGTGAACAGACGGATCAGTGCCGTGTCCAGTGTGCTTTCCGGCAGGTAGCCTTGCTGCACCGCATCGAGATAGGCCTTATCCACCGGTTCGCCAAACCTCGAAGTGAAGGTGACGCACTCGTTGTCCATGCCGCGGATGACGGAGATGGCCACGCCTTGCGCCTGTGTCGGACGATACCGGTGATTGGCGGAAATGTCCCTGACAGCGTCGCAATCCGAGACGACATATCCCTTGAAGCCCCACTTGCCGCGCAATTGGTCCTGCAGCAGATATTGGTTGGCGCACGCCGGTTCGCCATTGATGGCGTTGTACGCGCACATGACCGAACCGGCTTTGCCTTCCACAATCGCCGCACGGAAGGCTGGCTCGTAGGTATCGACCTGATCGTGCTTGCTCACGTCCACGTCGGCAAAATGGCGCGTTGGCTCCGGCCCGCTGTGCACGGCAAAGTGCTTCGGTGTCGCGATGGCCAGGTAGTACTTTGGATTGTCGCCCTGCAACCCGGTCACGTAGGCTACGCCCATGCGGCCGGTGAGGAACGGGTCCTCGCCGTAAGTCTCCTGCCCGCGGCCCCAGCGCGGATCACGGAAGATGTTCAGATTCGGGGACCAGAAATCCAGGCCTCCCATGATGCCCGTGTGTCCCTCGCGTACATTCTGCACGTGCTTGATGCGTCCCTCGATACCAATTTGGGCCGCCATGGTATGAATTCCCGGTGCATCGAAGGTGGCGGCCAGTCCGATCGGCTCCGGATACTCGGTCACGCCCTCGTTGATGACTCCGTGGAGGGCCTCGCTCCACCATTGGTATGCGGGAATATTCAGCCGAGGAACGGCAGCGGAATTGTTCTGCATTTCTGAGGCCTTCTCGGCAAGCGTCATCCGGTTCACCAAATCGGCAGCCCTTTGTTGAGGCGTCAAATTGGTGTCCAAATACGGAGGAGTCGCTGCACTTTGAGCAACCGCAGCCTGTACGGCCAGGGCGAAGAAAAGAGATCCAGTTCCCAGGACAAATCTTTGCATCATTCGGGGCATGCGTTTGTTCATTTTTTGAACCTCAAGTTGGAATGCAGGCTGACGATCCAGGACCCGAGCACTCTTGAAAAAACTGGCCTACACGACCGCGACCGAAAGTGTTCGCGACGCGATTTTTGCAGCTCAAACGACGCCGCGCTAAGAATTCAGGAACCGCAGCATCTTACCGAATCAAGATTCTCGAAGGATAGTCGCATTTTTTCACCAAATGCGTCGATTTATTCGATGTATCCTCAAGGCCATGAATACAACACTGGACGCCTGGGAGATTCTACAAACAGTGGTGCAGTTGGGAGGCTTTGCGCCCGCTGCCAAGAAGCTGAATCGGTCTCAGTCGACGATCAGTTATGCGATCGGGCGCCTACAGGAACGGCTGGGCGTTCGGCTGTTCGAAATCCACGGCCGAAGGGCGCATCTTACTGAGGCGGGCAGGGTGCTCCTGGCGGATGTGGAACCCCATTTGGCGGGATTCCATGAGCTGGAGCAGCGCGCCCGGGCGATGGCGACCGGAGGCGCTTCCGATGTCGGCCTTTCTGTGGACAGCATCTTTCCCGACGACCGTCTTTTCGAAGCGCTGGCCGCGTTTTCCCACAATTTTCCGCACGTCAGGCTGAGGCTACGGCAGGGAACGTTTCTCTCTGCTGACTCGGAGTTTTCCCTCCACAACGCGCAAATCTGCGTGACGGGCCTGGTATCGCGCGAAATCCTTGTAAAGCCGATTCTTGTGATCGGAATGATCGCGGTTGCGCGGCGCGGTCATCCTCTCCTCTCGATCCGGCGCAGGCTCTCGCGTTCCGACCTGATGCAGCACACTCTGGTGACCATCGAAAGTGCAGCATCCGGAAGCCTCAAGCAACAGCCGCGCCTCCCGGCTCAGCGCATTCTTCCGGTCAGCACAATCGACTCTGCCATTTCAGCGGTTCGGAGTGGTCTTTGTTTCGGGTGGCTGCCGAAGTATCGCATCCAGTCAGAGATCGAACGCGGTGATTTCGTGGCACTCCCGCTGCCTGCCGGAAAGACGCGCGAGGTCCGGCTGAATCTTGTCTGCAGAGACTTGAGCATGAGTAATTCCGAGACCAATGCGCTTGCGGAGCTGTTGGGAAGGAGCCAGGAGCCGGAAGTGATCTGAGCGTTGCAGAAGCGGGCGCGCTTAGGAACGGATTCCAGGCGGGAAAAACCTATCGATGAAATCGATCCGGATATAGCGATTTATTTCACTTGCCTCATCCTGCGTTCAATCTGTAGCGTCAAGGGGGTTCAAGAAGCGAACTAAGAGTGGGGAAGGCGACGCATGCACGGGCGATGGCTTCGTTCGACCACTCACACAGCTATTGCTCTTGTCTTCCGGAGAACTTCATGAAGTGCAGCTTTCTGCTCGGTTTGGGTCTCATGTCAGCAATGATGCCTTTGCAGGTTATGGCAGTGGACACCGTCCATCTATCCATCGATGCCTCCAAAACTGGAGCCAGGATTGATCGCAATATCTTCGGACAGTTCGCCGAGAATCTCGGCCACGGTCTCTATGAAGGCATTTGGGTCGGCCCCGACTCATCTATCCCGAATACTCGCGGCATCCGCAACGATGTCGTCGCCGCACTGAGGGAGCTGAAGGTTCCCAACGTCCGCTGGCCAGGCGGCTGTTTCGCGGACCAGTATCACTGGCGGAAGGGGATCGGGCCGCGCGACAAGCGTCCCGCCACTGTGAACTCCGCATGGGGCGATGTGATCGATACGAATGCCTTCGGCACTGACGAGTTCATGGACTTCATCCAGCAGATCGGCAGCACACCGTACGTCTCCATCAACATCGGCTCCGGCACACCGCAGGAGGCGGCCGAGTGGCTGGAGTACATGACTGCGGCCGCACCGACGGCTCTCGCCAAAGAACGTGCCGCCAACGGCCACCCGGAGCCTTACAAGGTCGGCTATCTCGGCATTGGAAACGAGAGCTGGGACTGCGGCGGGGCGATGACTCCCGACTACTACGTGAGCCTGATGAAGGTGTACAGCCGCTTTGTGCTCAACATGAATCCCGCCCAGCGTAGCAAGGACCAGATGCTGAAGATCGCAGTTGGTCCCGGGACTCCCGACACGGAGTGGACTGAAGCCGTGATGCAGGCGTGGAAGAAGCACACCTGGGCCTGGGACATCAACGGCCTTTCGCTGCATTGGTACACCGTTCCCAATGGCTGGCCGCCATCAACGAATTCTGAGAAGTTCGGGCTGGACGACTACGTGAAGACCCTCAAATCGACGCTCTTCATGGACGAGTTCCTGCGCAAGCAAGAGGCCGTGATGGACAAGTACGACCCGGAAAAGAAGGTGACCTTGACTGTGGATGAGTGGGGAGCCTGGCACGCGCCGCTGTCCGGTTCCAATCCGGCTTTCCTCGTCCAGCAGAACAGCCTCCGTGACGCCATCCTGGCCTCGCTCAACCTGAACATCTTCTCCCGCCACGGGGATCGGGTCCGTATGGCCAACATCGCCCAGATGATCAATGTGCTCCAGGCCATGATCCTTACAGACAAGGAGAAAATGGTCTTGACGCCCACCTATTACGTTTTCAAGATGTATGTTCCGTTTCAGGACGCTACGCTTATTCCTGTCGCCTTCGATGCGGGCGCCTACACGCATGGCGGCGTTTCCTTGCCGCGCGTCGATGCCATCGCCGCAAAAGGCGCGGATGGAAAGCTGTTGCTTGAGATCACCAACCTCGACGCGGAAAACTCCGCCGCGGTTGACGCAGATCTGACGGGCATCACGGCAAAGTCGGTCAAGGCGGAAACATTGACGGGAGCCGAAGTAGACAGTATCAACACCTTCGAATCGCCGAATTCAGTTGCGCCGAAGCCTGCTGCAGCGAAGCTTCAGAACGGTAAGCTCTCAGTGACAGTAGCGCCTCGATCTGTGACCGTCGTCTCGATTGAGCCGTAACCGCGAGATGCGCTCGATGGAGAGCAGCGGACCATCCTCGCATTTCAACGACGGCCACTGATCGCACGGACATCGGCATTTTGCACCACCCAGTATCAGGAGAAAGCGGGCTATGCATTCGCCTGAACATTTATTCCTATCCGGTCCAGTAGTCTATGAGAGAGGGTCCAGATGAAAGTAGTGAGACTGTTTCTTGCCTGCGCAATCACCATCGCGATCATACCTGCCAGCCAGGCCCCGGCCAAGGTGCAGACGAACGTTCCCGAGGCTGTCCCCGGCGCAAAGCCCGTCACGATTGAGCGAATCAAGATCCACGGCACAGCCCTCGAAGGCAATCTCGAAGGCGACGCCGTTGACCGCGACGCAATCGTCTTTCTTCCGCCCAGTTACCAGAAGGATAGGAAGCGTCGCTATCCGGTCGTCTACGCGCTGCACGGCTACTCCATTGGCGCCGAGCAGTGGACGCACGAGATCCACGCGCCGCAAACGATAGAAGGCGCATTCGCAGAAGGCTCGCAGGAGATGATTGTCGTCCTGCCCGATTCCAAAACCATCTACAACGGCTCGATGTATTCAAGCTCCGCAACCACTGGCGATTTCGAAAAGTTCATTTATCACGATGTCGTCGCCTACGTGGATACACACTACCGCACCATCGCCAATCGGGAGAGCCGTGGCCTTGTCGGTCACTCCATGGGCGGCTATGGCGCGTCGCGCATCGGCATGAAGCATCCTGATGTATTCGGCGCACTTTACATCATGAGTCCCTGCTGCATGTCTTCGATGGCCGGCGGCGGACCAGGCACCGCCGATCAAATGAAGGAGCGGGCGATTGCCAGCGAGAAGAAGGTTGCGGCTGCCAAGAGTCCAGCCGACCTGGCGGCGCAGTCGCCCGGCTTCGCCGCCGCCCAGTATGCAACGGCAGCGGCGTGGGCTCCCGATCCAAAGAACCCTCCGCTCTATTTCGACCTGCCAACCAAGGACGGCGTTCCGCAGCCGGAAATCGTGGAGAAATTCACGGCAAACTCACCGCTCGTTTTTGTCGATCAGTACATCGGGAATCTCAAGCAGTACCGCGCCATCGCTATGGACGTGGGCGATCAGGATGGCTTGCGATTCGATGCCACCAAGCTGCACGCCATCCTCGACAACTACGGAATCGCAAACAGCTTTGAGATCTACTCCGGCACCCACACCAGCGCAGTCGCAGACCGGTTCCAGAACCATGTCCTTCCGTTCTTCAGCAAGAATCTCTGCTTCACAGCAGATTGCCGCTAGCGCGCAAGCGGATCATAGCCCAGCGATCACTTGATCGCCTGCGCGCATCAACAGCGCGCTAAGATGCTTGCGAGCAGAAGGTCGAGAACAAACATGTTTTGGAATGCAGGAATTTTCCGTGCGGGTTGTCGTGGATGGGCAGCAATGCCCATTCTGTTTCTCTTTTGTGTTGCTCCGCTAACGGCCGATGCACAAATGCCCGGACAGAAGGCACCTGGTCCTCCACCTGCGCAGATCAAGCAGATAAGCCATGGCATCCGTGCCACTGCGGGCAGGGAAGTCCTCGAAGTCACCGTGTGCACTGACTCGGTGATTCACGTCGTTGCCACACCCGAACCCTCCGGCCCCGTGGCGCCGCGTCCATGGATGCTCGACGCGCAACAATCTTGTCCCGGAGCGCCCTTTGCCTTCGCACAAGACGCGAAAGCAGCCACCCTGAAGACCGCACAGCTTGAGGTGATCGTGAATATCGAGCGCGGCAGTCTCTCTTTCCGGACGGCGGGCGGAGAATCCCTTCTGAACGAAGGCGCGAGCATTCCGCGCACTTACGAGCCGGTCGAGCTCAATGGCGATCACACCTACCGCGTAACAGACCGCTTTTCTCCGACGATCACGGAAGCGATCTACGGGTTGGGCCAGCATCAGAGCGGCATGTTCAACTATCGCGGAGCCACTGTTGAACTCGGCCAAAACAACACCGATGTCGCGATCCCGTTTTTAGTTTCGAGCAGGGGCTACGGGCTGATGTGGAACACAGCGGCGCTCAGCTACTTCGACAATCGCTTCCCGCTTGAAATGAAGCTGACTTCGATTGCCGGCAAATCGATCGATTACTACTTCCTCTACGGCCCGGAGATCGACGCCATTCTCCATGAGTACCGCACGATGACCGGCCACGCGCCCATGCTGCCGAAATGGGCCTACGGCTTCTTTCAATCCAAGGACCGCTACGTTTCGCTCGACGAGATTCGCAGCATCGCACAACGCTATCGCCAGGAGCATATCCCGCTTGATGCCATGGTGCAGGACTGGTTCTGGTGGAAGACCGAGGGCGATCCGATCTTCAATTCCAACTATCACGACGTAGCGCAGGATCTCGAGGCTCTGCACAAGGAGAACGTGCACGCCATGATCTCTGTCTGGGGCCTACTCGATCCCGGGTCCGAAACCTACAAGATGCTCGACGCAAAACACGAGCTTGTGTCTGACGCCCACGTCTACGACGCCACCAATCCCGAGGCGCGCGACATTTACTGGAAGCAACTTCCCGGCAAGCTACTGGCGCAGGGATGGGACGCATTCTGGCTCGATAGCGCTGAGCCGGAAGAATACTGGCCGCACATGGGGGACGCCATCCTCAGCAGCCGCCAGCTCGCCATCGGCAACGGTGCCGAATTCACCAATGTTTTCCCGCTCGTGCACACACTTGGAGTGCAGGATCACTGGAAAGCGCAGAACCCAAGTAAGCGCGTCTTTCTGCTCACGCGCTCGGCGTTCCTCGGACAGCAGCGCGTCGGCGCGACCGTCTGGTCGGGAGACGTCTACGGCACCTACTGGGGCCTGAGCCACCAGGTCCCTGCCGGCCTCAATTTCGCGCTGTCTGGATATCCATATTGGACCACCGACATAGGCGGATACTGGCCGCCCCACGACAACCCTCTCGCCGATCCAGCGTTCCAGGAACTCTACGCGCGCTGGTTCGAGTACGGCACCTTCTGCCCGATCTTTCGCACGCATGGGCATCGGCCGCATAACGAGATGTGGAGCTTCGACAAAGTCGAGCCCATCCTGGTCAGCTACGACAGGCTCCGCTACCGCCTGATGCCGTATATCTATTCTTTGGCCTGGAAGGTAACGAGTGAGGACTACACGATCCAGCGTCCGCTTGTCATGGACTGGCGCAGGGATCCGAAGACCTGGGACCTTGGCGACGAGTTCATGTTTGGCCCGGCCCTCCTCGTCAACCCGGTCCTCAAAGCCGACGCTGCCAGGCGCAGTGTCTACTTGCCGGCAGCTGCCGCATGGTACGACTTCTGGACCGGCAAATCGCTCAAGGGCAGTGAGGAGATCGAAGCCGATGCGCCCCTCGATCGCATGCCGCTCTTCGTGCGCGCGGGTTCTATCCTTCCCATGGGTCCGCAAATCGAGTACGCCACGCAGGATCCGGCAGGGCCCATCGAGCTCCGAATCTATCGCGGCGCCGATGGCAAATTCGACATCTATGAAGATGCGGGCGACGGCTACGAGTACGAAAAGGGCCAACATTCGGTAATTCCCCTCCGCTGGGACGATCGCAGCTCGGTTCTCACAATCGGCACGCGGCAAGGCTCGTATCCCGGAATGATCGAACACCGCAAATTCCGCGTCGTCCTCGTGGCAGATGGACACGGCGTCGGAGTGGATCCATCCCACGTCGCCAACGCGGAAATCAGCTACGAAGGCAAGGAAGTGCAGGCAACCATCAAGTAGTCTGCCCCTGTGCCGGACCTCGCAAAGCAAAAAGGTTCACGCTGCGGTCACCGGCTTCGCGGAAAAGAAGGCTGGTTATGACGCACTGCAAACTCTCGCTTCTGCTGTCGGCGGTGCTATGCGCGCCTTTGGATGCCCAGACTCAATTCGGACAATTCCTGTGCCGCTCTCGCCGGTCTCGAGATTAGCGGCGTCGAAATCACCAAGGCCGCACTCATTCCTGCCGGAACAACGGAACCGCCGCCTTACCGTGCGCGAAATCGTCGAGTGGTCCGGCGTGTTCTCGTCCAGCGCGATGCCCACAAAGTGCCGAAGCGCCAACGAATCCGCCAAGCGCCAGGCGATGCCGCGCTCGGCCCCGATGCCTTCAAAATACCCGATCAACAGGGAGCGGAAGTAGATGCCCGGCGTCAGCGAAGGACGGCCGAACTGCGGAGCATAGAACTTCGCGCAAAGATCTTCGACAAACCTGTCGAAGCCTTCAGAAAAGCGTCGGATGACTTTGTAAGCCTTGGAAAGGGCCGTGCCGCCTTTGAAGACCGGCGTGACTCCGACGATGAGCGCCGCACGAAGCATCACGATACTCACGCAGAGACTGGCAGGCGATCATCGAAGCCAACTGCACCATCAGCCGGGTTCGAGCGTCGAGATTGCCGTGCTGTAGCACTTCGTCGAACGCGAAGACTTCGATGAGTTCCGGATCGGTGACGGCTAACGTCGAGGTGTGTCCTGGAAAAGCTCTTCGTGATTTCTGCGGGCAGTTTCACTGATTGCCATGCGTTCTCCAGACGTTGTCGTCTGCTCCCGCCTCGCGATGTCAACGACGGGAGCAGACTTTGTTGCGCGGGCCTAGCGGCTGACGAGCTTCTGCAGGTGTGCCGGATAACGGTCACCTACTACCTCAATCTCGGAGAGTGCATCTGCTATTTTGTGCAGATCGTCGGCGGTGAGCTCTACGGCAGCCGCTCCAACGTTCTCTTCCAGCCGATGCAGCTTGGTCGTTCCAGGGATCGGGACGATCCACGGCTTCTGCGCAAGCAGCCATGCCAGGGCAATCTGAGCCCGCGTTACGTCCTTTGCCGTAGCAAGTTTGCCCAGCGCATCCACCAGTTCCTCGTTGGCTTTGCGATTTTCTGCGGTGAAGCGCGGGACAACATTGCGGAAGTCTGTGCTATCGAAGGTGGTGCTCTCGTTGATGGCGCCTGTCAGGAAGCCCTTGCCGAGAGGGCTGAACGGAACAAACCCGATGCCCAGTTCTTCCAGTGTCGGCAGGATTTCCTTCTCGGGCTCACGCCACCAGAGAGAGTATTCGCTCTGCAAAGCAGCGACCGGCTGTACCGCATGAGCACTGCGAATGCTTGCGGCATTCGCTTCCGACATGCCGAAGTGCTTGACCTTGCCCTCAGCGATAAGTTCCTTGACGGTGCCGGCCACGTCTTCCATCGGGACTTCTGGGTCAACACGATGTTGATACAGGAGATCGATGACATCCGTCCTCAGCCGTTTCAACGCTGCCTCGGTCATGCTGCGGATGTTTTCCGGTTTGCTGTTCAACCCAGCACTGGGTTTGCCGTCAATAAAACCAAACTTGGTGGCGATGACCACCTTGTCCCGCATCGGCTCCAACGCCTCCCCAACAACCTCTTCGTTCAGATAGGGGCCATACGCCTCGGCGGTATCGAAGAAGGTTACGCCTCTCTCAAATGCGGTGCGAATGAGCTTGATCGCCTGCTCTTTTTCAGTTGCCGGGCCGTAGCCGTAGCTCAGGCCCATGCAGCCCAATCCCAGTGCTGAAACCTCCAGGCCACTCTTTCCTAATGTGCGCTTTTGCATTGATTCTCCTTATTAACTCGACTGCTTGCCATTGTTGGAAAAGCTCATCTGGATACTTTTTCAAAGAAATTAGTTTGGTTTTGAAGTGCCTGAGGAGCCTGCCGCTCTTTGAGCTTCGCGCCAGTCGCGGGGCGGCATCCCTTCCCAGGCACGAAAGGCTCGCGAGAAGGAGTTGGAATCCTCGTAACCCAGAAGATAGGCAGCTTCAGCCAACTCAAGGACTGAGTTGCTGAGGTAGTAGCGTGCCATCTGGCGTCGAGCTTCATCCAGGACGCGCTGGTAGCTCGAGCCGGAATTTTGTAAGCGCCGCTGGAGGGTCCGCGGGCTCATGTGGAGGTCTTTGGCAACGTCGTCCACGACCGGGCGGTGTCCCGTGAGTCTCT
>JAJZGF010000015.1 GCA_021805025.1 Acidobacteriota bacterium
CTCAGGATTGCCGCGCCTCCAATGAACGACGAGCAGGATGGGAAGGATACCCCCGTTCAGTATCGTCATGGGCGCCGTGGCCATGATCCGGTAAGGGACTGAGACGCTCCCCGCAATCCCAGCCACCACGCTGCTGGCGTATCCAACGGCCGCAACCACCATAAGGATGCGGAGCCACCGATTCAGCCGTACTTGCAAAATGGCGCAGAATATCAAAAAGTAGAAAAGGGCCATCGGGATCTCAAGAGCTCCGGTGAGCAGACCCCAGCCGGCGGGCACGGTGTGAAAGAGCTCATAGCAAAGCAACGGCATTCTCGCTACATCGCAGACAGCCAGGAGAAAGATCCAGAGATATTCCATTTGCCTTCGCTGTGCGGCAAAGAGTGCAATGGCCACAAAGCCCAGTCCCATGCCTGCAAACGAGGCGATCCATTCCAAAAGGTGATCCCCGATGACCTTCAGCCAGACGTGCTCCCGCAATACGGGCTCCTGCCCGAGGGTGAGGTTGCTTGCATAAAGCCCCGGACTCGCACCGCTCCACTGTTCCTTCGTGAAATAAACCCGCACGGCGATGACGAGATGCCCGGTGGCAAGCTGCCGGTCAGGAATGCGCCGGATCAAGCTGGCATTGAAGGTATACGGTTCAAAGGGTGCGACCCGGCCGTTCGCCAGCAGTCGTTGACCATTGACGTAGATCTCAAAGGCGTCGCTAAGATATAACTCGGAAAGAGCCAGCTCTGTCTGGTTGGGATCAACCTTGACGTGCAACCGGTACCAGACGATGCTCGGATGCTCGTTCTTGAAAACATTCCTCAACGATGCTGTGGAATCGAAGGGCAGCCAGTGAGAATCGTCGAAGCCGGGCTGGGCATAGGCGGGATCGTCTCCGGAATGGAGAAGCCAGGTGGCGGCCAGATCCTGCGGCCCATGCAGGTTGGTGGCATCGAACGTCTGCGCTTGCGCGGCGCCCATGCCGAGCATCAGACCAGAAAGCACGAGGGCCATGACACACGCGAAGCGCCGGGGCGGGCGCAGGGAAGAGCGAGAAGCCATAGCGCGGACAGAACCTCCGAAGGACGCCACACAACCGTAACATTGGAGTCCTTCCAGTTCTAGCTAAAAAAATCCTGGTTTACAGCCAGGTGCCTGGCGACTCTGGACTGGCACTTGAGACCTGGAAATTCCGACTCTTCTGGCTGTCGGTCTCGGAGCGCGGCTGGCGGCAGTTGGGGGCATGGTGTCCCACCCAAGACGCCAAAGGCGCGTTTAGGATGGGGAACCTGGTTTGGCGGCGGGGTGGGGGTGGTTAGAAACCCGCACCGGGGATGTAGTGATACTCGATTTTGCCGGAGCGTTTGATGGGGTCACCGGTGAGGTCGTGGGTGTGCCAGACGACGCTCTCGGCGGCAATCTCCGGGTGTTTGCCGAGGAATTCGAGGGCGTAGACGCTGGCGGTGGGGTCGTCTTTCTGGTCTGCGAATTTGGCGGATTCAATCGCGGACTTCTGCTTTTCGCCGAGGCGACGGTAGATGATCGCAAGCGAATAGTGGGCGGCCAGGTCGTCGGGGTCGATGGCCTGGAGCTTTTCGTAGGCGTCACGTGCGTGGGCGTAGTCGTGTGCCTGGAAGTAGCTGAAGCCGAGCTCACGGAGGCCGTCTTTGGCGCGCGGATATTTGTCGAGCATGGCCTGGAAGTCGGCGATGGCTTCGCGATTTTGGCCCGCGTTGCGCTCGACGAGGGCGCGATAGTAGAGCGCGCGGGGGTCGCCGGGGAGCAGGGTGAGGGCTTTGGCGAGATTGGCGCCAGCGTCGGAGTAGCGCTCCCAGGAGATTTCAACGATGCCCATGTTGGTGTAGGCGTCGGCGTAGTCGGGGCGGAGAGTGGCGACGCGCTCGAATGCCTGCACGGAGGCCTGGTATTGCTGGGCGTCAAGGAGGGCGATGCCGTAGTTGTTCCAGCGCATCCATTCGGGGTTTTCGTCGGCGCCGGGCTTGACGGGGGCATTGACGCCGATGGCAAAGCTACGGGTTTGGGAGGCCATGTCGATGACGGGTTCGGGGTAGTGCTTCTGATCCATTGCGTAGTCGATGAAGTGCTGATTGAAGCGGCGGTAACGGACGGTGGCGGTCAGCGAGACTGTGCCGGAGATGTCTTTGGGCAGGCGGAAGCGATAGCGCACCAGTTGCGAACGGCCGGACTGAAGAGCGTTGTTATAGGCCAGGACGCGGTTGTGCCAGATCTGGTGAATGTCGTTGAGCTCGCCCTGCTTGTTGATGAGGCGGTTGGTGAAGGAGTGGGCGGAGGGGTCGAGGTTGCCGTCGGGCTGGATGAATCCGCTCTCGGAGAGAGTCTTGCCGGCGCTGTCTTTCACTGCGAAGTCGACCCATGCTTCGTAGAAGTCGCGCTGCTCGGGGATGAGTGAGTGGCCGATGCCTTTGTTCTGGATGACGACGTCTGCAATGAGGGTGGCGCCAGGGGCGAGCGAGAAGCTGGTGAGGCCAAGGGGCGCGATGAGGACCTGGTCTTTGGGAGTAGCTTCGGCGCTTTCGCTTTCGAGGGCGAAGATGTCGACATTGAGGACGCCCTTGCCGTCAAAGCCATGTTGGAGGAAATCGACGAGCTTCTGGGCCTGCTCATCATAGTGGTAGTAGGCGGGCATGAGGGAGTTGCCGCCGACCCAGCGGTGGTTGCGGAACTGGCCGTCCTTGGCGCCGGGTTCGGAGACGCCGTCGATGGTGGGCGTGGCCTTCATGTGGCAGGTCTGGCAGTCGGAGACGACGTCTTTGCGATAGAAGGGAAGCGGGGACTGCTTGCTGAAACTTGAGCCCTGCCACTCGTCATAGACAGTGAAGGCGCGGAGCCACTTGTAGTCGTCCAGGGTGCGGGGGATTGCGGCCTTGTGGCAGGAGGCGCAGTACTCGGGTGTCTTGTAGATGGGGCGCATGACGGCCTTGGAGTGGCGATCAAGATGCGCGAGGATCTCTGCATCGGGGACTGGGCCGGGGATGGGCGCGCCGTTGTCGTCGACGAGGACGGCGGGGACGCCCATGATGTAACTGCCGGTGCCGGTGGTGTCGACGGCCTGAATGGCGTGGCAGGTGGAACAGGTGACGCCTTCATTCTCGAAGGGGCGTTTCTTGGGCATGCCCTGGGAGAGATCGCCGGAGAGCAACGCGACGGGATTGTGGCAGCCCTCGCAATGGCGCGAGAACTGGACACCTTTCTCGTCGATGAGCATGTTGACGTTTTTGAGATACCAGGGATTGCGGAAGGCGTTGGAGTGGACGGACTGGCGCCACTCGGCGTAGGCCTGCTGATGGCAGTGGCCGCAGTATTCGGCGGTGTAAAAGCTCTTGGGGCTGACGAACTGGCCGTTGGCGGAGGTGGCGTTGGAAGGCAGGAACGGGGCGTCTTTGCCAAAGGCGTAGTTGTAGCGAGAGGAGACGGAGTCGTGGAACTGAGTGGTTGGGCCGGTGACGGGGATGTGGGTGGCGTAGTCGGCGAGGGGCTGGTTTGTCGTTGCGGTTGTGGACGATGCAGCGGGAGAAGCGGCGGAGGATGCAGCGGGTGCGGGACCGGAGGCGGCGCGGAGTCCCGAGACGGTGGCGAGTGACAGGCAGATAAAGAAAGCAGTCAGCATCCATCGGCGCGGCGCGGTCATGAACATGGTGCGATGATCTCCGGGGGAAACTCTGCGATTTCGCATCCTGGCATCGGCAGAGATGGGAAACCTAAGAACAGTATCAGGTGCCCGGGATGATTTGTCTTCCATCAAAAGACGGGGTGGGCGCAGGTTGTGTGAGCGGAGAGAATCGTGTTTACATAACAGGTTAGCGGATTTGCACCCAACGGTTCACTACGTGGGATGAACGGGGAGAAAATGGCCTTGGAAGGTGTGCTCCAGCTCACATCCACTTAGCCAAAGTCCCCCTCAAACTGGTACGGTGTTGCAGTAGGTTTTATTTTCGTCATGGCCTCTAATCCTTATTTTTCTCTTGCGGTTCTGTTTGTGGTGGCGTTGGGCTTTGGTCTCACGCCGCTTGGGTTGGCGTGGCTCTGGCGCGTGGTGTACTCGCCTGCGAAGCCGAATGGAATCAAGAACGCGATTTACGAGTGCGGGCTGGAGTCAAAGGGCGATGCGTGGGTGCAGTTCCGCTCAGCCTACTACCTTTACGCCATCATCTTTCTGATCTTTGATGTGGAAGCGGTCTTTCTGCTGCCGTTTGCGGTGGCGTTTATGGGGTTGGACACGGCGGCATGCGTTTCAATGCTGGTGTTTGTTCTTCTGCTGGTGGAGGGTCTGGCTTGGGCATGGGCCAAGGGCGTGCTGGTCTGGGTCTGAAGAAGCGGGAAACAGCGAGTACGGAATAGGGAACTGGCGATGGCTGTGGATGAAGGACTGAAAATCGAACTCGGCAAGCAGGGCGTCTTTGTGACGACTCTCCAGGAGCTTTACAACTGGGGCCGGCGCAGTTCGGTGTGGCCCATGAACTTTGGGCTGGCATGCTGCGCGATCGAGATGATCGCCACGACCATGGCTCGATACGATCTGGCGCGCTTCGGCGCGGAAGTTTTCAGGCCATCCCCGCGGCAAGCGGACATGATGATCATCTCCGGCACGGTAACGAAGAAGATGGCTCCGCAGGTGGTACGGCTCTATAACCAGATGGCAGAGCCGCGTTATGTGATCGCGATGGGCGCGTGCGCTATCTCGGGCGGGCCGTTCAAGCAAGGGTACAACGTGCTGAAGGGGATCGACCGCTATATCCCGGTGGATGTGCATATTCCGGGCTGTCCTCCGCGCCCCGAGGCTCTGCTGGAGGCGTTTATGGCGCTGCAGAAGAAGATCGACGCGCAGCCGTTGACGGGCGAGGGCCGTCCTCGGCATCTGGACGCCGATGCGCCCGGAGAGTTTCCTGTCCCGGCGCAGGGCGAACACGACCTGGAGCCGGCGGCGAACAAGAATGTCTGGACCGTGCCTGTGGTGATTCGCTGATGAAGACCTTGGAAGAGATTCAGGCAGCCATCGAAGCGGCGGTGCCGGGCGCCGGGGTGGAGATCCTACCGAATCCCGCGCCGAGCGGTCAGCACTCGCTGCGGCTGAAGCCGGAGACCGCGGTAGAAGTGGCGAAGTTTCTGCGCGACGATGAGGAGCTTGCGCTGGATTATCTGTCGAATGTGACCGGAGTGGACTGGCCGGACAAGGAGATCGCCGAGAAGGTGAAGGTGACTCGCCCGGTGACGAAGACAGTGGAGGGCGTGGAACAGACGGCGGAAGAAACTGTGGAAGAGACGCGAAAGCGCGTGGAGCCGGGATTTCTTGAGGTGGTCTATCACCTTTTTTCTATGGCCAGGAGACATGGGCCGGTTGTTTTGAGGATGCGGACAGGGAACAGAAGCGATCGGGTGGAGCTGCCCTCGCTGACGCCGGTATGGCGGTCGGCGGAGTTTCAGGAGCGCGAGGTTTTTGATCTGTACGGTGTGGTATTCAAGGGGCATCCCGATTTGCGGCGGATCCTGATGTGGGATGGATTCAAAGACCACCCGATGCGGCGGGATTATGTAGCGCCGGACGATTTTGAATACGAGCCGACCCCGCACGACGAGGTGCTTGCCAGGGCGCAGGCGCACCGCGCCACGCAGCAGGCCGCGGCGGCTCCGCAGGAAGGGGCCGGGCAATGACGAATCCTGCGACGGAATACGCGGTGGGGCAGAGGGTCGGTGACGCAAGGCTCGATGGACGGATGGTTGTGGATCCGGACAGCGGCACGGATCTGCTTGAAGTGGCAATGGGCCCGCATCACCCCTCGACGCACGGCGTGTTTCGGATGGATGTGGCGCTGGATGGGGAACGGATTACTCGATTGAAGCCGGTCTTCGGCTATCTGCATCGCAATCATGAAAAGTTGGGCGAGGGACACACCTACCTTGCCTCCATGCCTTATACGGACCGGCTGGACTACATCTGTTCGCTGACGAACAACTGGGCCTACGCGTTGGCCGTGGAGAAACTGGCCGGCCAGGAGGTTCCCGAGCGCGCCGAGTATTTACGCGTGATTGTGGGCGAGCTGACCCGGGTGCAGAACCATGCGCTTTCAGTCGGCTTTCTGATTCAGGACATGGGTGCGAGCGGGACTCCGCTGATGTATGCGTTCCGCGAGCGGGAAAAGATTCTGGATCTGTTTGAAGCGCTGACCGGATCGCGCATGATGTGCAACTACATGCGCTTTGGAGGCTGTCGCGTGGACGCGACCTCGGAGTGGCTGGACGAGGTGCGTAAAGTGGTGGCCGGCCTGCCGCAATTTGCGGATGAGTTTGAACAACTGCTCTGCACCAACGAGATTCTGATGGCGCGGACGCAGGGAGTAGGCGTGCTGCGGCCGGAAGTGGCGGTGAGCGCGGGCGTGACAGGTCCGGCCCTGCGGGCTTCGGGCGTGATTTACGACATTCGCAAGGTAGACCGCTACAGCATCTACGACCGCTTCAAGTTCAAGGTGCCGCTGGGTGAACATGGGGATGTCTATGACCGTTTCATGATCCGGCTGCTGGAGTTGCGGGAGTCGATCAAGATTCTGGAACAGGCACTGAAGGAGATACCCGGCGGGCCGGTGATGGACCCGAAGGCGAAAATTCGCAACTTCAGGCCGAAGGCGGGCGAAGCCTACGGGCGGATTGAAGCGCCGAAGGGCGAGCTGGGGTTTTATCTGATCAGCGACGGGGGGCCGAATCCGTATCGCTATCGGGTGCGGCCGCCAAGCTTTGTAAACCTGACGATTCTTGAAGATATGTGCCTGGGGCATAACGTCGCGGATGTGGTTCTGATTCTGGGTTCGGTGGATATTGTTCTGGGAGAAGTAGATCGGTGAAGCAGTGTTAAGCGGTCAGGGATCAGTTGCTGGCCGGGGAGTGGAAGGGACGATGGAAAGCAAACCGCCGGCACAATCACTCCGTGACCTGGCGGTCGGGCAGAAGTCAGTCAACTTAGCCACGACAATGACTGAGCACTGAGCACCGATCACGGTTCACTGCTTTTAAGGAGTTTACATTGCTGGGTGAGGGAATTCTGAAGGGGCTGGCGGAGACGGCGAAGAATTTCGCCGGCAGCTACGTCTCCAAAGAGCGGTTGACAACGGTCCAGTATCCGGAGGAGCGGATTGCGCCGATTGAGGCGACGCGTGACTTTCCTTTTCTGGTGTACGACGGGGAGGACTGGCAGGCAGGGCTGCGCTGCGTGGCCTGTCAGATTTGCGAAAAGGAATGCCCGCCGAAGTGCATCTACATTGAGAAATCCAAGGACAAAAAGCCGGATTACGTAGGCAAGCCTCAGATATATCCGGCGCGATTCGACATCGATATTTCTGTTTGCATGAGCTGCCAGATCTGCGTTGAGGTCTGCCCCTTCGAAGCGATCAAGATGGACACGGTGTTTGAGTTGGCTACGGAGGATCGTTTTGGCGGATTGTTGCTGGACCGCAGCAAGCTTGCCAAGTCGAATGAGTACTACCACACGATTCATCCGACGGAGGCCGCTGAGGTGGATGCGCGGCTGGCGGAGGAAAAGGCCAAGGTGGAAGCCAAGGCCAGAGCGGCCGCGGAGGCTGCTGCGGCCAAGGCTGCGGCTGCGCCTGCGGCAGCGGCAGGTGCGCCGGCAAAGACAGAGCCGCCAGCAGTGAAACCGGCAGGAGGGGCGGAGTAAGCCATGCTTGAGAAAGCGGATCAGGTTTTCGTTCTCCTTTTGCATTGGCTGGTAGGATACCTGCCTGCTGCGTGGCAGCCGGCAGCCGGCGTCCTGCTCTGCGTAGTGGCCATCATCGCTGTGTATCCAACGCTCTTTGCGCTTGCGGTGTTGTTGGAGCGGAAGGGGCTGGGGCGCATGCAGAACCGGTACGGGCCGAATCGAGTGGGCCCATTCGGGATTCTGCAGCCCGTAGCGGACGGTATCAAGTCACTGACCAAGGAAGATATTGTGCCGTTCACTGCCGATGCCGTGGTGCACTTTATTGCGCCTCTGGTGCTGGTGGTGGCCGTGTTCATGGGCTTTGCCGTGCTGCCCATGGGGCGCAACATGGTGCTGGTGGATTTGGATGCGAGCCTACTGTTCTTCTTCGCCATGGGCGCATCTACGGAGCTTTCGGTCTTCATGGCGGGCTGGTCGAGCCGCAACAAGTATTCGCTGCTGGGGGCAATGCGCGCGGTGGCCCAGATGATCAGCTATGAGGTGCCGCTGCTGCTTTCGACCGTCGGCGTGGTCATGATTACCGGGTCGTTGTCGCTGGTGGATATTGTGGACGCGCAGAACCGGTATACGTGGGGGCTGGCGCACTGGAACGTCTTCAAGCCGTGGGGGCTGGCGGGCTTTGTGATGTTTGTCATTGCATCGATGGCGGAGACAAATCGCTCCCCGTTTGATCTTCCGGAAGGCGAGTCGGAGATTGTGGCCGGGTACTTTACGGAGTATTCCGGCTTCAAGTTTGCGCTGTTCTTCCTGGGCGAGTACGTGGGCATGTTCGGGATTGCGGGGCTGGGTACCTCGCTGTTTCTGGGAGGATGGTCTTCGCCGCTGGCGATCCTGAACTGGGTGCCCTCGTGGATCTGGTTCTTCTCGAAAGTGATGGTGTGGATCTGCTTCTTCATCTGGGTGCGCGGGACGATGCCACGGCTGCGTCAGGACCAGTTGATGAACTTTGCCTGGAAGTTTGTGCTGCCCATGACGCTGCTGAACCTGCTGGTGGCCGCGGAGTGGCGTTTCGTCGCGGATCTGTGGTTGCGCTGGATTGCGGGAATGGTGATTGTGGTGGGGGCGTACGTGCTGATGGGCCGCGTGGGAATGCGAAGGGAACATTTTGGGCCGAGGACATATCGCTATGCGGAGTGAAATGGGAAGAGTGCATGCATGTCTTTCGACTCCGCGGGCCCATGCGGGGATCAACCGTGATGACAGGTTTTCGCGGAGGGCCGGCCGATGAGCTTTGTGTTTTATGTGCTGGCGGCCATGACGTTGGCCGGTGCGCTGGCTGCGGTGCTGTTGAAAAACCTGGTGCATTGCGCGCTATCGCTGACTGTGGCCTTTGCCGGACTGGCGCTGCTTTTTCTCGAGCTTGGCGCGCAGTTTGTTGCCTTCGTGCAGATTCTGGTTTACGTCGGCGCGGTCGCGATCCTGGTGGTGTTTGCAATTCTGCTGACGCGCAGCGCGGAGACGCCGAAGGCTGGGGGCGTTTTCAGCCGGACATGGCTGGCGGGACTGAGCGTGGCTGCGGCAGTCTTCGCCGTTCTTGGTTGGGCCGTGCTGGAGTCTACTCCCTGGTTGCCGCAGACGACAGAGGCGCCAGCAGCTGATGTGGAGCAGATTGGCGAGGCGCTGATGAGCCGCTACGTGCTGCCGCTGGAGATCGTTGCTTTGCTGCTGACGGCGGCGTTGATTGGCGCGGTGATTGTAGCCATGCATGAGAAAGAGGGTGCCCAGTGATCGGTAGCGCAAGTCCGCTTGCGGGGTATTTGCTGGTCGCTGCGCTGATGTTCGCCATCGGACTGGCTGGAGCGCTGACGCGGCGCAACGCGATCCTGGTGCTGATCGGGATCGAGCTGATGCTGAACGCGGCGAATTTGAATTTGATTGCCTTCTGGCGCTATGGGCCGCATCCGGAGGCGTTGACGGGGATGATGTTTGCGATCTTTTCAATTGCCGTGGCGGCGGCGGAAGCAGCAGTGGGGCTGGGCCTGGTGATTCAGATTCATCGCCATGCCAAGACGACCGATGTGGACCAGATGAACAGGATGAAGGGGTGAGCGGATGTTAATGCAGGAAGAGATGGCAGCCGCCTTTCATCCGGGCAATGTATGTGTTGTGTCTTCGGTTGCGCGCGTGTTGTGGCTGATTCCGGCGGTTCCGATGCTGGCCTCAGGCGTAATCGCGCTGCTGAAGCAACCCAGGCGCAAGCTGGCTGCAGGGTTGGCAATCGGGTCTCTGAGTGTGTCGCTCATGGTGGCCCTTGCGGCCTTTGCGCACGTGGTGGCCGGATGGATGAATCATGTGGCCGTGCGCGAGACGGTGAACTTTACCTGGATGCAGGTGGGCGCGGCGCACGTAGATCTGGGCTGGGTGCTGGATCCGCTTGCAGCAGTGATGATGGTGATGGTCAGCTTTGTGGGCCTGTTGATCTTCATCTATTCCGTCGGCTACATGGAGCACGACGAGAATTTCACACGCTTCTTCTGCTTCCTGGCGCTGTTTGCCGGGGCGATGCTGGGCGTAGTGATTTCGAACTCGCTGCTGCTGCTGTTTATCTGCTGGGAGCTTGTAGGGCTTACATCGTACCTGCTGATCGGGTTCTGGTACCAGAAGCCATCAGCCTCTGCGGCGGCTAAAAAGGCCTTTCTGACCACGCGCGTGGGCGATGTATTTTTCCTGCTTGGGATGGTTTGGCTGTTCGCACAGACGGGCACGCTGCTCTTCTATAACGGTGGCTCGGGCTCGATGGAGCCTCTTGCGCTGGGCGGGCTGCTGGCGACGCCCTCGGCGCTGGGACTGACTGCAGCGGGTGCGATTGGCCTGCTGATCTTTGCCGGCGCGGCAGGCAAAAGCGGCCAGATTCCGCTGCATGTATGGCTGCCGGATGCGATGGAGGGCCCGACGCCGGTCTCCGCTCTGATACACGCGGCGACGATGGTAGCTGCGGGCGTTTATCTGATTGCGCGCGTGTATCCGCTGATGCATGCCGGCGCGCTGACGGGTGGAACGACGGCGTCTCTGACTGTGGTGACGTGGGTGGGCGCATCGACGGCGGTGTTTGCGGCTCTGATCGCGGTGGCGCAGAACGACATCAAGCGCATTCTTGCGTACTCGACGGTTTCGCAACTGGGCTACATGATGGCGGGCCTGGGGATGGGCGGCGTAGCGGTGGGGATGTTCCACCTGATTACGCACGCCTTCTTCAAGGCGCTGCTGTTCATGGGCGCGGGCTCAGTGATTCACGGCTGCCACGAAGAACAGGATGTGCGCAGGATGGGCGGATTGAAGTCGGCGATGCCGGCGACTTTCCTGACTTACGCCATCGGCATGCTGGCGCTGTGCGGGTTTCCGCTGCTGTTCTCGGGGTTCTGGAGCAAGGACGGCATTCTGGAAGCGGCGCAACATTGGAGCGTGGCGAAGGGGCCGTTTTACATGCTGGTGTTTGGTGCGCTGCTAACAGCGTTCTACATGACGCGGCAGGTGAGTTATGTGTTTTTCGGCACATGGCGCGGGCATGGACATGCGCATGAAAGCCCGGCGGTGATGACAGCGCCCTTGAAGATTCTGGCCTTTTTTGCGATCGCGCTGGGAGTGATCGGCACGCCGGCCTGGCCCTGGTTCAAGGCCTTTCTTGGTGACCGCGCGGCTGGGTTCGATCTGGCCGGATTCAGCGAGCCGGGCCTGATGCCGCTGCTGCTGACCTCGACGCTGGTGGTTTTTCTGGGGCTGGGACTGGGCTGGCGGCTCTACGGCAACAAGTCACCCGATGCTGACGCGCCGGACGTGCTGGAGCGGGCAATGCCACCGATTTGGACCTTACTGCGCGACCGGATGTATGTCGATGAGTTGTACGGCGTGACGGTGATTGCGTTCTACACGTGGTGGGCACGAGTTACGGACTGGCTTGACCGCCGAGTGTGGGGCGGGGTAGTGGCCGGGGTTGCGCTCCTGTTCCGCGGATGGGCGCAATTGAACCGGCTGCTCGATGTGCACTGGGTAGATGGCGGCTTTGACAAAAGCTGTGAGGAACTCGCCGCGGGTGGCGGGTTGGTGGCCCGGGTGCAGTCGGGCCGCGTGCAGAGCTACCTGCGGTTGCTGGCGTTAGGGGTGGTGGCATTGGTCGTGATTCTGATCTGGAGCAGCCGAGGATGAACGGATTTCCATTATTGACGCTGCTGACCGTGCTGCCCGTGGTGGGGGCGGCCGTTGCGCTGGTTTCGGGCAAACATGCGCGCGGTGTGGCGCTCACGACGACGCTGGCGGGATTGGCTCTGGCGCTGACGGTGTGGACGAAGCTGCCTGCGGATGGGTCGATTGGGCTGGTGGAGCGTGCAGCATGGGCGCCGTCCCTGGGCATCGAGTATCACCTGGGAGTGGACGGGCTGGGCGCGTTGATGCTGGTGCTCTCCGCCATTGTGACGCTGATGAGTGTGGACGCGGCGCATCGGGTACACAGGCAGCCGGGACTTTATTTTGCGCTGGTGCTGCTGCTGGAAGCCGGACTGTTCGGGTCGTTTACGGCACTGAATTTCTTCCACTGGTTTTTGTTCTGGGAGCTGAGTCTGATTCCGGCATTCTTCCTGATCAAGCTGTGGGGCGGGGCCAAGCGCGGGCCCGCGGCGACGCAGTTCTTTGTCTACACCATGGCCGGCAGCGTGGCCCTGCTCCTCGCGTTTCTGGCGGTGTTTCTCTCGACCGGCAGCATGGATTTTGAGCATCTGACGACGATGGCCGCGACAGGAGCGCTGGAACAGGCAGTGACGGCGCATCTAGGTCCCATAATGATGTGGCTGGCGGTGGGCGTTCTAGCGGGCTTTGCGGTGAAGGTGCCGCTGATGCCGTTCCACACCTGGCTGCCAGCGGCGTATTCCGAGGCGCCCTCACCGGTGACGATGTTGCTGACGGGGGCAATGTCAAAGATGGGAGTCTACGGCCTGCTGCGAATTGCACTGCCGCTCTTCGGCCACCAGATTGCGCAGATCCGGACTCCGCTGCTGACGCTGGCGGTGCTGACGGTGGTGATGGGCGCGTGGGCTGCCGCGGCGCAGAAAGATCTGAAGCGAGTCTTCGCCTACTCCTCTGTGAACCACCTGGGATATTGTCTGCTCGGCATTTTCGCGATTGCTGTGCCTGCGACAGGGGCGGCGGCGCAAACGAGCCAGGCAGCGGCGCTGAATGGCGTGATCCTGCAGATGTTCAACCACGGTGTGACGGCGGCGGCGCTGTTCTGGTTTGTAGCCATGCTGCAGGAGCGGAGCGGCGGCGAGCGGGGAATCGACCACTTTGGCGGCCTGCGCAAACCGGCGCCGGTGCTGGCCGGGCTGATGGGGATTGCATTGTTTTCCTCGCTGGGGCTGCCGGGACTGAACGGATTTGTGGGTGAGTTTTTGATCTTCCGCGGCGTCTTCCCACTTACTTGGGTGGCGGCTTCGGTTTCGATTCTTGGGCTGCTGGTGACGGCGGCAGTCATTCTGACAGTGATCCAAAAAGTGTTTACCGGGCCGGTGCCGGAGAAGTGGGCGAGCTTCCCGGATATGCACGGGGGCGAGCGACTGGCGATGGCTCCGATCATCGGCCTCATGCTGCTGATCGGCCTTTTGCCTCAGCTGATCGTGGACAGCGTGAACCCGACGGTCGTGAACCTGCTGGCGCACTGGAGATTTTAAGCGGCACTCCGGTGCGTCGTGGTGTTTCTGGAATTTTGCAAGGCGGCTTTCTTCTGGGATCGAAAGCCGCTCAACCTGGTTGGCTACGTTGTACGGTAACTGGAGACCCGCTGTAGATGTTGGCTTGGACGATTTATCTCTCGTTTGCCGGGGCGCTGTTGCAGGCGTTGTTGCCCAAGGGCAGACCTGCGCTTTCGCGCTGGCTGGCGCTCGCAGTGGCGCTCAGCGGACTTGCGCTTGCGGTGCTGGGGTTTGCGGCAGGCATGCCGAATCATTTTGCGCGCTTTACGATTGTGGACGCTCCGTGGGTCCCGTCGATGGGGATTCACTATCTGCTGGCCGCCGATGGTATCAGTCTGGTGCTGGTGCTGTTGACAGGCCTGGCAGCGGTGGCGGGCGTGCTCTTCAGTTGGAACATTGAGGCGCGCACCAACCAGTTCTTTGCGTTCTATCTGGCGCTGATCGGCGGGGTGTACGGAGTCTTTCTCAGCTTCGACCTGTTCCTGCTGTTTGTGTTCTATGAGATTGCCATTGTGCCCAAGTACTTCCTGATTGCGATCTGGGGATCGACACGCCGGGAGTATGGAGCGATGAAGCTGGCGCTCTACTCGTTTGTAGGCTCGGCGATGGTGCTGATCGGCTTGCTGGCCGCGTATGCGGCCTCAGGCAGTCGCTCGACGGGACTGGTGGATCTGGCGCATGCGGGACTGCCGGTGAGCTTCCAGATGTGGGCATTTCCGCTGGTGTTTATAGGCTTTGGAATTCTGGCGGGCATGTGGCCGTTCCACACCTGGGCGCCGACGGGCCACGTGGCCGCGCCGACGGCCGCCTCGATGCTGCTGGCCGGCGTGGTAATGAAACTGGGCGCGTACGGATGCCTGCGGGTGGCGATGTCGGTCTTTCCGCATGGCATGGACCCGTGGGGACTCACGCTGCTGGGCATCGGCTCATGGCGCGATGTGTTTGCGCTGCTGGCGGTGATCGGAATTGTGTATGGCGCACTGGTGGCTCTGGCGCAGACGGACTTCAAGTTTGTCATCGGCTACTCCAGCGTGAGCCACATGGGCTTTGTGCTGCTGGGTCTGATGACGCTGAACCAGATTGGCATGACCGGCGCGGTGCTGCAGATGTTTTCGCACGGCATAATTGCGGGACTTCTGTTCGCGATCGTCGGGCGCATTGTGTACGAGCGCACGCACACGCGGCAACTGGCGGAACTGGAGACGATGCATCTTTCCAAAAGACTGCCATTTGCGGCCTGGGCATTCGTGATTGCGGGGATGGCGTCGATGGGGCTGCCGGGCTTCTCGGGATTCATTGCGGAGCTGCAGGTGCTAGTGGGCGCGTGGATCGCCAAGCCCTGGTGGACGATTGTGGCGGGCGTCGGCATCGTGGTTGGGGTGGCCTATACCTGGCGAGCCATGCAGAAAGCATTCTTCAGCGATGCGCCGCCCAGTCCGCACCTGCATGAACCGGGTCACGAGCTGGCAGCGATCACGTGGCCGGAGATGGCAGGGGTGGCGCTGCTGGGCGCGGCAACCCTTGCGGTGGGACTCTATCCGCGGGTCCTGCTGGATGCGATTGAGCCGGCGGTCAGGGCGCTGCTTGCGGGAGGGTTGCAATGAACTATCTGGAACTCTTCCGCGCGACATTGCCGGAGACGGCGCTTGAGATTGCGGCACTGCTGGTGTTGGTGGTTGACCTTGGCTTTTTGCGCAAGGCAGCGCTGACTGTGCGCGCTGGGACGGCGGCACTGTTGGGCGTGGCGGGTTGCGCAGCAGCACTGTGGATGGTGCCGATGGAACCGCTGGGCGGGTTGAGCTATCCGGGCACCGGGGAACTTCTGCTTGCGGGCGGCGGCACGGCTACGGCCGCGCAGATCGGAATTCTGGCGCTGACGGCGCTGACGCTGCTGCTGCTGATCGAGGCAGTGTTCACGCGCCATGTAGGCGAATACGTGGCAGTGGTTCTGATGGCAGCGGCGGGCGGCCTGTTGATTGCGGCGGCGCAAGACCTGCTGGTGATCTTTATCGGGCTGGAGTTGCTGAGTCTGGGTCTGTATATCCTGACTGCGTTTGCGAAAAAGTCGGGAGCAAGCGCAGAGGCCGCGATGAAGTATTACCTCTTCGGCGGCATGTCGGCGGCATTTCTCCTGTTTGGTTTCAGCTACCTCTATGGCATTACAGGCACGACTAATCTGCACCAGATCGTGCTGGCGCTGTATGGCTGGAACGCTTACCATGCGGCTCCGCTGCTGTATGCGGCGCTGGTGATGGTTGCGGCAGGGCTGGGCTTCAAGGTCGCGGCCGCGCCGTTCCACCTTTGGGTGGCGGATACATATGAAGGTGCGCCTGCGCCGGCGGCTGCGTTTATCGCCTCTGTGTCAAAGGTGGCGAGCTTTGCGCTGCTGATCAGCATTGGAACGGCCGCGGTGCATCTGTTCGACGGGATGCCTGGGAAGGTTGAGGTGGTCGCTGGGATCCACCTGAATCCGCAACCGGTCTACCTGGGCTTCCGCAATGCATGGTCGGAACTGCTGGTGGTGCTGGCCGCGGTCTCGATGGTAGTGGGCAATCTGGCTGCACTGGCACAGGTGAATGTGCGTCGGCTGCTGGCATACTCGGCGGTCGCTCATGCGGGTTACATTCTGTTGGGGCTGGCGTTCTTCTCGTATTCCTCGCGCAGCGCCGAGACGATTCTCTATTACGTGTTGACGTACGGGCTGACGACGATTGGAGCGTTTGGCGTGGTGGGAGTGGTGGAGCGCGCGACGGGCAGTAGCCGGCTGGACGCGTTCCTCGGACTGCACAAGCGCAGCCCCCTGCTTGCGGTGGTGCTGCTGGTTCTTTTTCTTTCGCTCGCGGGGATTCCGCCGCTGGTGGGCTTCTGGGCCAAGTTCAACCTGTTTGCAGCGGTGCTGGGCGTGCAAAATACAGGGGTCGCACTGGTGCTGGTGGCACTGGCCGTGGCTATGAGCGCGGTGAGCCTCTACTACTATCTGCAGGTTCTGAAGCGAGTCTACGTCCTGCCGGCGGTCGACGAGACGGCAATCACCGTGCATCCGACGACGCTTACGGTGTTACTGCTAATTGCGGTCGCGGTGGTGCTGCTGGGGTGCTTCCCGGCGCTGCTGCAGGGGTGGATTGCGGGCTTCTACGGAGGCATGTAGAAGTGATGCTTCGTAAGTACGCTGCGACTCGGTTGCCTCAGTGTGGGACCGGGTGGGTCAAACGGCGGCACCTAGAAGTCATGCCTCTTCAAAAAACCAATCACAATTGACGAGAATTCGGCGGGCTTTTCGAGATACGGAAGATGGCCGGTATCGGAAATTACCGTGCGTGCCGCGCCGGGAATAGCCATTACGAGCGCCCCGGCGACCGCCTGATTGTCGGCAATGTCGGCAGAGCCGGTAAGGATCAGCGTCGGTACTCGAATTTCTTTCACATACGGAAAGACAGATTTTTCGGGCAGAGGCATGTCGTTGTTTGCATGGTCCTGGGGCGCTGCTTTGAGTAGGGCACGCAGATGTTCGCGCGCAGCCTGGTTTCCGGGTGCGATCAAGTAGTCACTGTTTACGCGCACTTCAACAGGGTCTTTTGCCTGCTGAAATGCAATCTGGGCCAAAATAAAGTTTTCCGAGTAGGGAAACCCGTCCGCGGCGGGACCAATCAGAACCAAACCACTCACTTGCGCAGGGTAGCGTAGAGTGAAATCGAGCGCGACGTTTCCGCCATGGGAACCGGCGATCAGTGCGGCGTGTCTCACTCTGCGGTCAAGTAGAAGCGCCGCCAAATCGTCGGCCTCATAGTAGGGCTTCTTTGTGGCCGGCGATCGTCCGTAGCCGCGCCTGTCGTAGCGGATGGTGTGGAATTGCTTGCAGAAGGTGGGCCAAACGTCGTCCCAAACGGCCGAGTCAACAACGCCATCGTGCATGAGCACGACGGCGGCCGGCCCAGCACCGCACTCCTGGTAGTAGATCTGCGAACCGTCGACCTGCACAAGGCCACTGGTCTGAGTCACAGCGCTGGAGGCCTGCGCCAAGATCGCGCTGGGCGCGAGAAGGAATACAAGAGACAATGCGGCAGCTGCGATCTTCATCCGCCCAGACTAGGCTACAGTGCGCCGGTTATCAAGCCGGTTTACCCCCGCAGGAAGTCCTTGGCCTTCTGGAGAAGTACTTCGCGGCTTACGTCGGAGATGGCATTGGTGAGCGGAAGCTGCTTGGGGCAGACCTCTACGCAGTTCTGCGCGTAGCCGCACTCCTGCACTCCGCCGTCGCCGGCCAGGGCACGGAGACGCTCTTCCTTGAGCACCTTGCCGGTGGGGTGATTATTGAAGAGCCTGACCTGGGCGATGGTGGCTGCGCCGACAAACCCTGTCTCCTCATTGAACTGCGGGCAAACCTCCATGCAACAGGTGCAGGAAATGCAGTTCGACAACGGGTAGTTGACTTCCTGATCCTGCGGAAAGAGGCGCGGGCCTGCGCCCAGATCGTAGGTGCCGTCGATCGGGACCCACGCCTTAACGGCCTTGAGGTTTTCGAAGAGGACGGAGCGGTCGACCTGCAGGTCGCGCACGAGCGGAAACTTGGAGAGCGGCTCGATGCGGATGGGCTGTTCGATATTCTCAACCAATGCGGAGCAGGCCATGCGAGCTTTGCCGTTGATGCGCATGGCGCAGGAGCCGCAGATCTCCTCAAGGCAGTTGGAGTCGTAGGTGACCGGTGTGGTGGAGTGCCCGTCGGCGGTGACCGGGTTGGCAGCGATCTCCATCAACGCGCTGGTCACGTTCATGCCGGGGCGCCATTCGAGGTCAAACTTCTCCCACACGGCGGGCGCGTCGGGGGTGGCCTGACGCTTGATTTCAAGTTGCACGGTCTTGTTTGCCATCGTTCTCCCCTGAGCTATTTGGCCACGTCGTAACGGCGCGGGCGCGGCTTGATGTACTGGGTGTCGACCTCTTCGAACTCAAAGCGCGGTCCGACGACGTCGCCGGAGTAGCTGGCCTTGGTGGTCTTGAGGAACTTCTCGTCGTTGCGGTCGGGGAAATCGGGCTTGTAGTGCGCGCCTCGGGACTCGTCGCGCTGGAGCGCGCCGAGCGTAACGACCCGCGAGATCTCAAGCATATTCTTCAACTGGCGCGCAAAGGCGAAGCTGGTGTTGGCCCACTGGCTTTTGTCGCTGAGGTTGATGCGCTTGTAGCGCTCGATGAGCGAGACAATCTTCTCATCGGCCTTTTGCAAACCCTTGTTGAAACGGATGACGGTGACGTGTTCGGTCATGATCTGGCCCAGCTCGCGCCACAGTTTGAAGGGGTTTTCGCCGCCTTCGTTTTTTATCAGTCTGGTGTTGATCTCCGCCTGTCTTGCCAACTCGGCCGCGTGACCGCCGTCGCCCTCGGGTGCGGGCAGGTTCTTTGCGTAGTTGAGGGCGTTAGGACCGGCATGGAATCCGCCGAAGATGCAACTGACGAGCGAGTTTGCGCCGAGGCGGTTGGCGCCGTGGTACTGGTATTCGCACTCTCCGGCCGCGAAGATGCCGGGGATGTTGGTCATCTGGTTAAAGTCGACCCAGATGCCGCCCATCGTGTAGTGCATGCCGGGGAAGATCTTCATGGGTTCGACGTGGGGGTCAACACCGACGAACTTCTCGTAAATCTCGAGGATGCCGCCGAGCTTGCGGTCGAGGGTGGCGCGGTCAATGTGGGTGAGGTCGAGGTAGACCATGGGCTGGCCGTCGATGCCGAGGCCCTCCTGGTAGACCACCCTGTGAATGGCGCGCGTGGCGATGTCGCGGGGGACGAGGTTGCCGTATTTGGGATACCACTCTTCCAGGAAATAGAATCGCTCGGCTTCGGGAATCTGCTTTGCGGGGCGGCTGTCGCCGGGCTTGCGTGGCACCCAGACGCGGCCGCCTTCTCCGCGTGCCGACTCCGACATGAGGCGCAGCTTGTCCTCACCGGGAATGGCGGTGGGGTGGACCTGGATGAACTCGCCATTGGCATACCAGGCGCCCTGCTGGAAGATGGCTGACTGCGCAGAGCCGGTGCAGACGACGGAGTTGGTGCTCTTGCCGAAGATGGCGCCGATGCCGCCCGTAGCCAGGATGATGGCGTCCGCGGGGAAGGAGCGGAGTTCCATGGTGCGCAAATCGAGGGCGGTGATGCCGCGGGCCACGCCCTTCGAGTCGAGGACGGCGGAAAGAAACTCCCATCCCTCGTATTTCTTCACCTTGCCTTCGGCCTCGTGACGGCGGACCTGCTCATCGAGAGCGTAGAGGAGTTGCTGGCCGGTGGTGGCGCCTGCGAACGCGGTGCGCTGATAGAGTGTGCCACCGAAGCGCCGGAAGTCGAGGAGGCCCTCAGGGGTGCGGTTGAAGGGCACGCCCATCCGGTCGAGAAGGTCGATGATTCCGGGCGCTGCTTCGCACATGGCCTTGACGGGGGTCTGGTTGGCGAGGAAGTCGCCGCCGTAGATGGTGTCGTCAAAGTGCTTGTCGGTGCTGTCGCCCTCGCCCTTCAGGTCCTTTGCTGCGTTGATGCCACCCTGCGCGCAAACGGAGTGAGAGCGCTTGACCGGAACGATCGAGAACAGGTCCACGGAGCCGCCGGCCTCAGCGATTTTGATAACCGCCGCCAGACCCGCCAAGCCTCCGCCAACCACAATGATTCTGGGTGATGCCATGGAGTAGATTCCCTTTCCGAGATCAGGGGTCAGCGATCAGAGATCAGAGACCCGTTGCGGGCTGACATCCGCGTTTCAAACGGTATGCGATCCGGCATGCACCGGTGCGGCAAGGTATGAGAGGGGCGCTATGTCCGGCGCATTCCTGTAGGTGGGGCCGACGAAAGCCCAGATGCTGGCCAGGCCCATGATGGCGAGGGCCAGACCGAAAGCTGCGCAGATGTAACCGAAGCGCTTGCGAGCGGTTGTGCCGGGAGTGATGCCCCACTTGGCAGCGAAGAGCCAGATGCCGTAGGCGAAGTGCCAACAGATGGCGATCATGGCGATGATGTAGACGGCAAGCATCCAGGGGTTGGCCAATTCGTGCTGTACCTTGGCGAATGCTGCGCCGGGATTTTCCGGCAGGCTGATGCCCATGAAGCGCTGGCGCAGAACGTGCTGGCCGATATAGAGGATGGCGATGAGGCCGGTATAACGCTGGGCGGTGTACATCCAGTTGCCGGCCCAGGGGTAGTAGACGATATTGGACTTGCCGCGGAGCCAGATGTAGACGCCGTAGAGGCCGTGATAAAGGATGGGCAGGAAGATGAAGACCCACTCCAGCACGCGCACCAGCGGCAGAGAGTTAAGGAACTTGACCTGCGCTCCATAAGCGGCCGGTCCCTTAAGCGCCTCAAAGTTGGAGAGCAGGTGCTCTAGGAGAAAAGCGCCGATGGGAACGATGCCCAACAGCGAATGCAGCTTGCGCCAGAGGAAGGTGGTTCCCTGGCCGGCGCGCAGCGGCTGAACGCCCGGACGCATGGTGGGCGTGGAAGGATTTTGAGCGGTTGCCATGAAAGTCGCAGCTCCTAGGAGGCTATGGAACGAGGCAGTTTGTGCGTATTCGCAGATGAAAAGAAATGTTTTGTTCCTATTGCATTATTGGGTTCCCGGCGAGTGACCGTCAAGGCGGGGTGAGATGGGCTTGCGACGAGGTCAATATCCATTGAATTGAGCCGTCAGATTTTCATCTGGGCTAGCAGAGCTGCGAAGGCGCGTCCTCTATGGCTGAGGCCGTGCTTGGTTTCGAGATCGAGTTCGGCCATGGATCGGTCGAGAGCGGGCAGATAGAAGAGAGGGTCATAGCCGAAGCCGCCGGTTCCGCGCGGTGCGTCGAGGATCAGCCCCTCGACTGCGCCTTCGGCGGTGTAAAGCGTTTGACCGTCCCGTGCTGCGACCAGGACGCAGCGGTAGCGCGCGGTGCGCTGGGCGGGGGGCACTCCGGCCATGCGTTGCAGCAGCACCATATTGTTCCACACGTCAGTGTTGTCATTGGCGTCGGGAGAGTCCGTGAGGCCTGCGTCGGCGGCAAACCGCGCGGAGCGAACGCCGGGTGCGCCGTCGAGCGCATCCACTTCAAGGCCGGAGTCGTCGGCGAGAACCAATGATCCAGGGGCATATCGCGAGTAGTAGACGGCCTTGAGAGTGGCGTTGGCGGCAAATGTTGGGCCGTTCTCTTCAGGGGCAAGTATTTTACCGAGGCGAGGCAGCGACGCAACCTCAATCGAATGTGCGGCAGCGGCGGCGGCAAAGTCGCGCAGCTTGCCCTGGCTGGTGGTGGCAGCATAGAGGCTGAGGCCCATGCAACGAGTGTATAGCGCAAAGGGCATTGCCCGGGTTGCCTGCGGGGAAGCGACGGACGATCTGTCGCAGGGATGCCCAAGGAAAGTCTTTGACAGGGACCCAGTCATTTCAATATGTTTCTTCTGCTGGGAAATTATTTCATTTGGTAAATATGGGAGTTTGCGGTGAGCCGTGAGGCATGCCTTGCGGGGTGCTACGCACAGGGCGCAGGATGAGTGGAATTCTTTCTTGACGCGAAAAGGTAGGGGTTGAAGATGAAAGCTGGGTGCGGCGTGTTGTTGGGGATGCTGATCGGTGCTGTGTCGTGGCCGCTGATGGCGCAGGAATCGGCCGGTTCGGCAGGGCCGGTGGCGCTTCGCGTGGACAATCTGACGGCTCCGCTTGGCATGGATGATGCGACGCCTCGCTTCTCCTGGCAACTGCAGGACGCCGCGCGCGGGGCTCGGCAGACAGCGTATGAGGTGCAGGTTGCTTCGACTGCGGAGATGCTTCAGGAGAACAAGGCCAATGTGTGGGACTCCGGGCGCGTGGAAAGGGCGCAGTCGCTCAACGTGATGTATAGCGGTCCGGCGCTCAAGGCGAGCACTCGGTACTTCTGGCGGGTGCGTGTGTGGGACGCGGCGCACAGGGCTTATGCAGCCAGCGATGTGACCTGGTGGGAGACGGGCCTGCTGCGGCAGGATGCATGGCGTGCAGCATGGATTGGATATGAAACGGCAGGAGAGGCCGCGGTTCGCCATGCCCCTGCGCATTGGATTGCGAACCCGGATGCGAAGGCGGTGGCGGCGGAGAAGGGAAGCGAGCAACGGTTTGCCTATCGCGCATCGGTGGCGGTGACGAAGCCGGTGCTTCGTGCCCTGCTCTATGCCACGGGGCAGGACACAGTATCCGCGTGGGTGAACGGAGCGCAAGTGCTGGCGGGCGATCCACTGCCTGCGTGGAAGCAGATGCCGTCGAAGAAGTTTGTCCGCGCGGATGTGGCCGGAAAGCTGGCAGTGGGCGCGAACTCTCTGGCGATCGAGACGGTGCATTATGTGGCCAATCCGAATGGCATGGCCACCGAAGACGCTCCGCCGGTGATCGCGACTCTGGTGGTGGAGTACGCCGATGGCTCCGTGGCAACCTTTGCGAGCGATACATCCTGGAAGACAGCCGCGCACCCAGTAGATGGCTGGTGTGGAAAGGATTTCGATGACGCGGGATGGAAGGCGGCGGTGGAGTGGACGCAGGGACCGGGACCGATGAGCCAGCCTCTTGGGCATCCATGGATTCCTGACTCGGTGAAGGCGCTGCGGCATGAGTTCGAGGTGAAGATCCCGGTAAAATCTGCGCGGCTCTATGCGACGGCGCTGGGCGCTTACGAGATGTTCCTGAACGGTAAGCCTGTGAGTGAGGATCGGATGGCGCCTGGATGGACGGACTATCGCGAGCGGGTGCTGTATCAAACCTATGATGTGACGGCACTCCTGAAGCAAGGTAAAAATGCGCTGGGTGCGCTGCTGGCGCCGGGCTGGTATGCGACGCCTCTGGAGTGGTTTCAGCAGCCGAATAACTATGGCGTGACGCCGCCGGCGCTGCGGGCGCAGTTGCGGATTGAGCACGAAGACGGCAGCGTGGAGTGGGTACAGACGGATGCGGACTGGCAGGCGAGCCGATCCTACATTCTGCACGCGGAACTGTATGACGGCGAAAGCCAGGATGCGCGGCGCCTTGAGCCGGAGTGGGCCACGGCGGGCTTCAGCGGGGCAGGATGGAAACCCGCGCAGACGGTTGAACCCGCCGCAGTGAAGATTGAGGCGCAGGAGTTTCCGCCGATTCGAGTCGAGCGCCTGGTGTCCGCTGTGCGCATGTCGGAGCCCAGGCCGGGTGTATACGTGTACGACTTTGGGCAGAACCTTGCGGGCGTTGAGCGGGTGCGGGTTGCCGGACCGGCGGGTACCGTGGTGCGGCTGCGGTTTGCGGAGATTCTGAATGAGGACGGGACGCTGTATACCGAGAACCTGCGCACGGCAAAGGCGACGGACACATTCACGCTGGCGGGCAAGGGCGTGGAAGAGTTCACGCCGCAGTTTACGTTTCATGGCTTCCGGTATGCAGAGCTGACGGGTTTGCCCGCGGCGCCTGAGAAGGATGCAGTGGCGGCGCTGGTGCTGCACACCGATGCGCCCTTCACGGCGGAGCTGAAGACGGGCAGCTCGATGATCAATCAACTGTGGAGCAATATCCTGTGGGGGCAGCGGTCGAACTTCGTGGGCGTCCCAACCGATTGTCCGCAGCGCGATGAGCGGCTGGGCTGGATGGCCGATGCGCAGGTCTTTTGGCGGACGGCCAGCTACAACATGGACCTGACGGCATTCACGCGGAAGTTTGGCGCGGACATGCGCGGGACGCAGGCGGACACGGCGTTCTATGGCATTTATGCGCCGGGAACCTCGAGCGAGAACACGGGCTACGGTGCAGGCTGGAGCGATGCAGGCGTGATTATTCCGTGGACCTCGTGGCTGCAGACGGGCGACACGAGCGTGATTGAGCAGAACTGGGCTGGAATGGAGAGGTATCTCGACCAGATCGAGAAGACAAATTCAGACGGATTGTGGAGGAACTCGGGGATTCCGTTTGGGGACTGGCTCTCGCCGGAGGGACGGACGGACCAGGTGCTGGTGGCGACGGCCTACTGGGCCTATGACGTGACGCTGATGCGCGAAATGGCGCGGGCGACCGGGCGCGGGGCGGATGAGCAGAAGTATACGGCGCTGTTTGAAGAGATTCGCGCCGCGTTTCAGAAGCAGTTTGTGCATGAAGACGGGTTTGTGGCGGGGGCAGACAATAGTCCTTCGCCGTTCGGCCAAATCAACAATCCGAATGCCAAGAGCAAGGGCGGAGACACACAGACCGGCTATGTACTGGCGCTTCACATGGATCTGCTGCCGGAGAAATTGCGCGCGGCTGCCGCGCAAAAGCTGGCAGACAAAATCGAGGCCAATGGAGGACTGCTGGCTACGGGCTTTCTGGGGACGCCGTATCTGCTGGAGGAGTTGACGAAGACCGGACACGCGGAGCTTGCCTATCACCTGCTGATGAACACGCAGTATCCGTCGTGGGGTTATCTGATCGAACATGGGGCCACGACGACATGGGAGCGGTGGAACGGCGATCAGATGAAGAGCGACCCTAGCATGAACTCCTATAACCACTATGCGTACGGCGCGGTGGCCGATTGGATTTATCGCTACGCAGCGGGCGTGGATGCGACACCCCTGGACGCAGGTTTCCATACGGTGGTGCTGCATCCGGTGTTTGATGCGCGGCTGGGTAGCGTCGATTTCAGTTACCCGTCGCAGTATGGTGTGATTCGTTCGAAGTGGACGTTGAAGGGATCGACGGCGGAGTGGAATGTGACGATTCCGGCAAATACAACAGGGCGGCTGGATGTGGGTGCGGCAGATGCGGCACGATACAGTCTGGACGGCGTTCCCCTCCTGGCGAGTGGGCAGGTGCGCGTGGCGAACGGATCGGTTGAACTGCCTGCCGGAAGTTACACGTTCTCGGTTGAGGTCAAGTGAGGGAGTTGAGGAGAAGGAATGGCGTCAGTCATTGCGGGGATTGGCTGGCACGTGATGGGTGCAGCGATGGCTGCGTCGTTTTACGCGCCAATTGAGAAAGTGAAGAAGTGGTCCTGGGAAACTACCTGGGCCGTGGCCGGGATATTTTCCTGGATTCTGCTGCCTATCAGCGTGAGCCTTTATCTGCTGCCGGATTTTCACGGCTTTTATGCGTCGATGGGACCGCACCTGCTGCTGAAGGTAGCCTTGTTTGGCGCGATGTGGGGGGTGGGTAATGTGAGCTATGGGCTGACGATGCGTCACCTCGGGATGTCACTTGGCATTGGCGTGGCCATTGGCGTAACGCTGATTGTGGGTACGTTGGCGCCGCCTCTTCTGCACGGACAGGGCATGATGCTGGTGACGACACGGGGCGGACTTCTGACCGTGGCCGGAGTGCTGGTGGCGCTGGTGGGTGTGGCGATCGTCTCTTATGCCGGGCATCAGAAGGAGATGCAACTGAGGGGCGAGATTCAGGAGTTCAACCTGGGGCTTGGTCTGCTGTTGGCGGCCATGTGTGGAATTTTTTCTTCGGGCATGTCGTTTGCGATTGACACGGCCAAACCGATGGAAGCGGCTGCGCTGCACCTGGGCGTGAGTCCGCTCTATGCGGCATTGCCGAGTTATGTATGCATCATGGGCGGCGGGGCAATCATCAATCTGAGCTACTGTTTCATCCGATTGGCGACGCTGAAGCGACTGTCTTTGCGCGCGGACCTGAGCCAGCCGCAGCCTTTGCTCCTGAAGAATGCTATGCTGGCAGCAACGGGTGGAATCATGTGGTATCTGCAGTTCTTCTTCTACGCGTGGGGCGCGTCGAATATTCCGCAGCGGCTGTCGTATGTGAACTGGATGCTGCACATGAGCATCTACGTGCTGTGCGGCGGGCTGGTTGGCCTGGCTCTGGGCGAGTGGAAAGAGGTTGGCGGCCGGCCGCTGCGGCTTTTGTGGGCCGGGATGCTTGTGATTATTGCCGCGGCGAACCTGGTGGGATTGGGAATGGCTTCCTGACCGCGGTTAATGGGCCAGGAAGTAGACGCCGATGCAAACCAGCACGGCGGCGGTCCAGCGTCGCCGGTCCACATTCTCATGCAGGAATAACCTGGCCGCGATGGCGTTGGTGACCAGGGTAAGGGAAGCAGAGGCTGGAGCCACCAGGCTCAGATCCATGTGGTTCAACGCGAAAAGCAAGGCAAAGAACGCCAGCGCAAGAAAGCCGACACCCGCAAAAAACCTGGGACAGGTGAGGACAGCGCGGATTGCGCCCTTTATCCCGGCTCGCGCGCGGATTTCGTCGAGGTCGCCGATGGACTTCATCGCCGAGGCAGTAAGCACCTCTCCCGTAGTTGAACTGAGGATGATGGCTGCTATCATCGCCGTTTCGGCCCACGGACCTGGACGAGACGCGATCGGGAGAATCGTCATCGCAACTGCTCCTGGGCGATTCCTTCGGCGAGTGGCTCATCCTTGCGGGACTGCACAGCGGGCTGTTCCGTCAACGATGGCCCATTCGCGACGAAGCTCACGCCGACCGTGATGAGTGCGATTCCTGCCCAGCGCTGGATGGAGATAGGCTCATGCAGCCAGAAGCGCGAGAGAAAGGCGACGATCACGTTGCCGAACGCAGTCGCCGGAAGAACAAAGGTGAGATCGGCCCACGAGAGCGCAGTCAAATAGCTTGCGAAGAAGCCTATTAAGAGCGCAATTCCAATAGCGATCCATGGAGTAAAGACGGCGCTGATGAGCGTAGCCGGATGGGCCAGCGAGATAGATGGCAGCAGGGTCATGCCACGCGAGAGGCAGGTGTCGCCCAATGGGGCACAAAGGGCCACCAGTCCAAGGATCAGGTATTGCCGCGGGGTTAGATGGTGATGCGCCATGCTTGTACTGCGTGTCCTTCTGCGAAAGCCACAAGAAAAGGAGGGCGGACGCATTGCGCCGCCCTCGATGTAATCTGCGTATGCGCCCCTAAGCGCCCGCGCCCACTGGCGCTGGAGGATCTGCCCGGTGGCTGCGCGCCTCTTTCACCATCTTGTTGCGCTGCGCGCGGAGCTTGAGGAATGCCTTGGCTTCGACATAAAGGCGCGGAATATCGCGGTTGACGACCGCCTTCCAGATAACGCGAAAAGCCGCCTTGGGCCGGAAGTAGTACTCGTCGTAGAAGCGATGCACCATCTCCATCACGTAGTCAACCGGGAGGCCGGGATATTCGATATGCGCCATCTGGTGGCCGCCGCCGTCTTCCATGCGTTCGTTGGTGATGAAGTTGTTGGCCTTGGCGAAGTCGTAAAACTCGGTGCCGGGATAGGCGTGCGCAATGGAAACCTGAATGGTTTCTACATCCAGCGACTTGGCGAAGTTGATCGTGTTGCGGATCGACTCCTTGGTTTCGCCGGGCAGACCGAGGATGAAGTCTCCGTGGATGGTCAGGCCCAGATCGTGGCAGTCCTTGGCAAAGGCACGCGCGCGCTCGACGGTGGCGCCCTTTTTGATGTTCTTAAGGATCTGCGGATCGCCGGATTCAAAGCCTACGATGAGCAGGCGACAGCCGGCTTCCTTCATGGCTTTGAGGGTGTCATAGTCGGTCGTGACGCGCGAGGTGCAGCTCCAGGTCAGGCCGAGCGGTTTCAGTTTTTCGCACAACTCAATCGTGCGCTGCTTTTGAATGTTGAAGGTGTCGTCGTCGAAGAAGAACTCTTTCACTTCAGGGAAGTTCTGCTTCGCCCATGCCAATTCGGCGGCCACATCGTCTGTGGAGCGCTTGCGCCAGGCATGTCCGCTCAGCGTCTGCGGCCACAGGCAGAAGGTGCACTGCGCCGGGCAGCCGCGCGTGGAGTAAAGCGCGATGTAGGGGTGCAGCAGGAAGGGCACGTTGTAACGCGTCACGTCCATGTCGCGCTTGTAGATCTTAGTGGCCCAGGGCATCGCATCCAGGTCTTCGATCTGCGGGCGGTCGGGGTTATGCAGGATCTTGCCGTCCTTTTTGTAGCTGATGCCGAGGATCTCGTTGAGCGGCTTGCCCTGCGCAAACTCGACGACCGAGTAGTCGAACTCGCGGCGGCAGATGAAGTCCAACACGGAACACTCATTCAAGGCGCGGTCCGGATCGGTGGTGACCGGCGGGCCAACGAAGGCGATGCGAATAGAGGGATTGGCCGCCTTGATGGCTTCTGCGAGACGCTGGTCACCCTCCCAGCCCACGGTGGAGGTGAAGAGCACAAGGAACTCGTAGTCCTTGCAGATATTGATCGTCTCTTCAGCCGAGACGTGGTGGGGCGGGGCATCGAGCAGGCGCGAACCCTCCAGCAGGCCGGCGGGGTAGGTGAGCCAGACCGGATACCAGTAGGACTCAATCTCGCGGGTTGCGGGCCAGCGAGAACTCGCTCCGCCATCAAAGTTCTCAAAGGACGGCGGGTTCAGAAGCAGTGTTTTCAAAGGCGTTGACATCACCCTTAATTCTACCATTTCGAGGATTTTGGGGAGCCTAAACCGTGAATCCAGGGTTTACTTGCCTTGTAACTCATTGAGCCAGTCCTGCATATGGCCAAGCGCCCTCAACAGGTTGAGTCGCGCCTTGGCAAGATCGAGGCCGGCATCCAGAGAGTCCTGGTACTTCTGGCGTTCATCGATGCGGGACAGTTGCTCTGCCTTGGGGCTGAGTTGCGGCGGAGCCTCAGCGGAACTTCCCTGGCCGTTGCCGAGCTCTAATTGGGCCAGAACCGACCGCAGTTGCTCCTTTGCAATCTGCTGCTTGAGACTGGCGATCTGTGCCAGCGTATCCAACTCCCGCAGGCTGCCGGTCAGCTGGACGATCTGAATGTCATTCTGCTTTCTTGCCTGTTCGGCCTCTACCGTGGCACGCAGCGCGTCTGCGGCAGTTTCATGGGACTTGGCCCGATGGACTAGGTCAAAGAGCGGAACCGCAATCTGGATTCCGGAACTGAAATTGTTTGCCGGGAGGGATTTGGCAAAGAAAGAATTCACGTCGTTGAGCAGTGTGGTATTGCGGTTGTACTGCGCAATGAAACTGAGCTGGGGCATATAGTTTGCCTCTTCGTCGCCCTTGGCCACCAACTGCTTGGAGCGGGCCAGCATCTGCGCGGCATCTACGCCTCCCGCGTAGCGCTGCGAGGCGTCGGCTTTGATCTGCGGAACCTCAGGAATGCTGGCGTGTTCAGTCGTAATGGCCTCCGCCGGAAGGCCGGTGAGCACTGCGAGCTGCTCGGCCAGGGTGGAGGCGCGGGCTTCCAACTGCTGGCGCCTCAGCTTCACCTGCGCGGCCTGCAACTGCGCCTCAAGCAGTGCACTGAACGGGTCGACTCCCGCCTCTGTGCGTTCCTGCTCAATGGCCACCAGCCGCGCTGCATAGTCCTCCTGCTGATGCGCGGCCTGCAAGTCCTGGTTGACGGTGTCGAGTTCGATGTAGTTCGAAGAGGCATCAAGCGCAACTTGCTCACGGGCATCTTTCAGGCTTGCCGCAGCGGCTTCCAGTCCAAAGCGCGCTGCGTCGAGATAGCGCTTTTGTGGAATGCTGAAGACCTGGGACTGCACCGTAGCGCTCCAGATAGAAGGTGGCGTGCCTGTAAAGCCGGTTTCCGGAAATGCCGGCAGCCCGGTGCTGAACAGGAGCGAGGGAATCACCGCGTTCTTGTTCTCAGCCAGGATCGCCGTTGCCTTTGCCACGTCGGCTTGCGCGATTCGGACCGGAGTGCTGTTGCGCTGTGCAAGATCAACTACAGTGATGAGCGAAACCTGGCCGTACAGGGGCGCGGCCGCAGCAAGCAGTGCGGCCAGGAGTGCGCCTGGCCCGAGCCTGCGTGCATGGCAGGGTATCCGCATTGAGGTGGGTGCGTTCAAAGATTCAAGTCCAGTGCGGGTTGATACGCATGAGCCAGCTTGAGTGCTTCGCCGCGGTCTCGTCGCGCCTCAGGCAAATCACCAAGCTGGGCCTTAAGCCGGGCCAGCCTGGTGAAAGCGGCAAAAGCCGGAGCCTCTTCTGATTTGAAGGGTTCTGCGATGTATTCCTCCAGCATCCTGACAGCAAGCTCCGGGTTCCGTTTTGCGGCGATGAGCACGGAGGCTCCGTCATAGAGCGCGACGCCGGCGTGATGATCGTGCTCGGACGCTTTCAGTACGTTCTTCAGCGCTGCATCCATATCGCTCCAGCGGCTTCTGCGATGGTAAAAGCTCGCCAGAGTGGTCCACGGGAAGGCCGGATGCGGGTCGACCGAGACAGCCTGCTTGAACTCCCGCTCAGCGGTATCGAAATCCTTGCGCTTTTCCGCGATGCGGCCGCGCAGTTCATACGCTCTTGAAGGGGAGACCTTGTCCAGTTGGTCGGCGATTCTGTAAGCCTTGTCTTCGCCTCCGCCGACAATTCCAGGAGCGTCATAGTAGAACTCGCCCAGGTCCGCAAGCGCCTCGGCACTGCGCGGGTTAAGGCGCACGGCTATCTCAAACTCCCCCCGCACGCGCTTGGCAAGGGAATAGGCGCTGAGGAACGATGCGCGACCAGCCTTCTCTCCCAAAGTCCGTCCAAGCCACATGTGGTCAAGCGAACTGTTGGGGTCCAGCCGAACGGCCTGCTCGCACTCTTCCGCTGCGGTTGCCCACTGTTCCAGGGTGAAGAAGACTCGGCAGCGGAGGTTATGACTTTCAGCAGAAGAAGGCATGGACGCGAGGATTGCAAGCGCGCGATCTGCCTGGCCGGCCTGCAGTGCGGCGTTGGCCTGAGCAAGCGAGGCCTGCTCAGACTGTGCAGAAGCCACGGTCAGTATGAGGACCGCCAGTGCGATGTGTGCGCATGCCCGCCTCATTGGACGACCTTGATTGGGAGGCCCTCCTGCAGAGGCTGACCTGAGGTGCTGCCCATGGCGACCGCATCGCCTTCGTTCAGTCCCGAGATGATAGCTACTTGCGTCAGATTCGGGGTTCCTGTAACGACAGGTGTCTTGACCAGTTCATTGTGCTCAACCTTGAAGACATAAGGCTTGCCGCCCTGGGAAAAGAGTGCTTCTCGAGGGATGCTCAGGACGTTTGTCTGGCTGGATGTCGTGACCGTTACTGTCACGTTCGTGTCGGGCAGCAGGCCGCCGTCCGGCCCGTCAATGGCAATCAAAACTTCTCCGACGGTGCGGGTCCCGTATGTGATGACAGTGATAGGGGTGCGCTCAATATGGCCGCGCCAGACCTTGTCCGGTTTGGCATCCCACCGGATGACGATTGGTTGACCCACGGCAAGGAGGCCAATTTCCGGCTCGTCGAAATATGCCCTCACGCGCTCCTGGTGCAGATCGGCGATCTGGAGCAGTAACGCGCCTTGCTCAACAAACTCCGTGCGTCCCGCGTTGACTGTATAAACTGTTCCGCGAATGGGAGCGACGACATTTGTTTCTCCAAGCACCTGACGGGCAGCGGCGAGATTTGACTGGGCATCTTCGACGGATGCTTTTGCGCGCGCAATATCTGTTGTCGAGTATCGGCTCCGGACAGCTTGTTGAGCCGCGTCAAGGCTCGTCTGGGCGGACAAAAGGCGCTGACGCGCGGACTGCACCTCGCTCTCAGAAGCTGCACCGCTGGCCGCGAGCTTGATGAGCGCGTCAAGGTTGTGCTGTGCCTGGTTGCGGTCGATCGTACTGCGCGCGAGGTCCGCCGCGGCCGCCTGACGCTGCTCCAATGTGCCATTGTTGTTGGCGGCTTCAAACTCGGCCTCGGCGGTCTTCTCGGCGCTCTCCGCTGTGGCCACGCGTGCCTTCGCGTCAATGTCATCGAGCTGCATGAGGAGTTTGCCGGCCGGCACTGTGTCACCGGGCTGCACATACACAGCTTTGACCGTGGTCGCAAGAGGGCTATGGATCTCGTAGTTGATGCGCGGCTCGACGCGCCCGTTTGTGCTGACGGTGCTGGCCAGAGATTGGCGGTCAGCTTCGGCCACACGCACCGTAAGGCGTTCCCTGGTGAGGCTGCGGACGGACAAGAACACGCCCACAAGCACGACTCCGGCACCGAGCCAAAGCCAGCGCCTGTCCATTTGCTTTCTTGCTTCAGCCATTCGATTAACCTGAGTCAGTATATAGGACTCAAAACATCTTCCGAGGTATCAGGAAAATCCGACACGCATGTTGTGTGGATGAGAGATTCGTCAGGCTCGTACAATGGGGCCATGGCACAACAACCCCGGTATACCGACGACCACGCGAAGGCCGGCCTGGACTTTGCCTTTCCCGCCATTGAAACGTGGCAGAATCAGTTTCCAGGCTACGAGATCGTGATTGATGATCCCGAACTGACTTCGGTTTGCCCCAAGACCGGGCTTCCTGACTTTGGTATTTTGAAGATTCGCTACATGCCGCGCGAACGGTGCTTAGAACTGAAATCGTTGAAGGAGTACCTATTCAGTTACCGCAATCTTGGGATATTTCAGGAAAATATCGTGAACCAGGTACTGGAAGACGTCGTGAAGGCGTGTGATCCGGTCTGGGCTGTGGTGCGCGGTGAGTTCCGTCCGCGCGGCGGCATCGCCACGACGGTGGAGGCACGCTGGCCCCGGCCCACGCCCTGACGCAGCGCGGCGCGGCAGAAGATGGCGGCAGGGTGTGATATCCCTGAATCGTTGCATTGCATTCATCAGGATCAGACCGAATTGATCAAGCCGGTTCCAGCTACGCGTGACCTTGCGACGCCCGCTCTGGGAACCCTGGCGCTGCTGCTGGGGCTCAACCTTTTGAATTATGTTGACCGCTATATCCTGCCGGGCGCGCAGCCGCTGATCCAGCGTGAATTTCATGCGACCGATCATCAGATGGGAGCGCTGACGACTGCGCTTTTTGTGACCTACATGCTGGTGGCGCCGTTGACCGGCTGGCTTGGGGACAGGTTCCCGCGCAAGCCGATGATTATTGGCGGCGTGGTGCTCTGGAGCCTTGCCACGCTGGCGACCGCGTGGGTCCACAGCTATTGGACCCTTTATTTTCGCCACGCATTGGTGGGCGTGGGCGAGGCGACTTTCGGCATCTTTGCTCCTGCCGTGCTGGCCGATTTCTATCCTGAGCGCGACCGCAACCGGGTACTTTCGGTGTTTTATCTGGCGATTCCCGTAGGCGCGGCGCTCGGTTATGTGGCCGGGGGACAGTTGGGCTCGGTCTTCGGCTGGCGCGCGCCGTTCTTTCTGTGTGCAATTCCCGGGCTCGTTGCGGCCGCGCTTTACGGCTGGCTGGGCCGCGAGCCGGAGCGGGGTTCCAGTGACCGCCTGGCGCCTACGATGAATCGCGCGACCGTGCTGGGAGTCCTGCGCAACCCGGCGTTTTTGACCGCGACTTTTGGCCTGGCCACGCTGACCTTTGCCATGGGCGGTATCTCGGCGTGGGTGCCGACATTTCTCCACCGTGATGCGGGCCTCTCAGTGGCCTCGGCCGGCACGATGGTCGGAGCGATAACCGTGGTGGACGGCATTGCCGGTACGCTCATCGGCGGCTGGCTGGCCCAGATATGGCTGCGCACCAACGATCGCGCACTTTACCTGCTTTCTTTCTGGAGCGTCGCGCTCACGCTGCCCTGGGGAATCATGGTCTTCTTTGGGCCGCCCCACTGGACCGTGCCCGCGCTCTTTGTGGCGGAGTTCTTTCTCTTTCTGAATACGGGGCCGCTCAACGCAGCGATTCTGAATTCGGTTTCCGCGCCCGTGCGCGCGACGGCGGTGTCGATCAATCTGTTTTGCATTCACTTCTTCGGCGACACGTTTTCGCCGCAGATTATCGGGGCTGTTTCGGATCACTCGACACTGCGGCTGGGGCTGGGCGTGACGCTGATTTCGCTGGTCGTTTCCTGCGTCATTTTGTGGTCGGGTGCGCGGTTTGCGCCGCGGTTGCAACCGCTCCCGGATGCACCCGCTTGATCGCTACGAAGTGAAGACGGGCAGCAAGGCTCTGACAGCTCTGCAATCGGCGATACTGGCGCTATGACTCCAGTGGGCACAGCGGCAGATGTGTTTGACTTTGTGACCTGGGCATTAGCCTTTGCATGGTGCCGGCAGGCCGTCTCTGCTTTGCGTGGGATGGCGCGCCTGCCCGTCCTGACCGAAACCGACGCGTCGCTGCCGCCCATGCCTGCCTCTGCAAGCCCACAGATCACCGTCATCGTTCCGGCATGCAACGAAGAGGCAACCATTGAGGCAACGCTGCGCTCTCTGCTGGCATCGACGGGTCTGCGGGTGCAGGTGATTGCGGTGGACGATCGATCCACAGACCGCACCGGTCAGCGTATGGACAACCTTGCGGCGGTCAACGCTGCATCCGGCGGCAGGCATACGCTGGAGGTGATGCACATTCGTGCATTGCCCGCGAGCTGGCTGGGCAAGCCCCACGCCATGTCCCTTGCCGCGCAGCAGGCCAAAGCACCGTGGCTCTTGTTTACCGATGGGGATGTGCTGTTTGAGCCGCGGGCGTTGGCACTGGCCTTGCGTCAGGCGCTGGCGAGCGCGGCGGATCACCTGATTCTAGTGCCCACATTAATTTTGAAATCCACGGGCGAGCGGGCCATGCTCGCAGCTATGCAGGTGCTTTCGCAGTGGACTATTCGGCTGTGGCGTGTGGCGGACCCGAAGGCGAAGGATTTTATCGGCGTGGGCGGATTCAACCTCATCCGGCGCGAGGTATACACGCAGATGGGCGGCTTTGAATCGCTGCGCATGGAGGTGCTGGATGATCTGCGACTGGGGTGGAAGGTGAAGCGTGCAGGCTTTGCGCAGCAGGTCGTGCTGGGGCCTGATCTGGTGCGCATCCGCTGGATTGAAGGCGCACTGGCGGTGGTGCGGCTGGCGGAGAAGAATGGCTTTGCCGTTTACCGCTACCGCGTGGGACTCACGCTGCTGGCGTGCCTCGGCATTGTGTTGCAGGCTGTTCTGCCATTGGCTGCAATCGCGGCGGGCGGTTGGACGTTGCCGGCCGGCCTTGTGACTTACGCTGCGATGGGGCTGGTCTACCAGGCCAACCGCCGCGCGACCCAGGTTGCGCCCTGGCATGCGGTCTTCTTTGCGCCGGCCGCGGTACTTGTGGCTTTTGCGTTTGTGCGGTCGATGTTTCTGGCTCTGGCCCGGGGCGGCGTGGAGTGGCGTGGTACGCGCTACCCGCTTGGCGAATTGCGGCGTCATGCGGGTCGTGGATGGTGAGGCGATTACTTCGTCGGCTGAGGATTCGCGCTTGTGGGTTCACGATTCTGCGTGCTCATGAAGGAGCGGTGACTGCCGGACGAGTGCAGATTGGGATCGCGCATGGGAGGCCGGGCCTGGTCGCCGGTAAATCCATGCAGCAGCAGGGGATTGGGCCTGAATCTGGGCGGGCCTCCGTTGAACTGCCGCGCGTGGTTCAGGATCATGCCTGCGCGCCCGCGCATCGGCTCGACGATGCCGCGGATGTTCACGTCCAGATTGCGATACTGGCGCAGCTCACCAACCTCTTCACGGTCCTGCCAGGGATTGATGATCGTAAAGACGCAGTGCTGGTCCGGCGTATCAGGGGAGCAGACGTCGAGGTAGCGAGTCCCGTCGGGTAGCTCCACCACGTCGTAGATGTGCGCGGTAATGCATACATCTTTATGGAGGAATCTGCCCGCCTGGTCGGGCGGGACGCAAGATTTGCCGTGGCCAGCAAAAGCCATCGCGGGATACATGCAGAGTAAGAGCGCGAATCGCCGCACGGGTTGCCTTCTCTGGAGAGTTGTAACCAGTCTATGCTGAAAACTTCAGCACAGAAGGTTACTTAAGACTGCTATCTCTCTGAAAGGCCCGCCAATGTGTCACCGTGCTCCGACCAGTTCTTTGCCCTTTGCGCTCTGGCCATAGTGGCTCTCCACATACCGGTCCAGAATCTGCTTGAACTCCGCCACAATGGTGTCTCCGCGCAGGGTGGTGTAGAGCTTTCCGTCCACGTAAACCGGGGCTTTGGGCTCCTCAAATGTGCCGGGCAGGCTGATGCCGAGGTTGGCGTGTTTGGATTCGCCAGGACCATTGACGACGCAGCCCATCACGGCAAGTTTCAGCTCTTCCACGCCGGGGTATTTCCTGCGCCACTCGGGCATGGAAGTGCGCAGATAGCCCTGAATCTGCTCGGCCAGCTCCTGGAAGTAAGTGCTCGTAGTGCGGCCGCAGCCGGGGCAACTCGTCACCTGTGGCATAAAGCTGCGGATTGAGAGCGACTGCAGAATCTGCTGCGCGGCCTGCACTTCTTCAGTACGGTCGCCGCCGGGCTTGGGGGTCAGGCTGACGCGGATGGTATCTCCGATACCCGCGAGCAGCAGCGGCGCAAGGCCAGCGGTGGAGGCGATGAGGCCCTTGGAACCCATGCCGGCTTCGGTCAGTCCCAGGTGCAGCGGGTAGTCGCAGCGAGCTGCCAGATTGGTGTAGACGTCGATGAGGTCTCGGACGCCGGAGACCTTGGCGGAGAGGATGATCATGTCGTGGCCCAGGCCAAAGTGCTCGGCGGCTTTGGCCGATTCGATGGCGCTGACGACCATCGCTTCCATCATCACTTCGCGGGCAGGCAGGGGTTCGGGCTTCTTACTGTTCTCGTCCATCATGCGGGTGAGCAGGGCCTGGTCCAGCGAACCCCAGTTGACACCGATGCGCACCGGCTTTTGGTTTTCCGCCGCACACTCCACCATGACCTGAAAATTATCGTTATCCTTCTTACCGATGGATGCGTTGCCGGGATTGATGCGGTACTTGGCCAGTGCCCGCGCCGTGGCGGGATACTTCTTTAGCAGAAGATGCCCGTTGTAGTGGAAGTCACCGACGATGGGCACACGCAGGCCGCGCTTCTCAAGTCCCTCGACAATATGAGGAACAGCGGCTGCAGCCTCTTCATTGTTCACTGTGACGCGGACAATCTCTGACCCGGCCAGCGCCAGGGCCGCAACCTGTTCAATGGTGCCGGTGACGTCCGCGGTATCGGTGTTGGTCATCGACTGCACGACGACCGGGACCTCCCAGCCTACACGAACCTGCCCAATTTTGACGGTACCCGTCTTTCTGCGCTGAATATCCGGCATAACGACCTCTTCGCTAGTTTACCTGTTTCCGGTATGGCGAGGAACGGATGACGCCGAAAACCCATGCCGGGGACCATTCACGGACAGGACTGCTGCTTTCATGGCGGGTTTGCCTCTCGTTTTCTATCCGGCAGAGGGGTAAAATAAGGATATGCAACGGCGCTCCGTTTCCAGATTCGCATTTCTCGTCTTCGTCACGCTCTGCGTTTTGAGCGTGGGTTCGTTGACCGCCCAGACAACAGATCATCGCGGAAGGAAGTACAAGGCGCCGCCGCCGACTTCCCGGCTGGACGTGACAATTCTGCGCAATGAGGATGGCAAACCGATTGAAAACGCAGCCGTCATCTTCCAACTGATCGGCGACAAGGGAAACATGGAGCTGAAGACGAATGAAGATGGCAAGACGATGATCGATGTGTTGCCGACGGGCTCCAAGGTGCTGCTGCAGGTGATCGCCAAAGGCTTCCAAACCTATGGCGAGCAGTACAAGGTAGACAAGGCGACGATGGCGATCGAGGTGAAGCTAAAGCGCCCCGGCCAGCAGTATTCGATCTACGAGTTGCATGACACCAGCGCTGCCGGGACAACGAAGGACGGCTCCGGATCCGCGAAGTCGGATACGTCGAAGCCGGAAGCAAGCCAGTCTCAGCCAAAATAGCGCTGCTGGAGAGAGACAGCCCCCATTTGAGCAGATCGTTGCGCGGCTTTCAGCAATCGACGCAGACACTCAGCGGGAAAGCGGCGCTGGTGACGGGCGGCGCGCGGCGGATCGGCGGGCAGATCGCACGTGCACTCGCAGATGCCGGCGCAGACGTGACGATCACCTTTCGCCACTCTGAGGCGGATGCTGCCAGAACCATTCAGGATATTGAGAAATTGGGACGCGCAGCCCAGGCGGTGCCGTGTGATGTGCGCGTAGAGTCCTCCGTGCGTGCTGCGGTGGAAGCTGCGGTTGCGTTGCATGGTCGCATCGACATTCTGGTGAACAATGCGGCGATTTTTGAAACTGCGCCACTGGACCAGTTGACGCTGGAGCAGTGGGATGCAGTTTTCGAGACCAATGCACGCGGGCCGTTTCTCGTGGCGCGTGAAGCTCTACCGCATCTTCGCGCCGCGCGGGGTCGCATCGTGAACATTGGATCACTGGGCGGCCTGCATGCGTGGGCGGGGCACGGGCACTATTGTGCGTCAAAGGCCGCGCTGCACATGCTGACGCAGGCGATGGCGAAGGCCTTTGCCCCGGAGGTGACGGTGAACTGCGTGGCGCCGGGGTGGATTGAGGCGGGCAACGAGGCCGCGAGCGATGCGGCACACTTTGCTGCGAAGACGCCGGCGGGTCGCAATGGGAGCACGGAAGACGTGGCCAATGCGGTGCTCTGGTTCGCCGCAGGAACCAGCTTTGTAACCGGGCAAATCCTGGTTGTGGATGGCGGGTTGGGTCTCTAGATTGAAACGCGCGCAGAACGGTCTACCGTGAAAAAATGCGGCTCAATAGGCTGCGTTTCGTGTTGCTTCCAGCGTTGAATGCCAAGGGTATATCCTCCCGCAAGCCGGACGGTTCTGGCTGGGCCGGCCAATCCGCACCTTGAATTGCGGCCTTGGGGTTGGTGATGTAGAGACGCTGTGCCGTCTCTGCGCCGGCCCGGTTCGCCACATAGTCAAACCCTTTGCGCAGGTGAAGCGGACGCCAGCCAGGGTGGTGTGCGTCACTGGCCAGAAAGTGAATCCAGTTGCGGTCTAGCAGTGCATTGGCAAAGTCCTTTGCGACGGCGCCAAACCGGCCGTACAGGGCTGCCGATGTGACCTGAACCAGATGGCCTTGCTTGATCCAGCCAGCCAGCATTTCGGGCTTGCGCTGCAGCACCGGGTTGCGCTCCGGGTGGGTGATGATGAGCGTGTACCCGGCAAGTTGCAGGTTGTGCATCGCGTCAGTCAGTTGCGGTGGGATGGCGAGGTCCGGAAACTCGATCAGCAGATACCCCTTGCCGTTGATGGAGTAGCGCGGGGGGTGTTCCACGGCGTCAAGAATGTTCGCGGCGCTCATGTGAAAGTCGCAGCCCAGGCTGAGTTCGACTACATCGCTCAGACATTCCCGCATTTCGGCGAGACGTTGAACGTTCACTTCAAACTGGTAGGGAAATGCCTCACTTGCATGCGGTGTGCAGACGATATGGGTGACGCCTTCGTCTGCCGCATCCCGCGCCATCGCTACGGCCGTTTCCAGATCTTCTGCCCCATCGTCTACGCCGTACAGGAGATGCGTATGAATATCGATCATGGGCGTGTGCTCTCCAGCACCTCAAAATAGTCAACGAGCGGCCATGGCCTCGATCATCGAGCTAAAAATCTTCCACCCATCTGCCGAGCCCAGCAGCTTTTCACTGGACCGGTCGGGATGCGGCATCATACCCAGCACGTTGCGCTTGTCACTGAGGATGCCTGCGATATTGCTGAGCGATCCGTTGGGGTTAGCTTCAGATGTGATTTCTCCGGAAGCCGTGGAATATCGAAAAGCGATTCGGTCTTCCGCCTGCAGGAGATCGAGCTCTTCGGGGGTGCAAAAGTAGTTGCCTTCCATGTGGCCGATGGGAATCTGCAGGACATCGCCTTTGCTGAGCTGATTGGTAAACGGGCTGTTCGCGGTCTCAACGCGGACGTGGACCTGCTTGCAGATGTATTTGAGGCCGGCATTGCGCATCAGCGCGCCGGGCAGCAGGCCCGACTCGGTGAGAATCTGAAAGCCGTTACAGATGCCGAGGACAAGCCCGCCACCATCCGCAAACTTCTTGACGGCCTGCATGACAGGCGAAAAGCGCGCGATGGCGCCCGTGCGCAGATAGTCGCCGTAGGCAAAGCCGCCCGGAACCAGGACGGCATCGACGCCAGCCAGATCCTCCGAGTCATGCCAGAGAAAACTGACGGGCTGGCGGGCGATCTCAGCGATCACGTTGTAGGTGTCATGGTCGCAGTTGGAACCAGGAAAGACAATAACCCCAAACTTCATGAATCTAGGGTATCAGTTTGCCGGGCAGTCTTGAGCTGTAACCGCAGCGGGAGAACAAGGACGGTGACCTCGTGAAGATTGGAACGGGAAGGACACAGACTGCCTTTTCGGCGGTCTGCGGCCTTCCATCTTCGGAGAGGTTTTGGCTTCAATAGGAGAAATGGATCTCCAGTCCCGTGCCGGTGTCGGGGACCAGGGCCGTGATGCTGTGAT
>JAJZGF010000135.1 GCA_021805025.1 Acidobacteriota bacterium
ATCTGGACCGCCAAGGCCGCCGACATCCTGGAGAACGTCAAGCGCGCTCGCGCGGCCCTGCATAACGGTCAATCTGCATGACGCACTACACTAGGGTTTCGTCAGGGGTCTTCCGAGCTAAGGAGCTCTCGGTCAACATTGAGTCAGTCTTGAAAATGCAGGGATGCACTCCCGAAGCCTGTCTCCGTGGTTACGACAAAGCAGCATATTCTCTAGTGAGCATCACGGCCGGAGATGCAAGAAAACTCAATCAAGCTGTCATTCGCGACCCCCTTCCGGGCAACCTTTCACACGGCATCGTTTACGGAACAAAAAACAACAAAAAGATTTCAGAAGGCCTTCAAGCAACGGCAGTCTGGGTGATACCGACAATGCCGCCCCTAGTTGATGACCTCAAGCGATGAAGAAGTCCACCGGTAACGATCCAGCCCAGCCTCCATCCTGAGACCGCGATCACAGCCCATCGTGGATAATCAAGACAATATGGCCCTTCTGTGGAATCCCGAAAGCTGGTCGCAGCGACTTGCCGAGCTTGAAGCCCGCTCCGGCGACCTCAAGGAAGCTCCCCTGCGTCGCGATGTGCGATCCCTTGGCACTCTGCTTGGCGAAGTTCTGCGCGAGCAGGCCGGCGACGATCTTTATCAGCACGTGGAAGCGTTGCGGCAGGGCACCATTCGCCGCCGCGATGCGGAAGCCCGCGGCAACGCGGAAGAGGCCGCCCAGCATGGATCGAAGGCGCTCGAGCTGGTCCACTCGCTCCCCATTGAGCGCGCCATTCTGCTCACGCGCGCCTTTGCGTTTTACTTTGAGCTGATTAATCTGGCAGAGACCAACCACCGCAAGCGTCGCCGCATCGCTCTGCAACTCAGCGGTGAAGCCGGCCGCCAGCGCGGCTCCCTCGCGGGCACGCTGGCGGAGATGCGCCGCGTCGGAGTCTCCGAGGATGAGGCCATGGACTGGCTGCGTCGTGTTCTCATCGTGCCTGTGTTTACCGCTCATCCCACTGAGGTGGCGCGCCGCTCGGTCATGTCCAAGCGCCGCCGCATCGGCGAGTTCCTTGCGACGCTGGACCGCATCCCTATTCCGGAGCAGGATCTGGCGCAGCTCGAAGAGATGGTGCTGGCGGAGATCACCAGCCTGTGGCAGACCGATGAAGTGCGCTCGCGCCGGCCTACGGTCTATGACGAGATCAAGATGGGGCTCGACTACTACGACGTCTCCATCTTTGCCACGCTGCCCTCGCTCTATCGTGAGATTGCCGAGGCGTTGCGTGCATCGTACGGGCTTGAGCTGGAACCGCATGAGCTGCCGCAGGTGCTGCGCTTCGGCTCGTGGATCGGCGGTGACCGGGACGGCAATCCCTTTGTGACGCCTGAGGTGACGCGCGACGCGATTCAACTGGCGCGCGGCCATCTTCTCCTCTACTACCAGCGGCGATTGAACGCGGTCATGGATCTGCTGACCACCAGCGCCCAGCAGCGGCCCGTCAGTGCAGCCCTGGTAGAGCGGCTGGACGCCTATGTGAAGCAGGTGCACACGCCCGAAGCGCAGGTCTTTGGCGCGCAATATGAGTTCGAGTACTATCGGCGCTTTGTGATCTGCCTGAAGGCTCGCGTGCAGCGCACCCTGGAGCGTCCGGAGCCTTCGCCGGCGCGCCTGCCCGTCATGGCCTACACCCTTGCGCAGGGCCAGGACAAGCTGACGCAGGCGTTGCCGCCGTACAGCACGGTCGGTGAATTCCTCGACGACCTTGAGCTGTTGCGCAGCTCGCTGACGGCCCATGGCGGCGCCCGCATTGCGCGCACGCTGATTGATCCGCTCATTCTGCAGGTGCGCACCTTTGGCCTGCACCTGCATACCCTGGATATCCGCCAACACGCGCGCGTGCATGCGGCCGCACTGCAAGAGGCTGTGGCGGACACAATCGCCCCGGCGCTCCCCGGCGAGTTGTCTGCAGACACGGCTTCAGTGCTGGAGACATTTCGCGTTGTATCGGAGATCAAGAACGGCTGCGCGCCCGAGACAATTCGTCATTACGTCATCTCCGGCGCCGCCGCAGTGGAGGATGTGCTGGCGGTCGTGCGGCTGGCACGATTGGGCGGGGTGCGCGTCGAAGGTTCCGGGCGAGATCCGGGTCTGATGCCCGTTCCGCTCTTCGAATCCATCGAAGATCTGCGCAATGCGCCGGCCGTTTGCCGCGAGCTGTGGAGCCGCCCCGACTATCGCAAGCTGCTGGCAAGCTGGGACAACTGGCAGGAGGTCATGCTCGGCTACTCGGATTCCAACAAGGACGGCGGCATGTTGACCAGCACGTGGGAGATTTTCCGCGCGCATCGCGACCTGCACACCGTCGCGCGCGAGTGCGGCGTCAAGCTGCGGCTCTTCCATGGCCGCGGCGGCACGGTGGGCCGCGGCGGCGGGCCCACCCATCGCGCCATCTTTGCCCAGCCCATGGACTCCTTCGAGGGCCACCTCCGCATCACCGAGCAAGGCGAAGTGCTGAACTTCAAATATGCCGACGAGGTGCTGGCCGAGCGCAACCTGGAGCTGATGATTGCCGCTTCGCTCGACGCACTGGCGCGTCCCAATGCCCGCGATCCCCAGGGACACTTCACCGGCATCCTGAAGCCGGAGTGGGAAGCCGCGCTCAACGAACTCTCCGCGATCTCCTTCGAGTTCTATCGCAGGAACATCCTGGAAAACCCGGACGTCATCACGTACTTTGAGCAGTCCACCCCGGTGAGCGAGCTGGAAAACGCCAAGATCGGCTCACGACCCTCGCGGCGCAAAGCCTCGCCGAATATTGCCGACCTGCGTGCCATTCCCTGGGTCTTTGGCTGGACGCAGTCGCGGCTGCTGGTGCCCGCGTGGTTTGGTGTGGGCATTGCGCTGGCCGAGTACATTGAGCGGACGGGCGCACTGGAGTTGCTTCAGACCATGGCGCGCGAGTTTCCGCTCTTCATTGATCTGTTGCGCAACGTGGAGATGGCGCTGGGCAAGGTGGACCGGGCTACTGCGCGGCTCTACTCCTCGCTGGTGGAGGATGCGAAGCTGCGCGAGCGCGTCTATGCCATGTTCGAGGCGGAGTTTCACCGCACGGTGAGCACAGTGCTTGCCGTTACACGGCAGACCGAGCTGCTCGAAAAGAATCAGGTTCTGGCGCGGTCCATCAAGCTGCGCAATCCGTATGTCGATCCCATGCACCTGATCCAGGTGGACATGCTGCGGCGCAAGCGCGCGGGCGAGGACACACCGGAGGTGAACCGGGCGATTGCGGCCACCATCAGCGGCATCTCGGCGGGATTGAGAAACACGGGCTGAGCAAGGCGTACTCGCCCCCGGCACATCGTCCCAGCCGAGCTGGCCGTTGCGATCTCCGCAAGGGATGCCTTCCTGCAGACTGGCCCTGGGTGGAGGGCTGGCCGAGCGTGGTCCATTGACCTAAAGTTACGTGACGAAAGGCATGTTTCCACTCCAGATCGAACCACCTGCGGGAGCCATGGGAGGCGTAAGATTTGGCTTATTCCATGTTGGTTCTGGTTTTTCTGTCTGTGGCCCTCGTCGAGCCGGGTGCGCATCGCCATCCAATCAAAGCACTTGTCCCGAGCAGACCTGGAGTCTGAGAAAGGCCAAAAGCAGGGACTGCCGTCAGGTTTCCAGATTTCGCTGGATCCGCCTTCGATGGCCGAGCTACACGATGGCCCCGCGAGGGCACAACAATGCCAGGTCTTCGTGGACGAGGTTGGCAGGGGGCCGCCGGGATGGGGACAGCACACTATCACAGGGTTTGTCATGGCGATGAGTAGCAGAGCTGAAGATCCAGTTGTGCATGAAGCTGTCGAACCGGCGGAGGCCAGTTCACCGATGATGCTGGTCGCGCTGATTGGTCCCAATGAGGAAAGTCGAGCGATCATGGCCCGCGCGCTTGCGGCGCCGGAGTCGAGGATCGTGCACGAGTTCTCCACTTACCCCGAAATGAAGCTCGAAGTCCTGAGGATGCTGTCGGAGCATTTCGATTTTCTGATGATCGATCTCGATAGCGACGAAGAGTTCGCGCTTCATCTGGTGGAAATGCTCGCGGCGCTCAGTGCTCCAGCGGTGATGGTGTATTCAAAGAGGGAAGATCGCGCCCTGATGGAGAGGGCGACATCGGCAGGCGCACGGGATTTCTTTCCACTCCCTGCGGACCTGCCAGGTGCAAGTGCTGAGGCGGCCGGACCAACAGGCGCCGGAGCGCAGACGGCCTCGGCCGCCACCACCGCACCTGTACGTGCTGCCAGCGCCGCAATGCCCACGGTTGCCGTGCCTGAGCGCAGGCTTGAGGCAGTGCGGAGATCTCCGGAGTCGGTCTCAGCGCAGGAGATCCGGCGCTTCGATCCACTGGAACCCGCCGGGCATGAAAAGATTCTGCGGAGCATCGACAGCGGATTGACCGAGGTGAGCAGTAGCGGCGGCCTGACCCCGTTGCGGCCGAGTGCCTACCGCCCAGCCACCGTGCCGGCCTCGAATTTCGGGGGGCCGAGAGAAGAGGGGCATCTCCCGGAGCTGTCAGATGCTGTGCAATCAACCCCGGAGACGTTGCGGCCGGTTGCGAACCCGGCGCCAGCTCCTGCAAAGCGCGAGACGCAGATTGATTTTTCGATCCGGGCGGCGGCTCCGGCCGATCCCAACGCTGTAGGTTTGGAGACGGACGCGGACGTGCTCCACTTTGCTCGTCAGATCAACGCAGCAAGCGCCGGATCTTTTCCGTCCAGGGCTGCGGGCAGCAAGCCCGTGCTATTCACCGAGGATCGGCAGGATGAGAATGCAGAGGGTCCTGACTGGAAGAGAAGGGGACTGATCGCTTCCGGACCTTTGGCGATGGTGCTCCTGGTTGCTTTTTTCTTTGTGCATTCACCGCGCAGGATCGCTGCGGTAGACGGCCCCGCGCGATCTGCGCCAAGACAATCACAGCCGCAATTGCCGGCACCTGCGGTTGCCGAAGCGGCAAATCCTGTCTTGACCAAGCCGCAGGCGGGAACGCCGCTGTCAACCGGCAAGAATCTGGAATTGCCGGCTAAGACTGACCAGCTTCCGTCTGATGCAATGACGGCCCAGTTTACGGCGCCCACCAGAATAGCCGGCGTCCGGAAGACCCCTGCTGTGGCAGAAGCTGCTCCCAATGCGCTGGCGCTGGGCGCTTTGTATGGTGGTGTCGTCTCGGGAGCGGCGCTGGGCGCAAGCCGCGAGGTCGATGTGAGACCCGAGATCACGAACGTCTCGGCAGGCGTGGCCGCGGGGATGCTGATTCACAAGACAGCGCCGATCTACCCGGAGGTCGCCAAGCAAGGCCATCGCGCGGGTACGGTGGTGCTGACGGCCAGCATTACAAAGGAAGGCAAGATTGCAGGACTGCATTTGGTCAGCGGTCCGCCAATCTTTGCCGCGCCGGCGATGGATGCGGTGAAGACCTGGCGTTACAAGCCTTACATGCTGGACAATAAGCCCGTGGAAGTGGAAACGACCATCAGCGTGGTGTTCTCAGCCGAGACACACTGAACTGCACGGTTCGAGTCGTCGTGGCGCAAGGCTTTCTACCGCTGCGGTGCAGAGACAAAACGAGGGCCGGGTGTAACCCGGCCCTCGTTTGTGATTGCCAGATTCTGCCGAATCTTGACTGTTTGGCTTAGAGCGGCTGAACGTCTGCAGCCTGCCAGCCCTTGGGCCCCTTCACCACGTTGAACTGCACGGCTTGACCTTCCTGCAGGCTCTTGAAACCACTCGAGTTGATTGCAGAGTAGTGCACAAAGACGTCTTCGCCGTTCTGACGCGAGATGAAGCCGAAGCCCTTCGCGTCATTAAACCACTTCACAGTACCTTGTTCCATTGTGTTCGTATTTCCTGGAATTGAATTGCGCTGGATGAATCGGAGCGACCACTGGCAGAATCTTGCTTGGTTGGGCGAGTTGCTGCTCACGCCCGGTTCGGTTCTAACGCTGGCGATAGTGTAGCACTGCGGATAAGAATCCGCGGAGTGATTCTTTTTGGCGCACGGCCGATGACCTTCCCGCAACGGGAAACTGTCCAAAATCAGCAGCCTGCGCACGATGCGCGATGTGTGGTACGGTGAAGGGTTCACAAAATGCCAGCTGATCCTGTTCCCGCTCTGCTCGCCCGCGCCACTGAGGCGCTGGAAGCGCAGTTTTCCATGCTTCCGCCCTTTGAACCGGCGCTGGCGGGCGCCACGGATACGCGAAGGATGGCCGACGTCCTCCAGGTGGTAGCCGAGCGGCTGGGCGACAACTATCCCTACTTCCATCCTCTGTACGCAGGCCAGATGCTCAAACCTCCGCATCCGGTGGCGCGCGCCGCTTATGCCCTGGCCATGACGCTCAACCCGAATAATCATGCCCTGGATGGTGGACGGGCCAGCTCCGCCATGGAAATCGAGGCGGTGGCCGAAATTGCCCGGATGTTCGGCTGGGCCGAGGCTCATCTTGGGCATCTCACCTCCAGCGGCACACTGGCGAACCTGGAAGCTCTTTGGGTGGCGGGGCAACTGGCGCCGGGGCTGCGGATTGTCGGATCCGAGCAGGCGCATTACACGCACCAGCGCATCTCCGGGGTGCTCAAGCTTGAATTCACGGCGGTTGCCGCGGACCGGTGCGGCCGCATGGACATGGATGCCCTCGAGGCCCAGTTGCGCAAGGGCGATGTGGGAACGGTGGTGGCGACTCTTGGCACCACGGCGATCGGCGCCGTCGATCCGCTGGATTATATTCTGGGGCTTCAGCAGCGGTATGGCTTCCGGGTGCATGTGGATGCGGCGTATGGCGGCTACTTCCGGCTGATCGCCGATCTTCTGGATGAGCCCGCCCGGCGCGCCTACCTTGCCATGGAGCGAGCCGACTCGATTGTCATCGATCCGCACAAGCACGGTCTCCAACCGTATGGCTGCGGCTGCGTGCTCTTTCGCGACCCGACGGTGGGCCGGTTTTACAAGCATGATTCGCCCTATACGTACTTCACCTCCGGAGAGCTTCATCTGGGCGAGATCAGCCTGGAGTGCTCGCGGGCAGGGGCGGCAGCGGTGGCGCTCTGGGCCACGCAGCGCTTGCTGCCGCTTGTGTCGGGCGGGGAATTCGCGGCGGGACTCCAGCGCAGCCGCGCCGCTGCGCTGGAACTGGACCGGCGGCTCCGCGGGGATGCGCGATTTGAGGCGCTTGCCGCTGGAAGGCCGGAGCTGGACATTGTGGTCTGGAAGCTCGCAGCGGACGATGCCGCACAGTCCTCTGCGCGCGCTCATGGTACTTTTGAGGCGAGCGCACTGCGCGATTTACACCTTGCCCTAGTACAATTGCCGCTTAACTGGTTTATGTCAGGTGTTGGCCGCGTGGGGAAGCCCGAGGACCGGGTGACCTGTCTGCGTTCTGTTTTGATGAAGCCTGAACATGAATCATGGCTGGACGCCATTTGGGACAAGTTGATCGCCAGCTGTGCCGCGAGCAAGGGAGAGTGAAGCGGATGAAAGAGGGATACGTTTTCGTGGGCGAGGAAGAAAACGTTCTCATCGTCAGTGGAGATTGTTGCGTGACAATTCTCCCCGGCCTGGGCGGAAAGATCTCTTCCATCCGAATCCGCGACAAGGAACTCCTGCAACTGCCGCTTGCCCCTGCCCTGCCGCGTACGCCCGACCTTCTGTTTGACCAGAGCGACGCCAGCGGCTGGGATGAATGTGCTCCATCGGTCGCCGCCTGCACGGTGGAGACGGCGGACGGCGCGGCGCACGTTCCTGACCACGGTGACCTGTGGCGTGTCGTCTGGGCGCCCGCCGAAGGCAGCCGCGAACCGGCTTCGTTGCGTGCAGCTTGCTTTTCCCTTCCGCTTCAATTTTTGCGAACGGTTACGCTGCGGGAGAGCCCGCATGGTTGGCGTCTCAACCTGGACTACACAGTCACAAACACCGGCGCAAAACCCGTGCCCTGGTCCTGGTCCGCGCATCCGCTCTTTTCCGTGGCGCCGGGCGACCATATCGAGCTGCCGGCCGCTGTTTCCGCGCTGCGTCTGGAGGGCTCGGGCGATGGGCGGCTGGGCGCTGCCGGTGCGGCCGTAAGCTGGCCGATGGCGCGCCTTGTGAGCGGAGCAGAGGCTGACTTGCGTGTGGTCCTGCCCGCCAGTTCCGGCGTGGGGGACAAGCTGTTCACAGGCCCGCTCGCGGGGCCGGACGGATGGTGCATCCTGCACCGCCCCTCCGCGGGCGTGCGCATCAAGGTGAGCTTTGACACATCCAGAACGTCTTATCTTGGGCTTTGGCTCTGTTACGGTGGATGGCCCGACCGCCCAGGGCCCAGGCAGAATTGCGTAGCTCTGGAGCCCGCGACGGCGCCGGTCGATTCTCTGGCGCAGACAGGTCCCTGGTCGCGAACCCTGCCTCCAGGCGATTCTTTTGCCTGGCACATGGCTGTTGAGTTTGATGAGTTGGAGAGATAACTTCCATGCATAACCCTGCTGCTTTGCGTTCCTTGCACCAGAAGCGGTTTCAGGCTGAGCCGGAGCTTTTCTTTGCGCCGGGCCGCGTGAACCTCATTGGCGAACATACGGACTATGCCGAAGGGTTTGTGATGCCTGCGGCGATTGAGTTTGCCACGCTCGCCGGGATCTCGCCTCGCTCCGACGGCAAAGTGGTTCTCTACTCAGAAAATTTCGGCACAGAGCACAGCTTTGATGCCGCCGCTCTGCCGGCCCAAGCTGCAAAACATTGGACCGACTATCCCCTGGGCGTGCTTGCCGTGCTGGCCGGCGAAGGCCACCGGATCCCCGCCTTGAGTCTGAGCTTATGGGGTGACGTGCCGCTCGGTTCGGGGCTTTCAAGTTCGGCCGCTGTGGAGGTCGCGACCGCATTGGCGGTGACGAGCCTGCTGGGTGTCGAGTATGCGCGGCCCGTGCTGGCGCGCCTCTGCCAGCGGGCAGAAAACGAGTTTGTGGGCGCAAGCAGCGGCATCATGGACCAGTTCATCTCCGCAAACGGGGCTGAGGACCATGCTTTGCTGCTGGACTGCCGGGACCTGAGCTTCAAGCTGGCGCCGATTCCGCACGGCGTGGCGCTGGTCATCGCCAACACCATGGTCAAGCACTCGGTGGCAGGTGGGGAGTACACAACGCGCCGTGCCGAAGTGGAAGCGGCATGTGCCGTCATTGCTCGGCACCGGCCCGAAGTTCGCTTTCTGCGGGACGCGACGGTGAGCGACCTGGCACAATGGGGCGCTGAGATGAGTCCAAACGCGCTGAAGCGAGCACGGCACGTGATTACCGAGAACCTGCGTACGGTGGAAGCGGCGGCTGCGCTGATGCGCCATGACATGAAAGAACTTGGCCGGCTCATGGCCGAAGCCCACCGCAGTTACAGCCAGGACTTTGAGGCGAGCTGCGTGGAGGCAGATGCCATGGTCGCGCTCGCGCAGGATCTGCCGGGGCTCATTGGTGCACGGCTCACCGGAGGCGGGTTTGGGGGTTGCACCATCAACCTTGTAGAGCGGGAACACGCGGCCGAGTTTGCCGAGGCCCTTGGGGCGCGCTACAGCAGCGAAATCGGAATTGTGCCCCAAATTCACATTTGCCACGCCAGCGGCGGAGCCAATCGCATCTCCTGAAGCAGTGTTTATTCAGCAGGATAGAGGGTGCCCTGCCAATACGGGCGGCGCTCGCTGCTTCCAGGGTGGGGAATCTGGCCACCTTTTCTGCAACTTTGGTGACGATTTTCCGCACACCGGAGATGTCTTGCACAGGCCAATTCAAGGCGCGGGTCGTTGACTTCCTTGTTAAAATCAGGGTGTGCATTCGCCGATAGGCAACCACAACGGGGAAGCCCGCTGCGGCGACTTTCCCATAGAACGCATACCTACTTCATTGGCTGCGCAGCAATTCAGGGCAGCAGAGAGATACGCTACATGCAACCCGATCCTGCGAAACCCTTTTCTTACGAGAAATTTCCAACCTTCGGACTGGTCGCTTACTTCTCCATGGAGATTGCGATTCAACCGGCGATGCCGACCTACTCCGGAGGGCTGGGCGTACTGGCCGGGGACACGCTGCGCTCAGCGGCCGACATGGGTATTCCGCTCGTGGCCTTCTCTCTGGCCCACCGCAAGGGCTACTTTCAGCAGCACCTGGACGGGGTAGGCGACCAGACCGAAGAGGTTCAACCCTGGAATCCAGCGGATTTCTGCACGGAAGAGGCGGCACGCGTCACGGTGTCGATCGAGGACCGCGTGGTGATGGTGCGCGCCTGGAGGTATGACCTGCAGGGCCGGTCGGGCCATGTTGTGCCCATCTACCTGCTCGACACGGATTTGGAAGAGAACTCGGGATGGGATCGCGGCCTTACCGATCATCTTTACGGGGGCGACACCAATTATCGGCTGCAGCAGGAGATCGTTCTGGGGATGGCCGGCGCACGCATGGCAAGCGCGCTTGGGCTGGATGTAAACGTCTACCACATGAATGAAGGCCATGCCGCGCTGCTCACCCTGACTCTGCTTGAACGCCAGGTGGGCGGCGGGCCTCTTGGAACCGTAGATGATGTTGACGTGGAGCGCGTCAGAACGAAGTGCGTCTTCACCACGCATACCCCGGTCCCTGCCGGCCATGATCGTTTTTCAAACGAGCAATCGATCCGGATTCTGGGCGCCGAGCGCACGGCGCGACTGGAAAAGCTGGGTTGCTTTCACGAGGGCCTGCTCAACATGACCCTGCTGGCGCTGCGCTTTTCACGCTATGCCAACGGCGTGGCCATGCTGCACGGCAAGGTATCCCGCG
>JAJZGF010000136.1 GCA_021805025.1 Acidobacteriota bacterium
TGCGCGTTGGTGTGCTCGTGAGCGGCGTAGCCGCCGATGCCGGCGATGACGGCGACGGCGGGAAGGCCGAACTTTGCCCAAGGAGAAAGAGAACCAACCATTTCAAATACCTCCGGAGAGAGTGCCGCGACAAAGGGCAAGACTCACTGCGGTACATAGCAAGTGCAATGCCACTTGGGGCCGCTGCGTAAGTGCAAGACGGATCGAGAGATGGCATTTCGCGCGCGCGGAAGATGGCGGGAAAAAATTGCAGAGACCATGAAAAACTTGCCCGGTTGACCGCATCGCTGGCCGACCCCTCATGTGGGGCTGTGGTGGGCGCTGGCCATGTCAGTCCGGCGGGGGATAGAAAGGCAGCTTCTCGTTCTTCTCGTTGGCGCGGCGGATGGTGACGTCGTCGAGCAGCAGCGCCGGGGCCAGCACGGTCTGCGGAATGTCGCCGAAGTAATTGGTCACCCATAAATCCTTGCCCGCGGCCTGGACGCTGGAGCGCAGGGTGCGCTGGTCGAGATCGTCGAGTTCGGCTCCGCGCACCAACTGGCGGGCGCCATCGGGGCCGATGCGGTAGAGCAGGCGCGGCGTCATGCCAGGGCCCAGGGTTTCCACTTCATACACATTTTTGAGGCCCGCGTCTTTGGCGGCGGCGAGCAATTTGCTGCGCAGGTCGGTGTCGCTGAGGCCATTGATCGCACTGATTTTGAGCACTCCGATGGACGGAGCCGGCGGGCCGGTGATGCCGGCGCGACCGTGGCCGTTGGAGCGTGGGAAATCGCGTACGGGTTCGCGGCCGATGAGGTAATTCTCAAGGCGGCCGCTTGCGATTAGCTGCACGGTCTGCGCGGGCACGCCTTCATCGTCCACGGAGTAGGCGCCAATGAGGCCGATGCCGTTATAGCTCTTGAGACCGGGTTCGTCTGTGACATCCATAAAGTCAGGCAACACGCGGGTGCGGTAGCTGGAGGCGAAGGGCCCGTTGGTGCGCGCCTCGGTGCCTAGCGGCGGTCTGGTGGCGACGACGGCCGGGGCGACAAGCGCCCGGAAGGTGTCTGTGCTGGCGTCTGCGCTGAGCAGGACGGGGCCGTGGTATTCGTCTTCGACGAGCGGGGCTGCGCGCAACTGGCCCAGCGAGGCGATGAGGTCAGTGATGCGTTTCTCGAAGACTTCAGGCGAGTCGAGGTCTTTGATGGTTGGGCCGGTGGAGGCATAGGAGCGGTCGAGGTGCATGCCGTCGGCGGCCTGCGTGCCGGCTGCGATGCCCTCCTGATAGGTTGCCGCGGAAGTGCGGAGGATGGAGCCCTCGCTGTTGACCAGCCAGGTGGTGACTGCGTGGGCCTGGAAGACCGCCGAGGCGTATTGCACGTCGCGTTGCTGCGCGGCCAGGGATGACGCCGTGCGGTAGAGACCGCTGAAGCGGGCAACGCGAGCAGTCCATGCGGCTTCGTCGATGTGGAGCCGGATCGGCTGGTCGAGTGTGAGCGTCGGCTGCTCGTGGCTCAGGTCGTCGGCCTGCGGGGGAGTTTGCACCTGCTTGAGCGCGGCCTGCTTTTTGGCATAGGCCGCGAGTGCGCTCTTATAGGCCTGGTCGGTGGCGGACCAGAGCGCGGAGCGCAAGGCAATGGGGTCGTCTTCGAGGGCGGCAAGCTGGATGACGCCGTCGCCGCGCGACGTTGAGCTGTCGATCTTGTAGTCTCCCACGCGCACAGTGACGCGGGCCACGCGGGCATGGTTGAAGTCAGAGCTGAGGGAGGCTCCGAACGAGGCGTGGGTCTGGAAGTCCTCCACATCCTCGATGCGGTATTGGATAAAGAAAGGCTTCTGGAAGCCGGGAAGCTGGAGCTCACTCATGCTGCGGTCGAGCTCTTCAAGCATGGCTTTGAGGATGGGGTCCTTATCCGCGTCCTTGCGGGAGGGCGGAGCGACGGCCGACAGGGAGGTTGCAAAGAGTCCAATGCCGACGAGGGTTGCAAGGGAGCGCATCGGATTCATTGGGCCTCCTTGACGACGGGGACGGGGGGCGCGCCGGGGATGGGGAGGATGGGCGGGCGAGCGTTGCCCTGGGGCTGGCGCTGGGTCTCAATTTCGCTGAGCAGCATGGCCGGGGCGACGGCGCTGACGGGGACGGTTCCCGATTCCGCGCCGCACTCGCCGTTGAAGACCTCGCTTTTGTTGCCGGTGGCGAGGATGCGCTTGAGGGCAGCGAGGGGGGTGCCGACAATGCTGACGCCGCGGACGAGTTCGTCGGGGCGGCCGTCGACGTAGACGCGATAGACGACCAGCGGAATGACCTGGAAGGCCTGCGGCGAACTGCGGGTGGTGACGGCGAAGCCGGAGGAGATGTCTTCAAAATAGAGACCGTAGGGCTTGCCCTGTTTTTTCGCTTCTTCGATGAGCTGGTTGCGCAGGTCGGCCTCGGGCTCGGTTTTGGTTGAGGTGACGATGAGGTTGCCCTGGCGGCCTGTGGGCGCTCTGCCCACTTCAGCGCGGCCGTGGCCGTTGGAGGTGCTGAAGTTGGCGATGGGCTGCCGCGACATGAGAAAGCCCTTCAACACGCCGTCCTGGATGAGTTCGACGCGCTGGGCCTTCTGGCCTTCGTCGTCGTAGGTATAGCTGCCGCTGAGCCAGGCGTGGTCGAAGGTGGTGCGGGTGGGGTCGTCGGCGACGGAGAGAAAGCTGGGCAGCACATCCTTGCCGATGTCTTTGGTGAAGGTCTGACCCTCTTCGTCGCCGCGCTGGCGCTGACCTTCAAGGCGGTGGCCGAGCACTTCATGAAAGAAGACGGCGGCGGCGCGGCCGGAGAGAATGGCGGGACCGTCGAAGGGCTGGGTGACGGGGGCGTGCCGCAGGGCTTCAAGGCTGCTGCCAAGAGCGTGTACGGCTGCTTCCATGGCGGGCTGGCTTGGGAGCCCGTCGGCCGTCTCCGCCTCAAAGGTCTGATCGCGGAAGAGGTCCATGCCATCGTCGGCGCGGGTAACGGCGAGGAGAACGACACGGGCCTGCAGATGCGGCTCGACGATGCGTGAACCTTCAGACGATACGAAGTAGTCGGTCTCGTTCTCCACGCTGAGCGAGACGAAATTCTGGTAGACATCGGGATACTGGCGGAAGATGCGCGAGAGGGCGCTGATGCGCTGTCCCCACGCGGCGCGATCGACCACGGCGGGCGGGGCCGGCTTGCCAATGGCCACCTGCGGCGCCTGCTTGCTGAAGTCGGGCGAAGAGTCCTCTTCCCTGGCGCGGACCTGTGCCTCTGTTTTGACGCGGAGGTAGTTGTCAATGGCATTGCCGTAGCCGGTGTTGGTGGCGAGCCAGAGCGAACGGGCGATGGCCTCGGGGTCGTCTGTGAGGGGCAACTGAATGGTGTTGACGGCGGACTCGCGATGGTCGCCATGGGTGTTGTCGAGCTCGGGGGCGCCCAGACGGAGCTGCACGTCGGCGGTGCGGATGCGGCTCTCGGAACTGCCAACCAGGGCTCCATATTGCGCCCGCACGGAAACGAGGGAGGCATCGGTCACGGAGTAGCTGAGGAAATAGGGCGGCAGTTGCCGGTCCGGTTCCTGGGTGGTGGGACCCTGCCTGCCGAGTGAAGTGAAGGCGCGGTGCAGTTCAGTGGTCATGGCATCAAGCAGTACGGTCGACTGCTGCGCCCTGGCGGCGGGAGAGAGCATGGCCGCGAGCACGAAGAGCCCGGCAGCAAAGACTGGGCAGGCGATGGACCGGTGAGCGGGAACAGCGCAGTATGGCATAGGGTTGGATACAATCGGGCACAAACGCGTACAAGCTCGATTGTCTCAGAATCGCCTGTACCCGAGCAGGATGTCCAATGCAGATTCCTCACCGATGCTTGCTTTGCCTGATTGTGCTGCTGTTTTTTTGCGTGCTGATACCGGGCTGGGCGGGTGGGCAAGCTTCAGCACCTGGGCCGGCGCATGCGCCAGTGACCACGCAATCGCAAGCGACGCCGGCGTCTGCGCAGCAGGCTTACGCGCTTCCGCCGGAGAAACTGGCCAAGGCCATCGCGCTGAGCCGGATTCGCGACATCCTGGCGATTGTCGGATCCCTGTGGGGTCTGGCCGTGCTTTGGCTGCTGCTGGCGACGCGCGCTGCGGCACGGGTGGAGGCGTGGACGGCAAGCGTGAGCCGTCGCCACTGGGTGCAGGGGCTGATCTTCTTTGCGCTTTTTCTGATGGCGACGGAGCTGGCCGACCTGCCGCTGGCGTGGTTTGCCGAGCATGTGAGCCATCGGTTTGGCATCAGTGTGCAGAGCTGGCCGAGCTGGCTCGGCGACCTGAGCAAGGGGCTCGGCCTGTCGCTTGCGATAGGTGTGCCGGTCCTGCTGCTCTTCAACTGGGTTGTGCGCCGGTGGCCGCGCCGCTACTGGCTGGGCGCGTGGATCGTGGCAGTTCCGCTGATGGCGATGGGAACATTTGCATCGCCGTTTCTGGAGCCGATCTTTGACAAGTTTGAACCGCTGGCCAGGAGCGATCCGGCGCTGGTTGCGCAGCTGGAAAAAGTGGTGGCGCGCACGGGAACGGAGATTCCGCCCGAGCGCATGTATCTGATGAAGGCCAGCCCGAAGACTAACGGACTGAATGCGTATGTGAGCGGGCTGGGCGCGAGCAAACGCGTAGTGGTGTGGGATACGACGGCGGACCGCCTGCCGAACGACGAGATTCTGTTCATCTTTGCCCATGAGAGCGGCCACTATGTGCTGCACCACATTGCGAAGATGCTGGGGGTCGGGGCGGTGTTTCTGTTCTTTCTGTTCTGGGCCTGTGCGCGGTTTGCGGAATGGATGGCAGGGAGATTTGGCGCGCGCTGGGGCGTGGATGGACTGGCCGGACGTGCGGGATTTGTAGTGCTTCTGTTTTCCGTTTCAGTGGCGGGCTTTGTGCTTGAGCCCGTGGGCAACACGTTGAGTCGTTCCATTGAGCATGAGGCGGATGTGTACGGGCAGGAAGCGATTCATGGGATTGTGTCTGATCCGCAAGAGACGGCCGTGGCCGCCTTCAACGCGCTCGGCGAGGCATGGCTGGAAGACCCGAATCCAAACCCGGTGATTGAGTTCTGGCTGTATAGCCACCCTTCGACACAGAGGCGCGCCAACTTTGCGAAGCATTACGATCCGTGGGTGCACGGTGGGCGTGGCGAGTTCTTTGCGAAGTAGGAGCGAAGGCGTGGGCAACGGGGCCGGATGTTTGCTGACGCGGGTACAATTTCTCCATGCAATTTCTTTCGTTGTCCCGCCGCCGGACGGAGGAATTTCCGCCGGAAGCTTTTACCGGAGAGCTGGCTGTTCGCGAGACGCAGCGCGCCAGGGAGCTTTATGCATCGGGCATTCTGCGCCAGATTTGGAAGCGCGGAGATATTCCCGGCGCGGCCATTTTGTGGGAGGCGGCGAGCGAGGTCGAGGTGCGCGAGGCGCTGCGGAGCCTGCCGATGTTTGCTGTCGGAATGCTGGAGATACTGGCGCTGACGCCGCTGGAGCCTTACGCCGGCTTTGGGCCGGGCAAGTAGCCTGCCGGCTGGAGTTTGATGCCGCGCAACGAGGTGTTTTTCCTCACCGTGCGAACCGGGCGCTGGTCGTACACTAAGGTTTCGCTATCTTTCAACCCGAGGAGAAGACTCCGGCAATGGCTTATCCCACGAATTATCGCTACACCAAAGAGCATGAGTGGATTGTGCTGGACGGCACGACTGGCACCATCGGCATTACGGATTACGCACAGAACTCACTGGGCGACATTGTGTATGTGGACGCGCCCAAGGTGGGCGACGCGGTGACGGCGAGTCAGACTTTCGGCTCCGTGGAGAGCGTGAAGGCGGTGAGCGACCTGTATTCACCCGTGACCGGGACGGTGACGGCGGTGAACGAAGCGTTGAAGACTGCGCCGGACAAGATCAACGAGGCTCCGCACGAGACCTGGATTATCAAGGTGGCGTTGAGCGACCCGTCGGAGTGGGAGAAGCTGCTGGATGCAGCGGCCTATGAGGCGTTTGTGTCGGAAGAGACGGGAAGCTAGCTTCCGGCATTCGGTTGCCATTCCCAGGGCCATTCCCCTGGGAGCAGATGCAGTATCGAATCCAACAGAGGTTCCACCGGGCGGGCTGCGAATCGTCCCGCCGCACAGGTTTCGAGCGGAAAGCTGGAAGCCGGGAGCTTGAAACGCACGATGCGCTACTTACCTAAGTCGCCTGCCGAACGGGAACAGATGCTCGCCGAGATTGGTGCGCGCTCGATTGACGATTTGTTTGCTGTGATTCCTGCCGAGTACCGGCTCACGCGCGATCTGGACGTGCCGCGTCAGCACGCCGAGAGCGAGATCATCGACTACTTTCGAGCAGCGGGCGCGCGGTACACGCACAAGCACACGAGCTTTCTTGGCGCCGGGGCTTATCGCCACTACCGTCCGATTCTGATCGACGCGATGGCGCAGCGGGGAGAGTTTCTGACCAGTTACACGCCGTATCAGGCGGAGATAACGCAGGGTACTCTTCAGGCCATCTTCGAGTTTCAGACCATGATTTCCGAGCTGACCGGCATGGACGTGGCCAACGCCAGCATGTATGACGGCTCGACAGGCGCGGCCGAAGCCGTGCTGATGGCGATGCGTATTACGGGGCGACATCGGGCTGTGGTGGCCAACACGGTGCACCCGGAGTACCGCGAGGTTCTGCACACGTATCTGCGCTACCGCGAGATGCCCACGAAGCTTGTCGCCTGTGACCCAGAGACGGGCCGGGTGGACCTGCGGGCGCTGGAAGCCGCAGTGACGGAAGAGACGGCCGCTGTGCTGATTCAAAGTCCGAATTTTTTTGGAATGATTGAAGATATTCCGGTCATTGCGGACATCGCGCACAAGAAGGGCGCGCTGTTGATTGTGTCGATTGCCGAAGCGGTGAGCCTGGGTGTGGTGCGGCCGCCGGTGGAAGCCGACATCGTCAGCCTGGAAGCGCAGGCCTTCGGCGTCCCGCTCTGCTACGGCGGCCCGTACTGCGGGGTGATTGCAACTAAAGAGCAATACCTGCGGCAGATACCGGGGCGGCTGGTGGGCCAGACCGTGGACCGCGACGGCTATCGCGGGTTCGTGCTGACGCTCTCCACGCGCGAGCAGCACATACGGCGCGAGAAGGCGACCTCGAACATCTGCACCAATCAGGCGCTGGTGGCGCTGATGGCGACGATCTTCCTCACGATCTATGGCAAAGAGGGCATGCGGGAGCTGGCGGAACAGAATCTGGCCAAGGCGCATTACGCGGCGCAGGCGCTCAGCGCACAGCCGGGGGCGAAACTGCGCTTCACCGGTGCTCCCTGGTTCAACGAGTTTGTTCTATATACTGAGGAAGATCCCGCGGCGTGGAGCCAGCGGCTGCGCAGCGACCGGATTGTCGGTGGTCTCGATCTCCACCGCTGGTATCCCGAGATGAGTAACTGCACACTGTGGTGCGCGACTGAGATTATGCCGCGTGAGCGAATGGACAAGACGGCGAGTTTAATGGCGGCAAGGCCGGTGGAGGCGTAGGAATGGCAACAGATCCGGTGAATCCGCAAACCGACGCCGCTCGCCGCACCACAGGCAAGGTGCGCCCGCACCAGACACAGAATGAGGGTTTGGTGTTTGAGAAGTCCTCGCCGGGCAAGCGCGGCTACAAACTGCCTGAGCTGGACGTGCCGCCTGTGAATGTAGACGAGCTGCTTGGAGCGGCCGCCCGCAAGGAAAAGGCACAGCTGCCGGAACTGAGTGAGATCGAGATTGTGCGCCACTTTACGCGCCTTTCCACGTGGAACTACGCCATCGATCTGGGCATGTATCCGCTTGGCTCCTGCACGATGAAGTACAACCCGCGCGTGAACGAGTGGGTGGCGCGGATCGAGGGACTCGCAGAGGCGCATCCGTACCGGCCGGACCATCTGGCGCAGGGCCAGTTGCAGGTGATTGACCTGTTGCAGCGGTGCCTGATCGAGATAACCGGGATGGATGCGATTACGCTGCAGCCGGCAGCGGGCGCGCATGGTGAGTTTACCGGGATTCTGCTGGTGCGGGCGTGGCATGAGTCGCAGGGCAACGCGCGGATGAAGATTCTGATTCCAGACTCGGCGCATGGGACGAATCCGGCTACGGCGGCCATCTGCGGATATGAGGTCGAGAATCTGAAGTCGAACGCCGAGGGCGGGATTGACCTGGAGGCGCTGGAGCGGCAGGTGGACGGGGAGACGGCGGCGCTGATGCTGACCAACCCTTCGACGATTGGGGTTTTCGAGAGCCAGATCCACAAGATTGCCGATATTCTCCATGCCAAGGGCGCGCTGCTCTACATGGACGGGGCCAACATGAACGCGCTGGTGGGCAAGACGCGGCCGGGCGACTTTGGCGTGGACGTGATGCACCTGAACCTGCACAAGACCTTTTCGACTCCGCATGGCGGCGGCGGGCCGGGTTCGGGGCCGGTGGCGTGCAAGGCGTTTCTGGAGCCGTTTCTGCCGATTCCGGTGCTTGTGAAGAACGAAGATGGCGGGATGCACTGGCACTATGACCGGCCGCAGTCGGTGGGCCGAGTGCGGGCGTTCTATGGCAACACAGGGATGTTCATTCGCGCGCTGGCCTACATCCTGGCCAACGGGCCGGATGGGCTGCGCCAGACGACCGAGGACGCGGTGCTGAACGCCAACTACATTCGCAAGAAGCTGGAAGATGTGTATGAGCTGCCGTACAAGACGCCGTCGATGCACGAGGTGGTGTTTTCCGACAAAAGGCAGGCGGCCAAGGGCGTGAAGACAGGCGATATCGCCAAGCGGCTGATCGATTACGGCTTCCATCCGTACACGGTCAGCTTCCCGATGATTGTGCATGGTGCGTTGATGATTGAGCCCACGGAGAGCGAATCGCTGGAAGAGCTGGACCTGTTTATCGAGGCGATGCGGGCGATTGCGCGGGAAGTGGAGGAGACGCCGGAACTGGTGAAGTCGGCGCCGCACTCGACGCGGGTGTCGCGGCTGGACGAGGTCCAGGCGGCGCGGAAGCCGGTGCTGCGCTGGCGCGGGTGAGGCGCGATCCGGCGGAGAGCGCTGCAGACGGCGCCGCGATTGTAAAGCAGGTACGCACTGAGCCCCTGCGAAGATCATTCGTATCGCCCAGAAGAGTACTCAAGTACCCTGAAAGTTGCATGCAAATCGCAAATTTTCTGAGCCATTCGAAAACTTCAAACGGTATAGTGTGGGGGCCAGCTCCCGATTCCTCGGCTCATTCCGCCTGATTTGCAGACATGGTCTGGCTTGGAGAGGCAGGGCCGTGGCAGGTCTGGATCTTCTAGATTTGGAAGCTACTTCGAGCGGAGAAGCTCTGGTGCGGCGGATCACCGGTGCAAGGCGCGGGCCGTCGGGGGTTCCCATTTTGTGCTATTGCCCGTGAGGGCGCAGGTGGAGTGAAATCGGTAGACCGGGAAGGGGTATTCATTGTTGCAGCGACGATATCCCAATGGGACCATGGGCTGAACCCCGAGGTGCAAATGGCATAGGGCGGTTTCGAACGATAGCGGATCGGCCGGTGGGCCAGGCGAGGAACAACCATGAAGATCATACGAGATGAGAGCGGTCAGATGCTGGTGATGACGGCGCTGAGCATCACGCTGCTTGCCGGGTTTATGGCGATGGCGCTGGATGTGAGCCTGCTGTTTCGCGCAAGGCGAAACGCCCAGATCGCGGCGGATGCGGCGGCAACGGCGGCGGCGCTCAACTATTACTACAACATGTCGGTGAGCACGGCGCAGGCAGCCGGCAAGAGCGCGTCGTCGAGCAACGGCATCACCAACGGGACAAAGGGCGCCACGGTTGTTGTGAATATGCCGCCGCAAAGTGGCCCCAACACGGCTTACACCAGCTTTGCGGAAGCGATTGTCACACAGCCGAATCCGACTTATTTTATGAGCCTCTTCGGCTTCAACTCGGTGAATATTGTGGCAAGGGCTGTGGCGGGTAGTCCTGCGGCGAGTAAAGCGTGCAACTTTGTTACGAACCCGACGGCACCCGCCGCACTTGATCTCCAGGGGGCTTATTTGATCTCAGGCGGCACAGTCAACGGCATAGTGCAGCCGGCCTGCGGAACGTACGTGGCCTCGACAAACTCGAGCGCGATTAAGGTCACAGGGAACGGCGGCACCGTCAATGCGAGCTTTATCGCCACCGCGGGCGGTGCATCCGGCAATACAAAGCCGACGGGTGTGACGACGGGGGTGGTCGGAATCCAGGCAGATCCCTTCGCAACGCAGGTCCAATCGGCTCCTACTGCTGCATCCTGCAGCGGCGGCAATACCGTCACGGCATCCACCGTCACATCCACCACGGTCATTCCTACGCCG
>JAJZGF010000137.1 GCA_021805025.1 Acidobacteriota bacterium
AGCCCCGCTGCGTGCTGGCATCTCCTCGAGCAACAGATCGGAGGCCTGAACCAGCGGATTGGCATGGAACCAGCGTTGCACCGCCTTGTTCCGCAGCAGGTTCGTCACCGCCAGCAGCGACATACCAAGATGGTGCGCCATCCACTCGCGCACCAGCTCGGCATTTTCGCGGGAACTCCTGAAGTCTGCCGCCTCGTAAAACCCGAAGGCGCCCACCCAGCCCGCCGACTCCATCTGCCGCAGGTTACGCAGCGCCTCATGCGTGTCGATGCCCAGCGCAAGAAAAGTCGAATACGGCGATATGATCGGCCCCGCCGTCGCATCCTCGCTCAACGCCATCTGCGGCACCCCGTACGCGTGATACGCATAGTGCCCCAGCTCGTTCCGCGTTGCGCTCCCTGACTCCGAGATTCCCCATGGAATCCCGAATGAGCGCGCAAAGGCCCGCTGCACTTCCACGCATGCCCGCTGCGTCCGCGACAGCAGCGTATCGCCATCGCTCCGCATCCACAGCGCCGGCATCAGATACTCAAACATCGTGCCGGTCCACGAGCACAAAACGAATCGCCCGAAGGCAAACGTGTGCTGCCGCGCCAGCTTCAGCCAGCTCTGCTGCGGCAGTTCCCCGCGCGCCACTGCCAGAAACGTCGCAATGCGCGCTTCCGATGCCAGCAGGTCATAGCAGGCCTCGTGCCGCTTTTGCGTCCGCGCGCTATACCCGATGGAGAGCAGGCCCCGTCCGGGATCGACGAGAAACTTGAAGTCCATCTCCACCGCCATGCGCTCCGAGGTCTCCGCAACCGTTTCAATGCGAGAGACCAGCGCCCGCAGATTTGCCAGCGCCACGGGCAGAGACGTGCGCAGTTGTTCGCCCAGCGTCTTCATCGCAGGCTTGGCCGTGATCGCGCCCCAAACCCGGCTCAACCGCGTGCTCAGCGCCTGCGTAAATGCGATCGCGTCTTCAAACGACAGCTTCTCGGCCTCCTCGCCGATCGGCGGCTGAAGCATCTCGCGGATCGGAGCATACTCGGGCAGCATCCACGGCAGATAATCGCGCAGCAGAATAAGAATCGATGTCACGCGCTGCTGGGTCTCCATCAGCCACCAGCGCGTTTCAGACTGCTCCTCCGCCGCCGCCGAAGACGCGGAGAGCACCGCCTGCGCCGCAGGCAGCCAGGCGATCCAATCCGCTGTCGAGGCCCCCGCCCCGGGAATCGGCAGCCCGCTCAGCGGCACGGCCAGAGAGTCCTCGAGCTGCATCTGGTGCCAGTAGGTGCGCAGACCGGCAAAGAGCTCTGCCCGCAGCAGCGGCTTCTTCAGCAGCTCCTGTGCCCCCGCCTGCAACGTATAGAGCGACGCCAGAAAGTTACCGCTGTCCACCGAGGACACAAACGGATCGGCATCCAGAGGCTGCAGCGTCTTTGTGTCATACCAGTTGTACAGGTGCCCGCGATGCTTGGCCAGTCGCGCAATCACCGTCAGGCTGTTCTGCGTCAGCGCCACACACTCCGGCAGCGTCAGGAATCCCAGCTCGCACGCCGCCTGTCGCGCATTCAACAGCAGCCCCACGTTGGTGGGTGAAACGCGCGCTGCCTCCGCGAAACCCTGTTCCCTCACATTATCGGGAATCAGAAAATTATGCCGCTCCGTCCCAAAATGCTCAAAGTACCGCCAGATGCGCAGCGCATGACCGCGCAGAAACGCCGCATCCCCCGGCTTCAGCGGCTTGTGCTCGCGCGGCGGCTTGTTCAGCCACAACGGCACAAGGAATGACAACGCCCACAGCGCCAGAATCGGGCCTGCATACTCAATCGCCGCACGACGCGGAGCGGCAAAATACACCAGCGCGCCCAGCGCGATCGCCAGCAACGGCGTCAGGGCAAGATAGCGATCCACCGGCGTGCGATGGGAAGTGCTGCGTTCAGCCTGCGCCGCTGTCTCCCACTCCAGCAGCCGTTCGCCGGTAATGAAGCCGCGCACCAGCGAACGCACCACTGCGTCAATTGCCAACAACATCTGGTGCAGCAGAAAAACAAGACTGAACGCCGTGATCAATGCAGACTGCCCAAGTCCGGCAAAGGCTTCCGCCGTGCCGCCCTTCCGCCCGCCGGCCCAGGCACGCCCCAGCCCAAAGCAGAACTGCACCAGCGTCGGAAAGAAGAGAAGCGCAAGCGGCACAAGAGTCCAGTAGAGCGGCCCGCCGGGCAGCCCGAGCCATCCCGCCATCAGCAAAATCACAAACGATGGATCCACCAGAGAGCGCCGCAGGTTATCGAAAATCTTCCAGCGTGAAATATCCGAGATCGGATTCCGCACCCGCTTTCCTGACTCCTCCGGCACACGTGCAAAGATCCACTGCACAATCTGCCAGTCGCCGCGCACCCAGCGATGTTTGCGCCGGCTGTGCGCGCTGTAGTGCGAAGGATAGTCGTCAATAATCTCGACATCCGTCACCAGCCCGGCGCGCGCATACGCACCTTCAATCAGGTCATGGCTCAGCAGTGCATTGCGCGGGAAGCGCCGGTCAAGCACTGCGTGGAGCGTAGCCACCTCATAGATGCCTTTGCCCGTGAAGATGCCCTCACCGAACAGATCCTGATACGCGTCGGACAAGGCGCGCGCATAGATGTCGAATCCCGTCTGCCCGGAGTAAATTGAGGCCAGCCGCGAGCGCGACGCCGATTGCACCGCAATGCCGACACGCGGCTGCAGAATGCCGTAGCCCGCCGTCACAATGCGCGTCTTTGAATCAATGATCGCCTGGTTCAGCGGATGCGCCATCGCCCCAATCAGCCGCGCCGCCGCGCCGTGAGGCAATTGCGAGTCCGAGTCGAGCGTGAGGATGTAGCGCACATCGTGCAGCGCGTCCACCTTCCCCGCCTTGATCGGAAACGCGTCATAATCGCCCATCAGCAGCTTGTTCAGGTCCAGCAGCTTGCCCCGTTTGCGCTCCCAGCCCATCCACACGCCCTGCCGCCGGTTATAGGTGCGGTGGCGGTGCAGCAGCATGAAGCTGCCATTTCCCACCGCGTCATACTTTGCGTTCAGCGCATCCACCAGCCCGATTGCAAGTTCCACAAGCGGGTGCGCGTCGTTCTCATGCGGCTTGGTTACGGAGTCCGGAAGGTCCGTCAGCAGGGCAAAGTGCAGGTTGGGGTCATGGTTCGCCAGAAAGCGGATCTCCAGGTCCGCAACCAGCCCGCGCACCTGTTGCTCATGCAGCAGCAACGACGGCACTGCAACCAGCGTCGTAAACGAAGCAGGAATCGATTGGCTGAAGTCCAGCTTCGGCAGGGGCTCCGCATCGAACATCGCGGTAATGGTGCAGTTCACCAGGTCCACCGCGCCCTGCATGGCCGGCAGGGCAAGCAGCACCGTGGCCACAATCAGGCTCAGGTAGCCGGACGTATGCGGCAGCAGCGGAAACAGCACCGCCGCCATCAACACAAGCGTAATCACCAGAATGCTGGTGATGAAAACATCGTCTGCCTGAGCCCGCATGTGCGCCCGTGTTCTGTCCAGCCACGGTGGATGGTAGCCCACGCGCCGCGCCAGCTCAGAAAAGCCCTTGTCCATGAGGTAGTAGCCAATATGAATGCGACGCTGCTTCATCCGCGAGTCGCCTGCGTTCAGCATCGCGCAGCCGCGTGCCAGGTCCAGCGCCACCTCGGCCACCCGCGTTTCAGAGCAATCGGAGTGCCTCGCTATATGGGCCACGCGCTTGCGATAGAGCTCGCGGCTCTCAAAGTCCATGCGCTCATACGCGCCGGAGGGATCGCTCCGCAGCGTGATATCGAACAGAATCAGCGGCTCGATCACCACCATCCAGTCCATGTGGCTTAGCAGCCTCAGGCTCTTCAGATGGGTGGACAGAGAGGTCGCCTCCGTCGCTCCCGGCGCGTGCTGCGCTTCGGTAATCTCATCCAGCAGCATCTCCACCAGAGAAAATTTCAGAAAGGCCGGCAGTTGCCACAGCTCACCCACCGTCAACGGGTCGGCCGCCTGCACCTTCCGGATAAAATCGCTCAGCGTCTCCGCGGAGACATGGCACTCCACCGCGCGCAGATAGAGCCTCGCAATCGCCGCGATCCGCGGTCCCTCTTCCTGTGCCGGACGCGCGATGCGCGGAATCTTCCCAATCTCTCGATCACTGTCCTTCAGGCACAGCGCCGCCGAGCGCAGCAGTCTCATGTTGGAGCGCACTTCCGCCAGCGCAACACTCTGCGCTTCCGGGGCTTCGCTCTGCGCCGCCGCGGCGCGCGCTCGCGCAACTCTCTCTCCTATCGCCTTCAGCTCCCGCCGTGCCGCCTGGATGCGCCCTTCCAGGCTATATGCGCCCTTGGGACGGTAGATCACATCCCAGGCGCTGGCCTGTTGCGCCGCATCCCGGAAGCGGTCAAGCGCCTCTTCCTCGAAGGGCAAATCGTCATTCTGAATCGGTTCCTGTTCCTTCATCTGCGCCTCAGCGATAACTTGCAGCTTGCATTTCAAACATGGCGGCATAGCGTCCGCCCTGCACCATCAATTGGTCGTGGCTGCCTTCTTCCACCAGTCGGCCACCCTCCAGCACCACGATGCGATCTGCCATCCGGACCGTGGAAAAACGATGGGAGATCAGCAGAGCCATCTTGCCGTGGGTAAGCTCTGCGAAACGCTGAAAGACCTCCAGCTCGCTGCGCGCATCGAGTGAGGCCGTCGGTTCGTCCAGAATGAGCAACTGCGCATCGCGCAGGTAGGCCCGTGCCAGCGCCAGCTTTTGCCACTCACCACCTGAGAGATCGACGCCGCCCTCAAAGCGGCGGCCCAGCATCTGGTCGTATCCGCCCTGCAGCTTGGCCACCACGCCGGCCGCAAGGCTCTTCTCCGCCGCGTACTCAATCTCTTCCAGCGTGTGCGGAATCTCGATGCGCCCCACCGCGATGTTCTCGCGCGCCGTCATCTCGTAGCGCATGAAGTCCTGGAAGATGACCCCGATCGAAGAGTGCAAATCGGCCAGATCATACTCGCGCAGGTCAACGCCGTCGAGCAGAATCTCTCCCTCCGTCGGGTCATACAGCCGCGTAATCAGCTTCACGATCGTGGTCTTGCCCTGCCCGTTTTCCCCGATAAGCGCAACACGCTCGTTAGGGCGCAGCGTAAAGTTGAAGTTGCTTAAAACCCGCCGTGTCGATCCCGGATACGCAAAAGACACATTGCGAAACTCAAATCCGCGCCGGATGGGACGCGGTGTCGCCGGACCATCCACCTTGGACTCGACCCGCGGCTTCATCTCAAAAAAGGCCAGCAGATCGGTGAGGAAAAGCGCCTGGTCCGCGACGCCCGACGCCGTCGAGAATGCCATCTGGATATTGCCCATCGCCTGCATGATCGCCGTGGTGATCAGCGTGAGATCGCCCACCGTGTAGCGGCCTTGAATCGTGCGGTAGATGCTGAACGCATACGCGCCGTAGTAGCCAAGCTGGCCCAGGATGGCGAACAGGCCGCCCCAGAACAGCCGCCGGCGGTTCAGCGCGACATTCTCAACGTAGATCTCGTGCGACAGGCCGCGAAAGCGCTCCGTAAGATAGCTGCTCAGGTTGAACAGCTTCAGCTCCTTGGCAGCCTCCTTGCTGCCGCCCACCTGCCGCAGATAGTCCATCTGGCGGCGCAGCGGCGTCTGCCGGAAGTTCTTGGCATACGTCAGAAACGCAAAATGGCTCTCGCCCAGGAACGCGGGCAGAATGCCGGCAACCAGCAGGAGCAACAGCATCGGAGAGTAGCGGATAAGCACTGCCGAGAAGGCGATGGCCGTAACCGACTGCTGGATCAGCCGGCCCATCTGCTGGATCATCGCTAGGCGGTCCGTGGCCTGCACGCGGGCGCGCTCCAGCCGGTCATAGAAGACCGGATCTTCATACACGGTCACGTCAAGTGCGGCAGCTTTGCGCATCACCTCGACGCTCACGTGATGCGTGTACCGGTCGGCCAGCAGGTTGTCAAAGTAGTCGACGGTTCGTGACAGGATGCCGGTCGCCACGGCCAATATCATTTCACCCGCAACCAGCCACCAGAAGTTCGCAGGCAGCGGCAGATGCATCCGGATGCGGTTCACGCCATCGATGATGAAGCGTCCGATGATGCCGATGCCCACCGGCAGGAACGCTACCACAATGCGAATCGTGATGTTCCAGAAGACGACTGCCGGGCCCGACTCCCACACAAAATGCAGTACCGGAGGTACGTTCTTCAGCGCCCCCAGGCGGTCAGCCCACGCGTCACCCGGCATCTCGGGATGGTCCGAGGGCTCTGTGACCGGCTCTGTTGCGAGAGGGGCGTTCTTCATGGTTGAGGACATGTATCCCTTCGGAGACCTGCCGAAAGCTGAGATGATACAGCGGGCGCTCAAAACGCCCCAATCCTTAACCAAGGTAATGCCGGCGCTCTATGTCGAATGGCGCTCTGAGTCTTGAGATGACCCTCTTGCAAAGATTGTATGCCGAGAGGGACAGGAAGTTTAGCTTGATTTGAGCCCAACTCGGGGAACCTTTGCGCACGTCCGCCGCTCTCCGGCCCGGCCCTATCCAGGAGCGCTTGCCTGCGGCGTGTAAGACGCGAACCCAGCCCTGGCCATCCCCCGTTGCGCCTCGGGATTCTTCATGAAGGTCTCCCACACAAACCCCGTCCGCGCATTCTCGGCCATCAGCATCGTAATGCCGGTATCAATGCCGATCACGTCGGGGTCATACCAATCGGTCAAGGGATTGAAGGCATCCACAAACCCGTAGCGGCACCAGGCATTGGGATAGTGGTCGTGAATCGTGCGCAGTACGCGCATCGTCGCCTGGGGCAGAAACGGCAACGACCCGCCCGCCGCCGCCGGCACAATCGTCCCATCAATCGGCCCCATCTCCGGCGGGCCGCCCCACACCACATAGCCCTTCGACGAGTCCGACGCCGTAATCCCCCACAGCGCATTGCTGTAGTCCGGAAACTGTTCGTTCAGTTCCAGGCAGAACCGCCGATGCACATCCGTAGCAATGATCGAGTTCTGAAAATAGTCCGCGTACTTGTCCCGCTTGTTCCTGAAGTCGAACCACGCCTGCGAGTACTGGTGGACAAACAGCGGCGCGAACGAGCCCACATAGCGCAGCCCGTCATACTCAAATGTCGTTCGCTTCCACGCCTGCCATGCTTCGCTGGGCAGCGGGTGCGTGGTCGAGCCCAGACCCAGCAGATACATCATCATCAGCTCGCTGTAGAGATCCCAGCGCGAGGGCAGAAAGCCAAACTCCGGCGTCCACCCCTGCGCCAGCAGCCCCGTGTCCTCTGAGAGCCACGTCCACTCCACGCGATCGAAGATCGCTTGCGCCAATTGCGAAATATCGTGGTCCTTGAAGTGCTGTTTGCACGTCAAAATCCCGCACAGCAGCATCGCCGTGTCCACTGACGAGGCCTCCGAGTCCCACACCCGCTCGCCCGAGTTCATGTCCGCAAAGTGAAAGAAGAACCCGCGATGCGTCGGGAGCTTGTGCCAGATGAATGAGAGCGCCTGAATCACCCTCAGCCGCGCCTCGGCCCGGCTCACAAACCCACGCTTCTCGCCAATGCAGATCGCCGTCAGACCAAAGCCCGTCGACGCTATGCTCGCCACCGTGCTCGTATCCTGCGCGCGCACATTGCAGCGATCCTTGATCAGTCCCGTCTCCGGATGCGCCTGCTCCCAGAAAAAAAGAAAATGCGCGTGCTCCAGTTCATTCAGGAATGCATCATCCTCCGGGGCCAGCGCCTCGGGCACTGGATGCGGGGCCGGGCTGGTGTGGGGCAGCGCGCGCCGGCTCTGCGCGCCGGGCGTTTCATCTTTCCCATGCGCGGCCACCTGCGCCAGCGGAAGCCCCAGCGAGGCCCAGGCCATCTTGCGCAAAAGCTCGCGCCGCGACCGCATCATGCTTCCTGAAGGTAACTGGCCGCTCTTCCGCATCTCATTGGACTCGCGCAACCCGCACACTGCCTGCCATCCGGAATCGCTCCAGAGACAGATTCGCGCGGAGTGCCCGCTTGCAGCAGGATAAACCCTCCATGCAGCTCATGAAATTGTCGTACCCTGTTCAGGACGGAGAAATTCGTTATTAAGCGGATCCATTGCAGATGAATAACAAAGCAGTTCTAGCCCTGGCGGGCGTTTGCGTTCTTACCGTCGCGGTCATCGCCGCCCTCATTCTGCACCAGCATCACTGGACACCCCTCTCGCTCAGGCTCCAGGGCGCAGTCATTCGTCGCGATGCAGATCCCCGCAACGAGCTGCCCATCTCCGGCGCTCAGATCACGGCCACAGACGGCATCCACAGCTTCACGACGCAGTCCGACGCCTCCGGCTACTTCGCCCTTACCGTCCATGGCATCCTCCTGCCCCAGCGCATGATCGATCTCAGCTTCCATGCTCCGGGCTACGCACCCCTTCACATGCAAGCCCGGTTCAGACTCCGCCCCGAAAACGGCCAACTCTACATCGCCGCTATGGAGCCCGCAGCGCAGCCGGTAGACGACAATCCCGCCCAGCCCGTCAGCGTCCTCTCCAACATCCGCGTTCGCTACACCGTAAACGCCCAAAGCGAAGAAAACATCGGTAGCGCAGTCCGCACCTTTACGGTCGTCCACCACGGCAGCGAGCCGTGCAATCATCGATCTCCCTGCTCCCCCGACGGGCTTTGGAGGGCCGCCGCGGGCTCTACGACAATGGATGCGGGCTCCGGCAACGAATTCCGCAACGTCCGCGCCTCTTGCATCGCCGGTCCGTGCCCGTTTACCCAGATCGACGCCAGTAATTTTGTGCATGGAGGCCGCACGGTCACCGCCTCCGCCATCGACTGGTCCGATACCGCCACCTTCCTGCTGGAAGCAGAAGTCTTCCACGCAACCGTCTCCGGCGGCGTACGCCACTCCTACCCCGTGATCTTCGAGCGCACGCTCAACTTCACCCTTCCTGAGAGTGAGGAAGGCGTCAGCATTGAAGCCGAGCTCAACGGCGCGCCCATGGTCTTCCCGCTAGGCCCGCAGCTCTACCTCAGCTGGGCCACCTGCATCGTGCGCACCAATGCCGAGGCGGAAAAATCCACCGTCTATCGCTGCGAACTGAAGCCCGGCTACCGGTTCTGACACCGGCGCAGCCCCGCCCCGCAGCGAGAAGGACCTTATCCCAAACGCAAGAAGGCCATGCCGCAGGGGCATGGCCTTCTTGTTGGATATTATTGCCGGCGATCACCTAATCTCCCACACAGTCGCCCGTGCAGTACCATCGGCCCAGCGAGGCTTAACTTCCGTGTTCGGGATGGGAACGGGTGATCCCTCGCAGTATGGTCACCGGCAAATTGAGGCGTTTTGAAAGCGTGAGGCGCTTGTGCGCCGGAAGCTTTCAGCCGAAATCCTGAGCCTGATTCAAGGACTTCGACGCCTTTGATCTTGATTGGCGCTTGGCGGGTGGTTGCCCGCAGCCTGCCGCGGCATCTGTTTTGTTCCGGATGGTTTCTCCCGGAGGCCTACAGGAACGCGGACTGCAATCTGGCGCCAAAAAACGTGCAGTACAAAAATTGGTTGCAACGAAATTGATTGGTCTTACAAGGCTTGTTAGAAGAGCATCCGCTTTGTACTGCGCGGAGTTAATTCTATGGACAAGCCGAACGGGCGATTAGTACTGGTAAGCTACACGCATTGCTGCGCTTCTACCTCCAGCCTATCAACCAGATGGTCTTTCTGGGCCCTTCAGGGAGATCTCATCTTGGGGCGTGCTTCCCGCTTATATGCATTCAGCGGTTATCACAACCGAACTTCGCTACCCAGCCGTGCCCTTGGCAGGACAACTGGAACACAAGAGGTTCGTCCATCCCGGTCCTCTCGTACTAAGGACAGCCCCCCGCAAATCTCCTACGCCCACAGCAGATAGGGACCGAACTGTCTCGCGACGTTCTGAACCCAGCTCACGTACCGCTTTAATAGGCGAACAGCCTAACCCTTGGAACCTTCTACAGCTCCAGGATGCGATGAGCCGACATCGAGGTGCCAAACCAATGCGTCGATATGAACTCTTGGCATTGATCAGCCTGTTATCCCCGGCGTACCTTTTATCCGTTGAGCGATGGCCCTTCCATACAGAACCACCGGATCACTAAGGCCTGCTTTCGCACCTGCTCGACTTGTAGGTCTCACAGTTAACCACTCTTATGCCTTTGCACTCGACGACTGATTTCCAAACAGTCTGAGAGTAGCTTCGCGCGCCTCCGTTACAATTTAGGAGGCGACCGCCCCAGTCAAACTACCCGCCTTACTATGTCCCTCTCCCGGATCACGGGAGTAAGTTAGA
>JAJZGF010000138.1 GCA_021805025.1 Acidobacteriota bacterium
CAACAAGTCGCACTCGGCGGCCTATGCGCTGCTGGCGTATCAGACGGCATATCTGAAGACGCACTATCCTGTGGAGTTCATGGCGGCGCTCCTGACGTCCGAAACTTCGAAGCCCGAGAATGTGGTCAAGTACATCCAGGAATGCAGGGAGATGGAAATCAGCGTGGAACCGCCGGATGTGCAGGTCTCCGGCGCGCAGTTCACTCCGCATGGCGCGGCGATTCGCTTTGGCCTGGCAGCGGTGAAGAACGTTGGAGGCAACGCAATTGAGTCTGTCAAGAAAGCTCGCGACGAAGTGGGTGGAAGGTTCTCGAGCTTCTGGCAGTTCTGTGAGAAAGTCGATCTGCGCGTGATGAACAAGCGCGTCATCGAGTCGCTGATCAAAGCGGGCGCGCTGGACTCATTGGGCAAGCGCGGCCCGTTGATGACCGCAGTGGATAAGGCAATGGAACGCGCGCAGAAAGCGCAGCGCGACGCAGCACAAGGCCAAACGGGACTCTTTGGCCTGTTTGACGAGGGACCGAAAGCGAGCGGCCCTGATACGGACAACTTGCCGCGCGTCGCCGATTGGGAGGAAAGCGAGCGACTCGCCTACGAGAAGGAAGTCCTTGGCTTCTTTGTCTCTGGCCATCCGCTCGACAAGTATGCGCAAAAACTGCGCAACCTCGCCGGCGTCATCTCTGTGGGCGAAGCGCTTGAGCGCAAGCCACCCGAGCGGCGCTGGGGCAAGGACGCCGATCCTGCCGATGAGCTGCAGGTCGCCGGCATGATCCACGGCCTCCGGGTGCAAAAGAGCAAGCGCGACCAGAAGCTCTACGCGCAGGCTTCACTCGAAGATGCAAGCGGAAAGATTGATCTAATCTGCTTTTCGCGCGACTACGAACGGCTTGCCGCGCAGTTGAAGATCGAGGCGCCTGTGCTCATTCGTGGCGTGCTGATGGGCGAGGAAGACTCCGCGCCAAAGATTTCCATCAGCGCGATTCAGGCTCTTGAGGAAGTGCAGGTGAAGCTCCCGAGCAGCATTCGAATCCGCATCAGTCTCGATCGGGCAACGGAAGAGATATTCACTGCCCTCAAGAGCGCAGCCGATATCGCACCGGGCCCTGGAAAGGTCATGCTGCATCTCGAAAAGAAAGGTGATTACGCCGTAATTCTTGAACCCGAGCAGATGAGTGTTGCGGCTGACCGCGATTGGGTTGAACGCGTCGACGAAATTCTAGGGAAAGGCTCTGTGCAGATTGTCGGTTAAGTGTCACCAGTTCCATCTCAATCAGTGACACGTCGCTGCACGTCGCGAGCCGCCTAACAGCCGGCGAGTAAAACGGCAATGTCGACCGTCTCGGTCATGCTGACGGGACAAGGCTCGCCCGAGTACGCCAGCGCGGCAGCATAACCTGCATCGACGCAGAGGTCCACAAGCTGCCAGTGGCAAGACGCCTGCGCGCTCTCACTTGCGCCAGCCACTGCCGGAGCAGCATCCGGATCGACCGTCACGCTCACCGTGCGTGGCGGCGTTACCAGACCAGTGCCGAGGGCCTTGAGATATGCCTCCTTCCGGGTCCAAACTGCGTAGAAGGCGCGCTGCTGCTCACACGCACGTAGCCGCCCAAACTCATCCTGCTCGGAGTGGGAAAAGAATTGTTGCACCAGAGCATCACAGTCCTTTAGAACACGGACTTTCTCGATATCGATGCCGACCGGTCCCTGTGTACTGAACGCGAAGGAAGCTAACCCGCAGGAATGAGAGATGCTGAACTCGAACCCCGTTTCTCCACTAACTCGGGGTTTGCCGTACTTGCCTTTTGAAAGCTGGATCGCTCGTGGACGAAGGCCGGTCTGCTTCCCAATCAGAGTCCGCATCGCCGCATGAGACTGGATAAATTCGGCGGCGAGGTGAGGAAAGCGAAATGTCTGCGCCCTGGCCCGCTCGTCATCATCAAGCAGATCAAGAAGAGCAGGCAGCCGATCCTGTGACGCAGTCAACCGAATGGTCCGAACCTCAATGGTCATGGATAGGCCGTTCTCCTTCTCGACCCCCTCCGCGCAAGCGTCGTGGTTCCTCGCGGCCTGTGCTTCCAGGGCGTGGCAGGCTCAGACACAGGGTGACACAGACCCTGCCGGCCTTGGCACCACAACTCTCTTATAAATAGCACTTCCGCGCGCTCGAAGACCCGCCGGGTAAAGCGCCCGATCACCATTTGCATACTTATTCATTCGTGTTGTATATTTATACAAGCGCGGCCGGTTCGCCCAAGCCGCGCTTTCGCTTTGTCTGGAAGGGCTATGAAATTCGAACGGCACGATGCAATTCGAGAGCTCGTCGCGCACTCGCTGGTTACAAACCAGGACGAACTGCGGAGAAAACTCCGCAGACGCGGTTTCGCAGTCACCCAGGCAACTCTCTCTCGCGATATCCACGCCCTGCGTCTTTCCAAGGGGCCGGGCGGATATGTGCTGCCGTCAACCGATGTGGGCAACGGAGCCGCCGAAAACGATGGACCACCCTCGGTCGCTGAGGTCCTGGCGAGCTTCGGTCTGCGCATACGCCAGGCCATGAACCAGGTCATCGTTGGCACGATGATGGGCGGAGCGCAGCCCGTTGCCGCTGCTTTGGATTTCGAAGAATGGCCCGAAGTGCTGGGAACCATCGCTGGAGACGACACTGTGCTGGTAATTTGCGCCGACCCTCGTCGCGCAACCGAGGTAGAGATGCGGTTGAGGGCCATGCTTGAATCGTGAATTCAAAGATACAAACCGCAGTTGTAGGCGTCACGGGTTATGCGGGCGCTGAGCTTGCCCGGTTGCTTCTCAGGCATCCGCGACTCCAAGGCGTGCCGCCGGTTTTCGCCGGCCGTCTCGATGACAAGGACGCGGCGCGCGGCGGAGTTCCCATCACGGAGATTCACCCGCACCTCGCTGACAACAACGGCATGCGCACCCTAATGATGGAATCCTTTTCCTGGGATCTGCTTGCCGAGCGCGGCGTTGACGTTCTCTTCCTTGCAACTCCGCACGAACAGTCGCGCATCTGGGTTCCCGAAGCTCTCGCCCGCGGGATGCGGGTCATCGATTTGAGTGGCGCGTGGCGCCTGGTGGAGCCGGGCAACCGCGCGGTCTACGGGTTTGAGGATGCCGACCCGGTATTGGCTGCCGCCACGCAGGCGAAGGCTGTATACGGCATGGCAGAACTGCATCGCTCACAGATTGGCGCCGCTCAGCTCGTCGCCAATCCAGGATGCTACGCTACTTCCGTCATTCTGCCGCTCAAGCCTCTGGTTGCGGCAGGGGTGGTTGATCTCGACACAGGCATTGTTGCTGACTCCAAAAGCGGTGTGAGTGGCGCAGGCAAGGCGCCCACCGCAAAGACACACTATATGTATGCGGCAGACAACCTCTCGGCCTACGGTGTCTTCACGCATCGCCACACCGGTGAGCTCCTTGAACAGATCGGGATCAAGAACGAGCAGATCGTCTTTACACCTCATCTGCTGCCGATTCCGCGCGGGATACTGTCCACCATTTATGTTCGCTTTCGCACCCCTCAAACACGAGCCGGCGTGATGCACATCTACCGCGATTTCTTCGCGGATAGCCCGATGGTGAGGCTGTATGACGCGTCTCTTCCGCAGATTCAGCACTCCGTGAGGACCAGCTATGCGGACATTGGCTTCCAACTTTCGAGTGACGGCAAGCGCGCTGTCATCGTCAGCTGCCTCGACAACTTGCTTAAAGGTGCTTCTTCACAGGCAGTGCAGAATCTGAATCTCATGTACGGCTGGGATGAAGCAGAAGGGCTCGCATGAAGTATGTGGTGAAACTTGGCGGTGCCGGGTTGGAGAATCCTGTTCTCCTCGCCGGCTGCACGCGCGCTATCGTCGAGCTGGTGCGCGATGGCAATCAAGTGGCCGTCGTTCACGGCGGTGGTGTGCAATTGACGAAGACGCTGAAAGCTCTTGGCAAGCAAAGTGAGTTTATTAACGGATTACGCTTCACAGACGCTGAGACGCGTGATACGGCGTTAATGGTCCTCGCAGGCAAAGTCAACAAAGGCCTCGTCGCCGCGCTAGGCTCGCTGGGGCAGCCTGCTGTGGGCCTCTCCGGCGGAGACGGCCTGCTCTTCAGAGCGCGCAAGAAACGCACCGCGCCGGATCTAGGCTATGTGGGCGAAATCGCGAGCAGCGACCCCCGCTGGATTGACGCGATCTGGCAGTTGAATGGCGTGCCTGTCATCTCATCCATGGCTCTTGGATTTGACGGCGAATACTACAATATAAACGCCGATGAGATGGCTGCAGCCTGCGCCGCAGCCTGCCATGCAGATGCGTTGGTGTTCCTCACGGATGTGCCTGGCGTAAAGGGCGCATCCGGCGAAGTGCTGCGATGGCTATCCATTGACCAGATTGCCGATCTGGCAAAGAGCGCAGTGATTTCCGGGGGCATGCTGCCCAAGCTGGCTGCATGCCGAGAGGCTCTTTTGAATGGTGTCAAGCGCGTGCGCATCCTTCCCGCAGAGGCTGCAGGCTCGCTCCCTGACTTGTGCAGTTCCCGTGTAGCCCATGGCACTGAAGTCATGGTGGCCTGAGGAGTGGTTCGGTGACAAAACTTGATTCGATTCGTGCAGCAGAGGCAAAGCTCCTGTTGCCCACCTATGAGCGCAATCCCATTCTCTTTGTCAGTGGCGAAGGCGTACACCTGATTGATGAGCGGGGCGATCGCTATCTCGATCTGCTGAGCGGCATCGGGGTCAATGCGCTCGGATATAGACATCCTGCCGTTGAAGAAGCGCTTCTGCGCCAGGGCCGCGCGATCATCCACACCTCGAACCTCTACTACCATGAGGGACAGGCAGAGCTTGCACTGCGCCTCACAGAGCGCACCGGACTGCAAAGAGCATTTTTCGCCAACACGGGAACAGAAGCGTGGGAAGGCGCAATGAAGTTTGCCCGTGCGCATGCCGGACTGTTGCGCAGCGAGGGCAAGCAAATTGGCACGAAGTTTCTTGCCCTGGAGCAGAGCTTTCACGGCCGCACTTTTGGCTCCGTCTCGACTACGCATAAGGCAAAGTACCGCGAGCCGTTCGGCCCGGTGGTTCCGGGCGTGGAGTTTGTCCGCTTCAACGACGTAGCTGACCTGCGCGCAAAGTTCTCCGATGAGGTCTGCGCGATCCTGGTCGAGGCCATCCAGGGAGAAGGCGGAATACGTCCTCTCTCAAAGGAATTCCTCCTTGAAGCGCGTTCGCTAGCCAGCGCAACAGGCGCACTGTTGGTGATTGATGAGATTCAAGCAGGCCTGGGCCGCACAGGCAAGTGGTGCGCCTACCAGCACTACGGCATTCAGCCCGACATTACCACGCTGGCCAAACCGCTTGCAGGCGGTATTCCATTGGGTGCAGTCCTTTGCACTGAAGAGGTCTCGCGCGCCATTCATCCAGGAATGCATGGAACTACATTTGGTGGCGGACCGCTCGCCTGTGCGGTCGCAATTGCGGTTATCGACACAATCGATCGCGATCACCTGCTCGAAAATGCGACCGAGGTCGGCGCCTATTTCCTTGCCGGTCTTCATTCGCTCGCCGAACGGCACGAAGCCATCATCGATGTGCGCGGCATGGGCCTGATGCTGGCTGCAGAACTTGACTCAGCGGACCTCGCCAAACACGTCGTGGGTGAAATGCTCAAGCGACACATCCTGATTAACTGCACCAGCGACACGGTCCTGCGCTTCTTGCCGCCCTACGTGCTGACACCAGCGCATGTAGACACGGCAATTGCCGCACTTGACGAGATATTGATGGCACACTCGGCTGCAGCTCATGGAGCGCTGGCCGGAGGAGAAACGAACCATGGCTAGCAGAGCAACCATTGAAGCGAGAAATCCAGTAATTGATGTTCAAAAGGATGCAGACATCCTCGCGGCTGCCACGCGGCTGGCCGGCGAAGACCTGTGTTCCATCGCTGATCTTTCAAGTGCCGAGGTCCGCGCGATCCTCAAGCTCGGCCACGAAGTGAAGCGCAATCCACGCGAGTATCGTCACGCCCTGGATGCCAAACAAATGGTCCTGATGTTTGAGAAGGCGAGCCTTCGCACACGCCTCAGCTTTGAGACCGGCTTCAACACCATGGGTGGCAACGCAATTTTTGTCGACCAGACCAATTCGCCTCTCGGTGAGCGCGAGTCCGTCGCCGATGTTGCACGCAATGTTGAGCGCTGGGTCGATGTGATTGTCCTGCGGACTTACGCTCACGACACCATTACTGAAATGGCCGCCAACTCGCGCGTCCCGATCATCAATGCACTATCGGACTTTGAACATCCCTGCCAGGCGTTGGCTGATTTTATGACGCTCGAAGAGCACTTCGGCAGCTCTGCAGGCCTCAACTTCACCTACGTGGGCGATGGCAATAATGTCTGCCATTCGCTGATGCTGACTGGTGCGCAGCTAGGCGCCAATGTCACCGTCGCGACACCGCGCGGCTACTCGCCGGACATCGAGATCGTTACCCTGGCACGGGATATTGCGCAGGCCAATGGCTGTGAAGTCAGGCTGGTCCAGGATCCCCAGGCCGCGGTCGAAGGTGCAGATGCTGTCTACACCGATGTCTGTGTGAGCATGGGCTTCGAGCATGAGTCCACCAAGCGCGCGCCCATCTTTCGACCTTTTCAGGTGAATGAAGCGCTTATGCAGAAGGCCGCATCACATGCCGTCTTCATGCACTGCCTGCCCGCGCGCCGCAACGCTGAGGTGTCCGACGCCGTACTGGATGGGCCACAATCCATCGTTTTTGATCAGGCAGAGAACCGTATGCACGCGCAAAAGGCGCTACTACTGCTGCTGCTCGGCGGCCTATCCAACACTCCCTCGTTCCGAGGCGCACCAGGGATCGAGTAATCACACACGAACACATTGTGGACGTCACACTGCACGGACGCCTGCTTGGCACCAATCACGTTCGTTCGAGGTGCAGAACTTTGCCAGGAAGCCTATCCGGGCAAATCAGGTTATACAGACTCCGCCGTTTGTGGAACTGAAGGAGACAGTCAAGTGAAGATGTGGTCTGGCCGGTTTCGCGAGCCGCTCGATGCAGAATTCGAGCAATGGCAGCGCTCCATTGTCTTTGACTGGCGACTTCTGGAGCAAGAGGTTGCCGCAAGCAAGGCGCACGCGTCCGCACTTGCCGCTGCAGGCATCCTCACCCCCACTGAACTGGAGCAATTATGCGGCGCCCTGGATGGTATTGCCGCCGAGCACCGCTCGGAAGATGGCAAGGCCGCCGTGCGTAATCACCCCGACGCAGAAGACATTCATCACTATGTTGAGTTGTCTCTTGTGGATCGGATCGGATCTCTTGGTCTGAAACTGCATACGGGCCGAAGCCGCAATGAGCAGATTGCTACCGACCTGCGGCTCTACATCCGCGGACAGATTGATCTTGTGGTTCAGTCCCTGGCCGCATGGGCCGCGGCATTGATTGAACAGGCCAAGACGGCCGGCGATGCGGCCATGCCCAGCTACACGCACCTGCAAAGGGCAGAGCCGGTCCTCGTGGCCCACTGGCTTCTAGCCTATGTCGAGATGATTCTGCGCGACGCAGATCGCCTCCGCGATTGCGCAAGGAGGCTTAATGTGTGCCCTCTCGGTTCCGGGGCCATTGCAGGCGCGACGCTTGCGCTTGACCGCAGCATTGCCGCGCGCGCGCTCCACTTTACTGGGCCAACATCCAACTCGATGGATGCGACCAGCGATCGTGATTTCATCCTTGAGTATCTGCAGGCGCTCACTCTAGTCGGCCTTCATCTTAGCCGCTTTGCAGAGGAAATTACCCTGTTTGCAACCGCTGAATTCTCATTTGTAACGCTGCCTGAAGCGTTCTCCACCGGATCTAGCGCCATGCCGCAGAAAAAGAACCCTGACCTGACCGAGCTTATGCGCGCCAAGGTAGGGCGCATGAATGCGGCTGCGCAGGCGGTTACCCTGCAGTTGAAGGGACTCCCGCTCGCCTACAATAAGGACATGCAGGAGACCCAGGAGCCGGCGTTTCAAGTTGATTTTGTGCCCCAGATGATTTCCCTGATCGCCCGTTTTACTGCGGCGCTCCGCTTCAACAGGGAACGCATGTTAACGGCCGCACAATCCGGCTATCTTAACGCCATGTCGGCAGCCACCTATCTAGTGCACAAGGGAGTCCCATTCCGCACTGCGCATGAGAAAGTCGGGAACGCGGTCTGTTATGCCATCGAAAAGGGCGTCGAACTGAACGAACTCTCACTCAAAGAGCTGCACCAGTTTGGCGCCGAGTTCGGTGAGGATTTCTTCGCGGCCATCTCCCTGGATGCAACAATCGATTGTCACGACGTGATCGGGGGCACCGCGCGGAATCGCGTCCGCGAGGCATTGGACAAAGCCATTGCGCGCGTCGCTGCGCTTACGCAGGAGGTGCAGCATGCAAGTGCGTAAGGCACGGCTTCAAGATGCGTCGAACGTGTACGACCTTGTCAACTCGCTCTCCGGAGATGGCACGCTGCTGAAACGCGCATTCGCGGAGGTCTGCGAAAACATCCGCGACTTCACCGTCGCCGAATCCGACGCCGGAGTCTTTCTCGGCTGCGGCGCACTGCACTTCTACGGACCTCACCTCTGCGAAGTGCGATCCATCGTCATCAAGCCCGAAGCGAAAGGCCAGGGCGCCGGTGGTCGCATTCTTAGCGCGCTCGTCGATGAGGCCGAAGAGCACGGCATTCAATCGGTCTGTCTTTTCACGCGTATTCCGGATTTCTTTTTCAAATTCGGTTTCCGCATTGTAGAGGACAAGGCTGAACTGCCGGACAAAATATTCAAGGATTGCCAGAATTGCCCGCGGCTGCACCGTTGCGACGAGGTGGCGATGGTGCGCGGGCGTATCCCGCGCATCTCCATCCTCGGCCCACGTCATGAGGCGCAGGAACTCGTTCGCATCTCCGGCTAGGCCTGAGCTCTAAGGCAGTGTACATAAATAAGTACTTCAAATGAGTCTTGCTGTGTGATAGCGTTCGTGCATGGCTGGCTCTTTGGCCGACATACGATGGCGTTATGAGGTATTGTCCCCTGTTTTGGACGAACGGGGGCGTCGTCGATTTGCCGCTGCCGAGGCCAGCGCCTATGGTCATGGCGGAGTGAGCGTGGTGGCGCGGCTCACCGGCATGGCCCGCAGTACCATTGCACGTGGCGTGGATGAGATCGAGCAGAAGCCGGAAGTGAAGACCACGCGGATACGCAAGCCTGGGGGTGGACGCAAGCTGAAACGCGTCGCGGATGCCACCTTGCTGGCAGATCTCAGGCGTCTGGTGGAACCGGCTACGCGGGGCGATCCGATGCGTACGCTGCTGTGGACATCGAAAAGTCTGCGGCACTTATCTCAGGCGTTAGCCGTAAAGGGGCATGCGGTTTGCGCGATGGTGGTTGCCGACTGCCTGCGGGAATTGGGGTTCAGCTTGCAGGCCAATCGCAAAACCCAGGAAGGCGGCGGACACATGGACAGGGATGCCCAGTTTCAGTATCTCAACGATCAGGCCACGGCATTTCTGAGGGCCAATGAGCCGGTCATCTCCGTCGATACCAAGAAGAAAGAGTTAGTAGGCAACTTCAAGAACAACGGCCGGGAATGGCGCCCCAAGGCTACGCCGGAAGCCGTCAATGTGCATGACTTCATCGATCCCAGACTGGGCCGCGCCGTCCCCTACGGAGTTTATGACATCGCAGATAACAAGGGTTGGGTGAGTGTGGGTACCGATCACGATACCGCCAGCTTCGCCGTGCAAGCGATTCGCCGCTGGTGGATGGCGATGGGACACGAGCGCTATCCCCGCGCCAGCCGCCTGATGATTACCGCCGATGGCGGCGGCAGCAACGGTCATCGTGTGCGTCTATGGAAGATCGAACTGCAAGCGCTGGCCGATGAGTTGCGCATCCCCATCACGGTATGTCACCTGCCGCCCGGGACCAGCAAGTGGAATAAGATCGAACATCGCCTGTTTTCATTGATCACCCTCAATTGGCGCGGCAAGCCGCTGCGCAGCTTCAGGACCATCGTTCAACTGATCGCGGCGACCAGCACCACGGCTGGGCTCACAGTGCGCGCCGAATTGGATGAAAAGAAATATCCCAAGGGCGTGAAAATCTCCGACGCCAAATTGGCCGCTATCCACCTAGAGCGCCATAACTTCCACGGCGACTGGAACTATACTATATCGCCAAAATGAAGCATTTATTTATGTACAGAGCCTAAGCATTGCCGCGGCTACTGCTGCCT
>JAJZGF010000139.1 GCA_021805025.1 Acidobacteriota bacterium
GGATGCACAGATCCTCATCCCACACGGGAATCATTTGGGCGATATTGCGCTTCTCCCACTGCGCGGTTCCGGTAGGGAAGCAGCCGCCCGGAGGAAGTGCGCTGACCGGAAGCTGATCGCCCTGGCCCCCGGCGATGGCCCCGAGAATGTCGCGCACGAAGGTTGGAGCGTTGGAAGAGATTACGGGCAGTATGTCGAAGGTGGAACTGACTTTCTCCGGCAGAGGTACGCGATGCAAGTGTGCCAGCGCCGCATCGACGGCGGCGTAGTTCTGCTGAACGACTGCTTCGCCGCGCTTGCCGTAGCTCTTCTGGATAGCCTTCTTGATGTGGGAGATGGCCTCATCGCGTGGCAGTACGCCGCTGATGGCAAAGAAACAGGTCTGCATGACGGTGTTAATGCGGTTGCCCATGGCAGCTTCTCGCGCGACGGTGTAGCCGTCAATCACATAGAACTGGAGCTGCTTTTTGAGGATAGTCTCCTGGGCCTTGCGTGGCAGGTGTGACCATATTTCTTCGGGGCCGTAGGGGGCGTTGAGTAGAAAGACCGCTCCGGGCGCAGCGGCAGTGAGCACATCCATCCGCTCGAGAAAGGAGTACTGGTGACAGGCGACGAAGTTGGCCTTGGTGATGAGGTAGGTTGACTCGATGGGATCGGGTCCGAAGCGCAGATGCGATACGGTGACGGAGCCGGCCTTCTTTGAGTCGTAGACGAAGTAACCCTGGGCGTAGTTGTCGGTCTGCGATCCGATGATTTTGATGGAGTTCTTGTTTGCGCCCACCGTTCCATCCGAGCCTAGTCCGTAGAAGAGTGCACGCACCGTACGTGGGTTCTCGGTGGAGAACTCAGGATCGTACGTGAGGCTGGTGTGCGTGACATCATCTTCGATGCCGATGGTGAAGTGGTTCTTTGGCTTTGGCTTCTTCATTTCTTCGAAGATGCCTTGGACCATGGCCGGTGTGAACTCCTTGGATGACAGACCATAACGTCCGCCCAGGATTCTTGGTTGCTGCTCGAAGGGCGATGTGCCGTCAGCATGTGCTTCGCTGAAGACGGTGACGACGTCCTGATACAGCGGTTCGCCCAGCGACCCCGGCTCTTTGGTGCGATCGAGCACGGTGATTGTGCGCACCGTCCGCGGCAGCGCTGCGAGGAAGGCATCGGCGGCGAAGGGCCGGTAGAGATGAACTTTGAGGAGCCCCAGCTTTTCGCCCTGGTGGTTGAGCACGTGGATGGCCTCTTCGGCAGCGCCTGCTCCGGAGCCCATCAGTACGATCACGCGATCGGCATCCGGCGCACCAACGTAATCAAACAGATGGTAGGTGCGGCCAGTCTGCTTCGCGAAGCGATCCATCACGTCCTGCACGATGGTGGGGCAGGCGAGATAGTAAGGATTGCAGGCCTCGCGTGCCTGGAAGAAAACATCGGGATTCTGTGCAGTTCCGTGCAGCGTGGGACGGTCGGAACTTAGGGCTCGCTGGTGATGCGCGAGGACGAATTTGTCATCCAGCAGCGCACGGATGTCCTCGTCGCTGATGGGCATGGCTTTGTTGACCTCGTGCGAGGTGCGGAAGCCGTCGAAGAAATGCAGGAAGGGTACACGCGCCTCGAGTGTTGCGATATGCGCGATCAGGGCAAAGTCGCCAGCCTCCTGCACGGAGTTGGACGCGAGCATGACATAGCCGGTGGCGCGGCAGGCCATTACGTCGGACTGGTCGCCGAAGATGGATAACGCATGGGTGGCAATTGCACGGGCGGCAACGTGAATGACGTTGGCCGTCAACTCGCCTGCAATCTTGTACATGTTGGGGATCATCAACAGCAGGCCTTGCGACGCGGTAAACGTGGTGCCGCACGCGCCGGCCTGCAACGCACCATGCAGTGCACCGACCGCTCCGCCTTCGCTCTGCAACTCGGCGACCAGAGGAACAGAGCCCCAGATGTTGGGCTTGCCTTCTTCGCGCCACTGATCGGCCCACTCGCCCATGGGAGAGGACGGTGTGATGGGATAGATCGCGATTACTTCCGAGAGCCTGTACGCGACCGATGCAGCAGCCTCATTGCCATCAAGAATTACTGGTTCCATATAGCCCAACGATCTCCCTGCGGATGCACTGCTCCCTGACGCGGTATCAGCTTGTAAAGCTGAGTCTGAGCGTGGGTGCGATGGATCATGGAATGAAGCATATGTCGGCGAGATTGTGGATGGATGTGACGTAGCTCACAATTGATGACAATTCTTCAACCCAGACGGCAGGCATCAAGTTGTGAGGCTCTTGTGCCAGTATCGGCAAGGGAGTGCTAGGATTCACAGCGCATCACATGCAGCATCCGAGGACGCCAATGACGAATACTGGAACGACTCGCCCTGATGAAGGCCTGGGTAAAGGTGCAGTCGAAGATGATGGACCAGGCAACGGACAAAAACGTCGTGGCGAACATAGCAACTTTGTCGGCCAACTCGGACACCGGGATCAGGATGAGATGTTGAAAGATAACGACACGGACTTTCCCGGCGCCGATGCAGCAGCGGAGCATAGCGGTCGATAGACCTCGGTGGCTGGGACGCCGAGGGAAGCGTCTGTCTGTTTGCACGGGATAAAAAAACAGCCCCAATCTGGGATCGGGGCTGATTCTGTCGCAGGTTTGGAATCGTTTTGCGGTGTGAACTGATTTACATCAGTCGTTGCATCATCTCTTCCAGAACAGCACGGCCTGGCCGTACGCGGTCATCGGGTAGTGTGCCGAGCGGTTCGTCGACCAGATTCAGCATCTCGGTAAAGCTGGGCTGCTGCGTATTGATGTAGAAGACGCCGGTAAGCACCTCGTTGTTCGCGTGCGCATGCAGTTGTGCTGCGATGGAGGCGACTCGATCAGTCGGATCGAAGTCTTCATGCAGTTTACGCAGGCGCATGTGGCTGCCATCGTGCATCTGGACGTTGATGGTCGTGCCGGGATCGTACTCGACGTCGATCTCCTGGAAGAATGGTACGAAGCCAACCTCGTCGATAGCCTCGTCATGCTCCTGCATGTACTTGTAGCTCTTGGTGGAGCCCTCGTGATCGTTGAACGTGACACATGGCGAGATCACATCGAGCAAGACGGTGCCGTTGTGCGCGATAGCAGCCTTCAGCATCGCAAGCAACTGCTTCTTATCGCCGGAGAAGGACCGACCAACAAACGTAGCACCGAGCTGGATTGCGAGCGTACAGGTATCAATGGGCGGCAGATCGTTGATGACGCCTGTCTTCAGCTTGGAGCCGATATCAGCAGTAGCCGAGAACTGGCCTTTGGTGAGCCCGTACACGCCGTTGTCTTCGATGATGTAAATCATCGGGACGTTACGCCGCATCAGGTGGACGAACTGGCCGATGCCGATGGAGGCGGAGTCGCCGTCGCCGCTGACTGCCAGTGCCTTCATGGTGTGGTTGCCCAGCAGTGCGCCTGTGGCGACCGAAGGCATACGGCCATGTACGCTGTTGAACGAGTGGGAGCGGCTCATGAAGTAGGCCGGGCTCTTGGACGAACAGCCGATGCCGGAGAGCTTCATCACGCGTTCCGGCTGGACTCCCATCTCGTAGAACGCGTCGATGATACGCTCCGAGATGGCGTTGTGGCCGCATCCGGCACACAGCGTCGTCTTACCGCCGCGATAGTCCAGTACCTGTAGTCCGATGCGGTTGGTTTTGGCTGGCGTGCGTGGTGCTTCAAGCGGAGCAGATGGAACAGGATTGGTTGCCATTAGATTCCTTCCTGCGAGACAAGGTCATCGGTGATGGTGCGGGCGTCGAGGGGAAGTCCATTGAAGTGGCGAATGCTGCGGAGTCTCACGATATCCTTTGCATCCAGATCCAGCTTCAGCAGACTCAGCATCTGCGCATCGCGATTCTGTTCGATCACATAGACGCGATCGTGCGAGGCGATAAAGTCGTGGATCTCGCGAGAGAATGGAAAGGCTCGAATGCGGAGATAGTCGGTGTCGAGCTTGAACTCCTTGAGCAACTGATCGCGGCTTTCACGGGTAGCAAAGTCGGAGGTGCCAAAGGCGATCAACCCGATTCTGGATTTGCCGCTCTGCACGACTTCCGGCTGTGGCACCAGGGAGCGGGCTGTCTCAAACTTTCGGGAGAGGCGCTCCATATTGTGCACATAGTCGTCGGGGCGTTCGGTGTACAAGGCTTTCTCGTTGTGTCCACTGCCGCGGGTAAAGTAAGCAGCCAGCGGATGATCGGTGCCGGGCAAGGTGCGATACCCGATGCCATCTCCATCGACGTCCTTATAGCGGGCAAAGCCCCCCAGGCGGGTCAGGTCTTCCGCGCTGAGAACCTTGCCGCGATTCAGAGGCTTCTCGGGATAGGCAAATGGCTCGGACATCCAATTGTTCATGCCCAGGTCAAGATCGGACATGACGAAGATGGGTGTTTGCAACTGCTCGGCCAGGTCGAAGGCATCCATTGCCATCTCGTAGCACTCACGGACACTGCCCGGGATCAACATGACATGCTTGGTATCGCCATGGGAGAGATACGCGACGGAGAGCAGATCGCCCTGCTGGTTGCGTGTTGGCATTCCAGTGGAAGGGCCGGTGCGCTGTACGTCGAAGATGACGCCGGGCAATTCGGCATAGTAGCCGAGGCCGGCAAACTCCGCCATCAGCGAGATGCCAGGACCGGAGGTTGCGGTCATGGAGCGAGCCCCTGCCCAGCCTGCCCCGAGCACGGCACCAATCGCGGCAAGTTCATCCTCGGCCTGCACTATCGCAAAGGTCGCCTTACCGTCTGGTCCAATGCGATAACGCTTGGCCAAGTCGATGAAGTTCTCGACCAGCGATGAGGACGGGGTAATGGGATACCACATGACGACCGTGCAACCAGCAAAGATGCTGCCCAATGCTGCTGCCGCATTGCCATCGATGATGATCTTGCCTTCGGTTGCGTTCATCGGCTGCAAAAGGAAGGGATCGTTCTTGGTGAAGTTTGCGGCGGCATACTCGTAGCCGGCCTGTACCGCTGCCCAGTTCAGGTCCGCCGCTTTCACTTTTTTGGCAAATTGCTTACGCAATGCGGCTTCGACGGCCTGCATATCCATTTGTAGCAACTGCGCGGCAACGCCTACGTAGATCATGTTCTTGACCAGCTTGCGGAGCTTTGCTTCCGGGCAGACGGCTGCGGTCAGTTTGTCAAAGGGGACTGGATAGCAGGCAACATCGTCGCGGAACTGCTTCAGATCCGCCGACTCTTCATAGATGGCAGCGGCGCCAACCGGCAGCGAGAGGATATCTTCTTTGCTGGTCTCCGGGTTCATCGCAATGAGGATGTCGATCTCCTTCTTGCGAGCCACATAACCATCCTTGCTCGCACGAATGGTGTACCAGGTAGGCAGGCCTGCGATGTTGGAAGGGAATAGGTTCTTGCCGCTGACTGGAATGCCCATGCGGAAGATGGAGCGCAGTAGAACCGAGTTGGCTGATTGCGATCCCGATCCATTGACGGTTGCGATCTGGATGCTAAAGTCATTGACGATGGTGGATTGTGGAGTCTGGTGGTGTGTGTCCGGCTTGCTCAGGATGCTTTGTTCAGCACTGGCTGCCAGAGCGACGTCTTCTGTCGCCATAAGGTTTGCTCCCCCGTGGTGAAACCTTCTGGCTTCACAGGGCGAAACGATAACACAGTCCGATAGCGGTTGGCTGTGTTGCGGCGCAACGCTCTGGAACGATTGCCGCAGTGTATCGTGCTGTCATGTTGCGAAACCCCCTGATTTTGCTGGCTTATCCGCTGATCGGAACACAGCCGCTCTAGTTCGGACTCCGGTCACGACGTGGCTTTTGGCTGTCCACTATTCGCACACTCGGCTGTCGGGGTGCATACAAGAGACCTAGGTCCATCCCCCGTCAATTGCATAGCTTTGGTTAGTGATGGCGGCGCTGTCGTCGGAAGCCAGAAAGAGAGCCAGACGGGCCACTTCTTCCGGCAGAATCAAGCGCTTCAGTGCTTGGCGTTCAAGTATCTCTGCCTGGTAGTCGGGCGTGAACCAGAGTTGTTTCTGACGTTCGGTGAGGATGGCTCCAGGCAGGATCGCATTGACCCGAATATTGTGAGTCCCCAGTTCGTGGGCCAGGGTTCGAGTCATCCCGACGATAGCTGCCTTGGCTGTCACGTAGACGGGCAGATGGATGGACGGTATCAGCCAACTAATAGAACTGAGGTTGAGGATAGACCCGCGACCAGCACGTTGCATCGTCGGTATGACAGCCTGCGCCATGAAGAACTGGTGCTTGAGGTTCAGGGCCATGGTTTGGTCCCAGAGAGAAGGAGTTACCTCCTCGATGCTGTGGCGGGTGTCGTTGCCGGCGTTATTGATCAGGACATCGACGGTAGAAAAGCGCTCCAGAATACTCACGGTTGTCGACTGCAGCGCGGCAATGTCGGTCAGGTCGCAGCGATAGTAGAGCGGAGGGCGCAGGCCTGTGGTCTCAATTTTCTGTACCAGTTGTTCCGCTGCCGTGTCATGAATATCAAGAAACACCACCGTTGCGCGCTGCCCTGCAAAAGCCTCCACCATGGCAGCTCCGATGCCGCTTGCACCGCCTGTAATCACAACCACACGATCCTCAAGACTGGGGTAACGTGCGTACGAGTCGGTTGGCTGCGCTTGATTCCTCATTGCTGCGTTTTGTCCTTCTCTCCGAGATCAGCCTGTCCGAGGCAGTCTGTGCTGCTGCTCGCTTCCTGCTGGTACGGCTTAGCCTCTAGCGTTATGAACTGATTGTATTCTCGCAGTTGATCGGCGCAGGCAGCAGCTGCAACGTCCCGCTGCGTGCCGATGCCGTACATGTTCATCGAGAGAGAGGGACGCTACCTGTGATATTAGTAAGCCAAGCGCAAAGCCGCGTATCTCCTCCATTCAGCTAAGGTCGATTATGACGATGAAGTATGTCCAGCGGATCCTCTGCAGTATGTTGTTTTCTCTGTTGCCTGTAGCGCGCATGGGGGCAGCAGCGAAGTCAAGCGTTGCCCAAGGCTTTTCTGTCGAAGAGACGACGATTGCACAGACTCTGGATGCCATTCGGACGGGGAAGGTGACCTGTCATCAATTGGTCGAGATCTATCGGAAGCGTATCCAGGCGTACGACCAGACGACGCATCTGAACGCAATCGTGACGCTGAATCCAGCTGCGCTTGCGGATGCAGACAGGTTGGATGCAGAGTTTGCCAGCACGCATCGACTGCGTCCTTTACATGGCATCGTCGTGATCGTAAAAGACAACTACGATACGAAGGGTCTACAGACAACGGGTGGCTCGCTTGCGCTGAAATGGTTTGTTCCCGCAGACGATGCTTTTATGGTGAAGCGACTGCGTGATGCAGGAGCGATCATACTAGCCAAGTCCAACATGGCGGAGTGGGCATTTAGCCCTCTGCTGACTGAAAGCTCTATTGCCGGTATCACGCGGAATCCCTATGCTTTGGATCGTGTCCCGGCAGGCTCCAGTGGGGGAACTGCTGCTGCTGTTGCTGCGAACTTGGGTGAAGTGGGACTGGGCACGGATACTGGCGATTCCATCCGTGGACCTGCATCGCACAACAGCCTCGTCGGGATACGTCCGACCATTGGACTGGTAAGCCGCGATGGCATTATTCCGCTGTCGTCCACCAACGATATGGGTGGTCCATTGGCGCGTACGGTGGCTGATGCTGCCGCGATTCTTGCGGCCGTACAGGGGTACGACCCTGCTGATCCCATCACTGTGCTGGCCAAGGGCCATACACCAGTGGATTACGCCAGTTCACTCGATAAAGATGGACTTCGTGGAGTTCGCATCGGTGTGGTTCGGTCCTATTTTGATACGCCGACTACCGATCCTCAGGTAAAGCAACTGGCGGAACGAGCGATTGCACAGTTGAAGGCGCAAGGTGCGGTGATCGTCGATTCTTTTCCGCTTCCTGAGTACGAGCGTGCTGGAGACAAAAGTACCTGTGGAGGCTTTGAGTTTGACTTGAACCACTACTTTGCCATCCATGGTCAAAACGCACCCTATCAGAGCCTGCAGGCACTCCTTGATTCGGGCCTGTACCTTGGGTCGATTGCAGAACGGCTGAAGCACGCGGCGCAAAGCAACGCGTCCGATGCTGTCGCCCAATCTACGCCAGTGGCCGCATGTCCCGACACTTATCACGATCCCCGCAAGATAAAGTTCCGCGAGGCTATTTTGCAGAAGATGGACCAACTGAAGCTGGACGCTCTGGTCTATCCCACCTGGAGTAATCCGCCCCGCAAGATAGGCGACCTTACCAGCCCCGGTGGTGATAACAGTCAGATCATCGCGCCCATGACCGGATTTCCGGGTATTACTGTGCCCATCGGATTTAGCTACGATTCGCTGCCTGCCGGGCTTACATTTATTGGTAGGAGCTTCAGTGAAGCGAGTCTGATCAAGTTTGCCTATGCCTATGAGCAAGCGACGCGGTACCGACATCCGCCGAGTCTTTTCGGGCCTTTGCCATAGCCGATTCACTTTCTTGTCGAAGCCACTGACGATGAGGGTCAGGGGTGCTTCTCGCTAATTGTGCGCGGTGATGCTGGGATCAGATAGCATGATTGCGTAACGATATCCTTTGGTGACGAAAACATTGAACGATCCTATTCCGCGGCGTCGCTGGAGAATTGCGGTACTTCTCGGCCTGGGAGTTCTAGTCAACTACTTTGACAGGGTGAACCTCTCGGTCTCACATGACGCGCTCTACACCACCTTCGGTATATCGACGATTACCTTCGGCTATCTGTCGGGAGCCTATAACTGGACCTATGCGCTGTGCCAGCTTCCGGTCGGAGTCTTGCTGGACAAATTTGGTACTCGCCGAATCGGACGCGTCAGTTCGTTCCTTTGGAGTGTTGCTTCGTTCGGTGCTGCGGCCGCGCCGGGGCTGGGCGGATTCTTCACAGCACGGCTGCTGCTGGGGGTTGGGGAAGCGCCAACGTTTCCAGCGAACGCTAAAGCAATCGGTCTATGGTTTCCTTCGCGAGAGCGGAGCTTGGCCACCTCAGTCTTCGATGCGGCGGCAAAGTTCGCTTCCGCGATTGGAGTGCCGATCATCGGGGTACTGTTGCTCAAGGTTGGATGGCGTTGGAGCTTTGCGCTTACCGGGCTAGTCAGCCTGGCCTACTTTGCCCTCTTCTGGAAGGTCTATCGCGATCCTGAGGATGACCCTTTGCTCACAACGGTAGAGCGAGAGTACATCCGTCGCGCCGACGCGACGGACGCTTTAGAGCAGGATCAGGCGCACTCGCTAAGGTACCTGTTGGGCCAGCCCAAGGTGTTGGGACTGGCGCTCGGCTTTGGCTCGTATAACTACGTCTTCTACCTGCTGCTCACCTGGCTGCCAAGCTATCTCTCGTCGGCGTTGCACATCGATCTGCTGCACTCCTTTGTGTATACCGGTGTCCCATGGCTGTTTGCGACCGTGACCGATCTGGTGGTGGGAGGATGGCTGGTGGATGCACTGATTCAGAGGGGCTGGACTGCCAGCCGCGTCCGGCAAGTTGTGCTGGTTGCCGGTACGGCGTTTGGTCTCGGTATTCTTGGTGCAGCGCACGCCCATACCGCCACGCGCGCACTGATCTGGATCAGCATCTCGATTGGCGGACTGGCTGCTGCTGCTCCTGTTGGATGGTCGATCCCATCGATGATTGCACCGCGCAGCAGTGTCGGGAGGGTGGGCGGGATCGTGAACTTCTCTAATCAGCTTTCGGGCATTGCCGCCCCGATTGTCACCGGCTATCTGGTCGCCGCATATCAATCCTATGCATGGGCGTTCGTGGTTTCTGCAATCTATTTACTGATCGGAATAGGTGGATATCTGTTTCTGTTGGGCAAGATCGAGCCGATGGATTTAGCTGGCGCAGACGGTCATTGACGAAGTAGGGTCAGGGCTTGGCTACAGGCGGTTGCACGGTGGCCCGCGTGGCACCGGTAGAAATGCCTCCATCGACCAGCAGCGTCTGACCGGTGATATATCGGCTTGATTCAGATGCAAGAAACACGATGGCTCCATCTAAATCGTGTGCCTGCCCCGGCCGCTTGAGCGGGATACGATCAATCAGATAATCGAGCCACTCCTGGTTGTCGTACAACACCTTGTTCTGCTCGGTGCGAAACCATCCCGGGGCGAGACAGTTGACGGTGATGCCATGCTTGCCCCAG
>JAJZGF010000140.1 GCA_021805025.1 Acidobacteriota bacterium
CTGGCCGAGCGCAAGCTGAAAACGCGCATGATCCTGCAGGTGCACGACGAGCTGCTGTTTGAGGCGCCGTTCGATGAGACGGAGGCGGTGGCGGAGCTGGTCCGCGCGGAAATGGAAGGCGTGGTCGAGCTCAGCGTGCCGCTGGAAGTGCACCTGGCCACTGGGCCGAACTGGCGGGACATGGAGTGAATTAAGGACGTGGTATGTGTGGATGGGCAGCGGCTACGCGGCTGCGTGGAAGGCTCTGATTGCAGGGCGCTTCTTCTTCGAAGCCTGCCACATGTCGTACGAGGCCTGCATGTCGTACCAGAAGGCCGGATGCGTCCCCAATGCCTCAGAGAGCCGCAGGGACATGTCGGCGCTGATGCCGGCCGCACCGTTCAAAATCCGCGACAGGGTCACGCGCGAAACGCGCAAATGCCTGGCGGCGGCGGTGATGTTGATGTCACGGAGGTACTCGCGCAATACCTTGCCGGGATGTGGGGGATTGTGCATGCGTTTGGTCATATCGTGGTGTTGATTTCCTGCAGGTGCTCGAAGAATTTCTTGCCTTCAACAAGAAGTTCGAAGTCGTTGACCGACGGGCCGGTGAGCACGTCAACTAGTCCAATCGAAGCAATCAATCCCGTAGATTGCAGCCGAACAGTGGAGCTTCTAAAAGCTGCACCACCATCTGCGTGGTATGCCGCCTCCTCTTGCTTCCACCAATCTTTCCACTTGCTGCGGATAGCGTCGACACGAAAGTTATACGGTTTCGCCATTTCTGCTGGCGTGAAGGCGTACGCTTGCATTTCATAGATTGACTTCAGGACAATTATGTCGTGGTCGGTCAATTCAACCGCAGCCCGCATCATGTCGTCGAGGCTTTCCGGTTCGAGATCGTTTTCCGCCACGCCATTTGCAAGAATGAGGGCCATCCGCTCCAGCCGTTTTTTATCTTTCGTGCGCTGAGCCTGTAGCGTCGCAGCTTTAATTCCCTCAAGAAGTTCATTGCTATTCAACCGGCGCTCGATCTCGCAGATCAGAACGCCTTGCATTTCCAGATGCTTTTCGACCCTTGAAAGTGCGGCTTCAGCTGCATCGCCGAGGTGGCCCAAATTCTCCTCGAGCGTTGCGACGCCAAGCCCAGATGTAAACGTCTTCGCGATACCGAGAGCTTTCGCAATACTGCCAATCGCAACTGATCCTGTAGCTAGACTGATGGCTTCAGTTGTAGACGCAGCCTCCGCAATCAGACGATTTACTGGCGACTGATGTTGCCTCTCATCGCGTCGCATTTGGTTGTCTACAGCGACCTCATTACCCGTAATCGTCATTGTCGTGACCTTTTGATGGACCCGAGAACAACCGCAGATCCTTCGACTCCCTCCGCTGCGCTTCGGTCGCTCAGGATGACACACAGCTGAATAGCAGAATGGGGTGAGCGACATGATGTCGCTCACCCCTGAAGTCTAGCCGCCCCGAAGGGCGGGTCTGCCTGGACGGCCAGTCCTACTTCTTGTCTTCCACGTCCACGTACTCGGCGTCGATGACTTCGCCTTCCTTCTTCGCACCGGCATCGCCATGGTCTGAAGGGCTGCCGGCGGCGGGTCCAGCCGCGCCCTGCGCTGCTGCGGCATTGGCCTTGTAGAGCACCTCGGCCAGTTTGTGGCTGGCGTGGGTCAGCTTCTCGTGCGCGGCCTTCAGATCGGCCACGGACGGTGCGCCTTCCAGCGTCTTCTTTGCCTCGGCCAGAGCCGCTTCCACATCCGACTTCTCCGTGCCCTGGATCTTGTCGCCGGACTCCTTCAGCATCTTCTCGATGCTGTAGACCATGCCGTCGAGCTGGTTGCGGGCCTCAATCTCCTCGCGCTTCTCCTTGTCTTCGGCAGCGTGCGCCTCAGCTTCCTTGGCCATCTTCTCAACCTCGTCCTTGCTCAGGCCCGAGCTGGAGGTGATGGTGATGCGCGTGTCCTTGCCCGTGGCGTTGTCCTTCGCCGTCACGTTCAGAATGCCGTTGGCGTCGATGTCGAAAGTGACCTCGATCTGCGGCACGCCGCGCGGCGCCGGAGGGATGCCCGCCAGCTTGAACTTGCCCAGCGTGCGGTTCTGCGCCGCCATCGGACGCTCGCCCTGCAGCACATGAACTTCAACCTCGGTCTGCGAGTCGGCGGCGGTCGAGAAGGTCTCCGTCTTCTTGGTCGGGATGGTCGTGTTGCGCGGAATCATCGACGTAGCCACACCGCCCAGCGTCTCAATCGACAGGGTCAGCGGGGTCACGTCCAGCAGGAGCAGGTCCTTGACCTCGCCGGCAAGCACGCCCGCCTGCACGGCCGCGCCTACGGCGACCACTTCGTCGGGATTCACGCCGCGATGGGGCTCTTTGCCGAAGAGCTGCTTTACCATCTCCTGAATTTTGGGCATGCGCGTCTGGCCGCCCACCAGCACCACCTCGTCGATGTCGCTGGTCTTTACGCCGGCATCGGTCAGGGCTTTGCGGCAGGGCTCCAGCGAGCGCTCCAGCAGGTCGGCCACCATCTGCTCCAGCTTGGCGCGAGTCAGCTTGCGGACCAGGTGCTTCGGGCCGCTTGCGTCCGCAGTAATAAAGGGCAGGTTGATCTCCGTCTCCACGGTGGTCGAGAGCTCGATCTTGGCCTTCTCCGCGGCGTCCTTCAGGCGCTGCAGGGCCATCTCGTTGCCCTTCGACGCCAGATCCAGCCCATGCTCCTGCTTGAACTCGGTGATGAGCCAATCCACAATGCGCTGGTCGAGGTTGTCGCCACCCAGGTGGGTGTCGCCGTTGGTGGACTTGACCTCGATGACGCCTTCACCGACCTCAAGGATGGAGATATCGAAGGTGCCGCCGCCAAAGTCATAGACGGCGATGGTCTCGTCCTTCTTCTTGTCGAGCCCGTAGGCCAGCGCAGCCGCCGTCGGCTCATTCACAATGCGCTTCACATCCAGGCCGGCAATCTTACCCGCGTCCTTGGTGGCCTGCCGTTGCGCGTCGTTGAAGTAGGCCGGCACGGTGATGACGGCTTCCGTGACCGTCTCGCCTAGATAGGCCTCGGCAGACTTCTTCAGCTTCTGCAGAATCATGGCCGAGACTTCCGGCGGGGTGTACTCCTTGCCCTGGGCAATGATGCCCACGTGGTCGCCCTGCTGCACGACCTTGAAGGGCACCATTTTCATCTCGTCATTGACTTCATTGAACCTGCGGCCCATGAAGCGCTTGATGGAGAAGATGGTGTTCTCAGGGTTAGTGATGGCCTGGCGCTTGGCCACCTGGCCAACCAGGCGCTCGCCGTTCTTTGAGAAGCCGACGATCGAGGGCGTGGTACGCGCACCCTCTTCATTTGCAATCACTTTGGGCTCGCCGCCCTCAAGAATGGCAACGCACGAGTTCGTGGTGCCGAGGTCAATTCCAATAATCTTTGCCATGGTTGGTATCCCGCCTATAGAAGTTCTGACTTATTTAGGATGCATCATTGAGTGACTTAGTGTCAACTTTTCTTGATTTAGTTTGGATAAGGTATCGATCCTCGTTGGCGCCTTTTGGAACGTAGTCAGGGATTGAACTTAAGCTCTTTGCTCTACATGCCATTCAGGCGCAGGAAGCCCCAATTCAGGAAGCCTGCAAACGTCACCCATGCCCAGTACGGGACCATCAGCCAGGCCGCGACAGGGGAGAGTCGGCGGAATGCCAAGGTCGTGGCGCCGATGAAGAACCACAGGACAGCAATTTCGACCATGGCCTGAGCGATGGCATGTTCGCGAAAGAAGATGATGGACCACAGAAAGTTCAAACTCAGCTGAATGAGGAAGATGTTCAGGGTCCATGTGCGCATTTCCGAGGCTGGCGCCTGGCTGACGATCCAGGCCGCGATCGCCATCATGGCATAGAGTGCGGTCCAGACGGGTGCGAAGACCCAGTTGGGAGGCGCAAAAGACGGGCGAAGCAACGTCTGATACCAACCGTGAATCTCGCCGGCGGTGAGAGCTGAGCTCACCGCACCCACGCCTAAGCACAGCAAAAGCCAACCCAACAACCAAATCCAACGTGTCAAGGCGCCCCCCGCAAAAGGATTGTCTCAGTTTTGGACCTACCGGCGCGCGCATCGCACACGGCGAAACACGCCTGCATCATCATCCCGGATAGCCGCCCGGTTGGCAACGTTCCCAGGGAGCGGCAGTTGTCACTCACGGAACCGATCCGAATCCTGTAATCTCTATTGTTCCGGCGGAGATGACCACAGCAGACGCTCAAGCCCGTTACCCTCTCACCCAGGGCGTCAACCCCTGGCTTGTCACCCTGTCGGTGATGCTTCCGACATTTATGGAGGTGTTGGACACGGCCATCGCCTCGGTGGCGCTGCCGTATATTGCGGGCTCGCTCTCGGCCTCGAACTCCGAGGCAACATGGGTGCTCACGAGCTACCTAGTCGCCAATGCTGTGATTCTGCCTGCCAGCAACTGGTTTGCCCGGCGCTTTGGGCGCAAGCGGTTCCTGCTCGCCTGTGTCATTGTCTTCACCATTGCCTCATTTTTCTGCGGTGCAGCGCCTTCGCTGTCGATAATTCTGCTGGCGCGCATTGTGCAGGGCGCAGGCGGCGGGGCGCTGCAGCCCTTGTCGCAGTCGATCCTGCTGGAGAGCTTTCCTCCGGCCCAGCGGTCCATGTCCATGGCAGCCTATGGCCTCGGCATCGTTGTTGCCCCGGTGCTGGGCCCCACGCTGGGAGGCTGGCTCACGGATACATTCAGTTGGCGCTACGCGTTCTACATCAACATCCCGGTCGGCATACTGGCGGTTATCCTCATTTCCCGGTTTGTCCACGATCCTCCGTATATCAAGAACGCAAAAGTTGGCGCCTTCGACAATATCGGTTTCGGGCTGCTGATCGTGTGGACCGGATGCCTGCAGGTGGTTCTGGATAAAGGCCAGGAGGATGACTGGTTCGGCGCTCTCTGGGTGCGGTGGGCGGTGGTCGCGCTGGTGGCGGCCCTTTTGGGCTGGATATGGCGCTCATGGTCGAACCCTAAAGGCCTGGTCGATTTGCACGTGCTCAAGGACCGGAACTTCAGGACGGGCTGTTTCCTGATTGCGCTCCTGGGCATGTGCATCTACATCACCATCGCCATCCTGCCGCTTTACTACCAGGAAATCCTCGGCTATACAGCTTTTACCGCCGGCCTTGTGGTGGGGCCGCGCGGCATCGGGTCGTTCATCGGCTCGCCGATCATCGGTATCCTGGGCTCGCGCATCGACAATCGCAAACTGCTTTCGGCGGGGTTCATCGGCTTTGGCGTTTGCTCGCTGATCTTTGGAACGGTCAGTCTGGACATTGGCCCAATGACCCTGCTGCTGCCGATCCTGCTTACGGGATTTGCGTTGAGTTTCGTTTTTGTCCCGCTGGCCACGATGACCACCTCCACCATTCCCCGCGAGGAGATGGGCAACGCTACGGGGCTGTTCAACATGCTGCGAAATATCGGGGGGTCGGTTGGAATCGCCATGGCCACGACCGCGCTCATTCGCCGTGCCGACCTGCACCAGACCGAGATCGGCGCGAACCTGACGGCCTCCAGCCCGGAGCTACAGCAGAAATCGGCGCTCATGGCCGCCTACCTCAGCCACTACCTGGGCCGCGCGCAAGCCCGCCCCGGTTCGCTGGGGCTTGTCTACCGGCTCATGGGGCAGCAGGCTGTGCTGCTTGCCTATGTGGATGTCTTCCGCTGGACCGCGCTGCTGGCGTTCTTCTGCGCTGGGGCGGTGTGGCTTTTCAGGAAGCCGCCGCGCCATGCCGCACCGCCGCCGGGGGTGCATTGACGCGGCCCTTTGCAAGCGCGTCGGCTATATTGTATTCCGTGTTACGATAAGCGTTAAGCATGATGCGCTCGTTTGCTGATGGAGAAACGGAGAAGGTCTTCAGACATCGCCACAGCAGGCGATATGAGGCGATCGAGCGGGGGGCGCTTCGCAAGCTGCGTCAGATACATAGTGTGTCCGCGGTCGAGGAACTATTTGAGCCGCCAGGAAACCGGCTCGAACCGTTGGAGGGCGCCCGGAAAGGCCAGTGGAGTCTGAGGATCAATGACCAATACCGGATCTGCTTTGCATGGAGGGACGGCGATGCCTGCGAGGTCGAAATCGTTGACTGCCACTGAGCCTGCGCTCGCGGACGATGCTCGGATGCCAGCCCTGCATCCGGGCGAAATGCTGCGCGAGGAGTTTATGAAGCCGCTGGGCCTTTCCGCCAATGCGCTGGCCATTGCGCTGCGGGTGCCGGTGACGCGTATCTCCGAGATTGTGCGCGAGCGGCGCGGCATTACGGCGGATACGGCGCTGCGGCTGGCGCGTTACTTCAACATGTCGCCTGCGTTTTGGATGCGCCTTCAAATGGATTTCGACCTGGAATGCGCGGCGGATGCAGAGGCAGCCGCAATTCGCGAGGAGATTCGTCCCCGTCCGACACACAAGATGGGAGCTCAAACGAGGCACACGGCTGTGGCCTAGGCTGCACGAAAGAGGATTGGCAATCACTGCTTCGCGGATTCTGCCGATGAAAACTGTAAAGCAAATCTGCGAGGCGGCTTAACCGGAGACCGAGTCGACACGACCCATGGCTACGACCCAGAACAAGGACTATTACGCAACGCTCGGTGTGAAGAAGACGGCCACGCCCGAGGAGATTCGCAAGGCTTTTCGCAAGGCCGCGCGCAAGTACCACCCTGACGTGAATCCCGGCGACAAGCGCGCTGAAGAGAAGTTCAAGGAGATCTCCGAGGCTAACGACATTCTGAGCGACGAGAAAAAGCGCAAGGTATACGACCAGCTCGGCTTCTACTCCGACCAGATTGACCCGGCGCAGGCTGAGGCCTATGCGCGGCAGCAGGGCGGGCAGTCTCCAGTGGACTTTGGAGGGTTCGATTTTTCCGGCTTCCAAAGCGGCTCGCCGCAGGCAGGCGCGGGCTCCTCGGGGTGGGGCAGTTTCAAGGACATTTTCTCCGGGATTTTCTCTGGTGCGCAGCAGTCGCAGCGGCCGCGCGGCCCGCAGGCGGGTACCGATCTCGAATACCAGGCGACGGTGGACTTCTGGACGGCAATCCGCGGCGGGCAGGCGCGGATGCAGGTGCATCGCCAGGAGACCTGCCCCACCTGCCACGGCCAGGCACAGGCGGGCGGGCCTGCGCCTTGCCCGGAGTGCAACGGCACGGGGCAGGTGACGCAGATGGGTGGGCGCATGAAGTTCAACATCCCTTGCCCGCGCTGCAACGGCACGGGGCGCACGTCGAACGACTGCCCCACCTGCCACGGCCAGGGAACGGTGAGCAGAACCGAGACGGTCGAATTTCGCATCAAGGCCGGCACGCGCGACGGACAGCGCATCCGACTGCAGGGCAAGGGGAACAGCGGCGTGAATGGAGGTTCGGCGGGCGATCTGTTCGTGATCGTGCGTACGGGGACGCACCCCGTCTTCACGCGCACCGGCGATGACATTCACCTCACGGTCCCGGTGACGGTGCCGGAGGCGTCACTGGGCGCCAAGGTAGACGTGCCGACCATTGACGGGCGCGCGCAGTTGAAGATCCCTCCCGGCACGCAGAGCGGGCAAAAGCTGCGCATGAGGGAGCGCGGCGTGGAGAGCGCGTCGCACCCAAGCCAGCGGGGAGATCAGATTGTGACCGTCGAGGTGGTGGTGCCCACGCTGCAGGACGAGCGCAGCCGCGAGATCATGCGCGAGCTGGCCAAACTGAATAGCCAGGACCCGCGCGTGAAACTGTTTGATCAGGTGTAAGGGAATTCTTCTCGACATACGGTAAGCTGGTGCGAACGACCGATGGCCGCAAAACGTAAATCGAAGGGCGCGTACATGATTTCGGCGGTGGCCGAGATGTACGAGATTCATCCGCAGACGCTGCGCCTGTATGAGCGGGAGGGCCTGCTGAAGCCGTCGCGTACGGAGGGCAATACGCGTCTCTATACCGACGAGGACCTGGAGCGGCTGGAGTTCATTCTCAACCTGGCGCGCGACCTGGGCGTGAACATCGCCGGTATCGCCATCATCCTGCAGATGCGCGAGCGCATGGAAGAGATGAATCGCCAGATGCAGAGCTTTGTGGAGTATGTGCGGTCGGAGATGCTTTCACGCTTTCAGCAGGCAGCGCCCGGCTCGGCAGGAGCGATTGTGCCGCTGCGCAAGCCGGCTGTGGTGGTCAAGTCCGTACCAACCCGCAAGCCATAGTTTTCGGAGTATCCCATCAACGCGATCCTGGTTTCTGTCCTGCTCATCATCTTTGTGGCCACGTTAATCCGTTCCGCGTTTGGATTCGGCGAGGCTCTGGTGGCCGTTCCTCTGCTTGCGTTTTGCCTGCCCTTGCAGGTTGCCGCCCCGCTGGCAGTTCTGGTGTCCATTTCCATCGCGGCCATCGTTGTGGCGCAGGACTGGCGGCACATTCACATGCGCAGCGCCGGCTGGCTTTTATTTGCGACCGCCCTCGGCATCCCTCTGGGGCTGTACATGCTGACCCGCAGCCCGGAGCGTCTTGTGAAGGCCGGACTTGGCGCGATGATCCTCCTGTTTTCGGCCTACTCGCTTGCTGGACGCATGCGGTTCAGACTCCACCAGGACAGCCGGGCCTGGCTGCTGGCCTGCGGTTTCTGCTCCGGCATACTGGGCGGCGCGTACGGGATGAACGGGCCGCCGCTGGTGCTCTACGGATCCCTCCGCCGTTGGCCCCCCCAGCGCTTTCGCGCCACCCTCCAGGCATACTTTCTGCCGGCGAGCCTTCTCGGCATGTTCGGGTACTGGGCCACAGGCTTGTGGACGCCGGTTGTGACCCGGGACTACCTGGTCAGCCTCCCCGTCATGATCCCCGCCGTATTTCTTGGCCGAGCGATCAACCACCGCTTGCCCCACGCCGCATTTTCCCGATACGTCTATTTCGGTCTGGCCGCAATCGGCATCTCGCTTCTGGTGCAGGCCGTGGTCCGCTCCCGCTAAACCCAAGTCGCGCTCCTCCATCTTTCGCAGGTATGCTGAAGCCTGTATGTTGTACGTCCTGCTCGCCCTCGCCATCTTCGGCTTACTCACCTCCACGGTCTTTGCGGGCATGACGCTCTGGGCCGTGCCGGGCTATCTGCGGGAGCGCCGGGCCGCGCTGGCCCAGCTTTCGGCGCAGCCGGGTTTTACTCCGCCGCTCTCGCTGCTTAAGCCGCTGCATGGCGCTGAGCCCGATCTTGAAGCCCACCTCGCCAGCTTCTTTGCGCAGGACTATCCCGAGTACGAAATCCTCTTCTGTGCGCGCAGCGAGGGCGATGCCGGCCTGAAAATCGCACGGCGTGTGGCAGCCCGATTTCCGCAGGTTCCGGCGAAGTTTCTTTGGACCGGCGGCAGGTCGGACTACATCAACGACAAAGTGGAGTCGATGGAGGCCATGGAGGCCGCAGCAGCCCACGATATCCTCGTCATCAGCGACAGCGACGTGCGTGTCACACCGGATTATCTGCGCGCCGTGGCGTTGCCTTTCGCCGATGCGCGCGTCGGCGGCATCACCTGCCCTTATCGCGGCGTGGCGGCCGAGGGCGGGTTGTGGGCGCGGCTTGAGGCCGTGGGCATGTCAGTCGAGATGACGGCCGGCGTGCTTGTGGCGCGGATGATGGAAGGGATGCAGTTCACGCTCGGACCCACCATGGCGTTCCGCCGCCAGACCATCCGCAGCATGGGCGGCTTCAAGGTGACAGCCGACTACTGCGCTGACGATTTTGTGCTTGGGAACGAAACATGGAAGCTGGGGCAGACGGTGGCGCTAAGTCATCACGCCATTGATCACATGGTCATCAACTCCAGCTTTGTGGCATCACTCAAGCATCAGGTGCGCTGGATGAAGTCCACGCGGTTTTCACGGCCCAAAGGGCACTTTGGCACCGCGCTCACCTTCAGTGTGCCCTTCGGACTGCTGGCGTGGGCTGGGGCGGCGGGTCTGGGTCACGCGGGCTGGGGGCTGGCTCTGCTGGGCTGGAGTGTGGCGACGCGGCTGGCGCTGTCTCTGGCCGTGGGCAGGGCAGTGGTGGGCGATCGAAGCTGGTTCGGTTTGCTGGTGCTCTACCCCATCCGCGACCTGATGGGTTTTTGCTTCTGGGCGGCGAGTTACTCGTCCAGCCATGTTCTCTGGCGCGGGCGGGTCTTTCAGTTGCTGCCGGGCGGCAAGATGCGG
>JAJZGF010000141.1 GCA_021805025.1 Acidobacteriota bacterium
ACCGCCGGAATCATCGGCGGCAGCGCCGGCTCGCCCAGACCGGTCGGCGAATTCTCCGTGATGCGGAACGAAATGTGCATCTCCGGGATCTGCCTCATCCGGACCAGCGGGTACTGCGGATAGTTGCTCTGGTCGATTTTGCCGCCGGTGAGCGTCACCTCCAGCAACGTGTGGCTGATGCCTTCAAGGATTGAGCCCTCCACCTGCGCTCGCGCGCCGGAAGGATTGATGATCTGGCGGCCCACATCGGCCACTGCCCACACCTTGTTCACCCGCACGCGGTTGTTTGCGTCCACGGTGACTTCAACCACCTGCGCGGAGTAGCCCAGATGGCACGAATAGGCCGCGATGCCCATGCCCGTGCCCGGCGCGCGCTTGCGATTGCGCCAGCCGCTCTCCTCGGCTACCTGCTGCAGCACGCCCGCCAGCCGCGCGGGATGGAAGCGGTACTCGGCCGGTCCGCGGCGTGCGTTCGCGCCGTTGTCCGGCAGGGGCACCGTCGTCGCCGCCAGAATCTCCAACTGCACATCCAGCGGGTCGCGGCCCGCCGACAGCGCCACCTCATCCAGAAAAGACTGGCTCACAAAGGCATAGGCATTCACGCCCGGTGCGCGCATCGGCCCGGTGCGCAGCCACAGCGGCATCGCCGTGTGGCCAATGAAGTAGTTGGGAACCTGGCCCGATGGAAACTCCTCAGGGCCGATGCCGGCCGAAGGCGCCGCATGGTCGCCCTCGCCGAAGGTGGCCATATGCTGACGCCACGCAACCACCTTGCCCTGCGCGTCCAGCCCGGCCTTCATCCCGTGCCAGCCCGCAGGTCGGTACGCATCGTGCGCAAAGTCATCCTCGCGCGACCACACCAGCTTCACGGGCGCCTGCACAGTGCGCGAGATCCACGCCGCCTCGACCATGTAGTCGTTCATCAAACGGCGTCCAAAGCCGCCGCCTGTGCGAGTCAGGTGAACGGTGATGTCGCTTTCGGCAATGCCCAACTCCTTTGCGACCATCCGGCGGCCTCCGCCTGGCGCCTGGCTGGTGGTCCATATCTCTACCTTGCCATCCTTGAAGTGAGCCGTGGTGTTCTGCGGCTCAAGCGCGCCATGCGAAAGGAACGGGTAGGCATACTCGGCTTCGACAACCTTCGCTGCTGACTTCAGTGCCCCGTCCACATCGCCGTAGGCACGGATGGTGTGGCCCGGCGGCTGCTTCAGAAGCTCCGCCGCCTTCTTCGCAAATTCCTCGCTGGACTGCGCGGCGGCAGTTGGAGAGCCCGCCGCCGCGTCCCACTCCACCTTCAGAGCCTTGCGCGCCGCCTGTGCCTGCCACCACGTATCGGCCACGATTGCAATACCCGGCTCCAGTCCAGGGTCGGACTCAAGCACCGGCCCGCCCCGCACCGTGCCCTCCACAATAAAGGCGTGGCGCACGCCCGACATGTTCTTGATGCGGTCCAGATTGGCGCTCTTCACTTTGCCGCCCAGAACCGGGCACTTCTGATAGACCGCCTGCAGCATTCCCGACACCTTCACGTCGATGCCGAACAGAGGCTTGCCGGTCATCAGCGCGGGGTTATCCACGCCGCGGGTAAAGTTGCCGATAATGCGGTAGTCCTTCGCGTCCTTCAGGCGCAGCATGGATTGGTCAGGCAGGGGCAGCGTCGCAGCCTCGTCGGCCAGCTCTCCATAGCCCAGGGAGCGGCCGCTGCCGGCATGCAGCACTTTGCCCGCATGGGTCGAGCACTCCGTCGCAGGCACTGCCCATCGCTTGGCCGCCGCGGCAATCATCAATTGCCGCCCGGCAGCACCCACATGGCGCAGCGGCTCCCAGTTGATCGGCGTTGCCATGGACCCGCCCGCAAACTGCGGCCCATACGCGCTCTCGTCCAGGCTGGCCTGCTCCACCTTCACCTGACTCCACTCCACATCCAGTTCCTCGGCAATCAGCATGGGCAGCATCGTGCGGATGCCCTGGCCAATCTCCGGGTTCTTCGCCTGAATGGTCACAATCCCGCTGCGATCGATGCCGAGAAAGGCGCGCGGCGAAAGTCCGGGAGCGTGCCCGTCCGCCTGGGCCGCGCCCAGCGCCTGCGCCAGCGGTTGTTCATAGAGGCTCAACGCCAGGCCGCCGCCCGCCAGAGCAGTCAATTGCAGAAAATGCCGCCGATTCAATTGCACGGGGAGTCCCTCCGGAGATGGCTAGTCGCGCAGAGCGGGCATCCCCTGCCCGGCTGCGCGGTGAATGGCTTCGCGGATGCGCGTGTACGTGCCGCAACGGCAGAGGTTGCCGGTCATGGCGATGTCAATTTGCGCGTCTGTGGGGTGGGGCGTGCGCTCCAGCAGAGCCGCCGCACTCATCATCTGCCCCGACTGGCAGTAGCCGCACTGCGGCACGTCCACCGCATCCCATGCCTTCTGCAAAGGGTGCGTCCCGTCCGTGGAGAGCCCTTCCAGCGTGGTGATGGCGGACCCGGCTACGCCCGACACCGGCGTAATGCACGACCGAACCGCGTTGCCGTCCACAAGCACCGTGCAGGCGCCGCACGAGCCCACGCCGCAGCCATATTTGGCGCCCATCAGGTCCAGATGATCGCGCAGCACCCACAACAGCGGGGTATCCCCGGCCGCATCCACCTGGACGGTCTGGTTGTTGACCTTGAGCTTCAAAGACACGTGCCCTCCTTCCGCCGCAGCCTGGGGGTCGTAAGGGCAGACGCAGCGGTGGCACCAGTCTCCTCCTGCGGCGAGAGGCTGACAGTGACAGGGATCACATTGCGAAGATTGCCCCGACGGAAAGCCGCGTGCGTTGAGCTGACCGCAGGGATGCCCTAGACTGGTCTTTGGCTCCGCATCGTTCCTCTGTATGCGGGCCCCGCAAGGAGTGCATGCATCTCAATTTCGCCTTTACTGCCGTCCAGACTCTCTGGACACTGACCTTCGCGGCGCACCTCGTGCTGCTTGTCGTTCTGCTCGGACGTGATCGCGCCCGCCGCTTCCGCTGGTTCACCGTCGGCATTGCGCTGGTAACGCTGCGCCTGCTGGCCAGCCGCCTGCTCTTTGGCCGCATGCCGCAGGTAACCCTGGGAGAAGTCTTTCTGGGGCTTGCCCTGCTCTCAGCCATCGTAGGCCTGCTGGTGATTGTGGAATTGGCGCGGACGGTCTTTGCAAAGGCAAGCCCGCGGAGCTGGGCCGCCGGCACGGTCGCCAGTCTGTTGCTCTGCGGACTGGTGCTCGCCGCGTGGGGGCCCTGGCCCGGCGCAGCGTCCGTGGCGCCAAACTCTCTGCTCAATTTCCTCAATCTGCTTCAGCTCGTCGCGCAGAAGGGCGGGATGCTGGTCGATCTTCTCTCCATCGCCGTGGGCCTGCTGATCGTTCTTTTGGGCCGCCGCTTCGGCTCGGGCTGGCGCAGCCACCCGCAGAGCATCATCATCGGCTTGTCCACGGCTTCCATCGGCCAGTTGTCGATGCAGGCCATCTGGCAGTCAATAGCAAAATCCGCCGTGCCTCATTCCATGGCCGACTACGAACACATCATGGGCCTGCGCGAGAAGCTCCTCAACGGCAACAGCGCTCTTTACGTGGGCGTGCTGATCTGGTGGATCGTCTGCCTCTGGCTCGATGCGCCGGGCACAGCTCCGGCCGCTGAGAGCGGCGTGGGCGAGAAGGCCCAGGACGAGGTTGCGCAGGATAGCGACCCACCGGCTGGGCGTTAGTCGCGCCGCTCAGACCGCAAAGTCAACAAAGCCCCGCTCCGGATCAGTCGAAATCAGCTTCACTGTCACGCGGTCGCCCACATCCAGACGCACCCCGCCCGGCTTGCCGGCGTTCACGAGCATCCCGTCCACATGCGGATCGAGCGTGCGCACGAAGGTGCCGTAGTGGTTCACGCCGGTTACGATGGCGCGAAAACTTTGCCCGATGCGCGGGCGAAGCACCACGGCGGCAATCCGCTTCTGCATCTCGCGCTCCACCTTGCGCGCGGCATCTTCCATCTGGGTGCAGCGGGCGGCAATCGCGCCCAGATCGCCGGTCGAGTAAGGCTGCGGCGTCTTCGCCAGCCAGGCCTTCATCAGCCGCTGCGTAACCATGTCAGGAAAGCGTCGGTTGGGCGCGGTCGAGTGCGTATAGTCCTGCACGGCAAGCCCAAAGTGCCCCGGCGAAACCTCATTCGGCTGCACCAGCACATACTCGCCCGGCCCCATCAGCTTGACCACGGCCAGAGAGAGATCGGGAAAGTGATCGGGGTCTTTCTGTTTCTGCGCCAGCAAGAAATCGTTAAGCGCCTTCGAGTCCGGCTCTGCCGGCAGCGTTGCGCCCAGCCCGGCCGCCAGCGTCACAATGCGGTCCCAGCGCTTGGGCGTGCGCACAATGCGCCGAATGGATGCCACGCCCGCCGCTTCCAGTATGCGCGCAATCACACCATTGGCCGCCACCATGAACTCCTCAATCAACGAGGTGGCGCGGCTTTTTTCCAGGCGTGTAATCTCGACCGCCTGCTCGGCCAGCATCACCGGCCGTGTCTCGATGGTTTCCAGGTCGAGCGCTCCATGCTGGAAGCGGCTGCCCAGCATCCGCTGCGCAGCTGCATCCTGCAGCTTGAGCTGCGCAGCCAGATCTGCGCTGGCCGCAACCTTAGGCGGAGCTGCGCCCGTGCCCGCCAGCCACGCACCCACGCTGTTGTAGGCCAGTTGTGCGCGGTTCCGCACCAGCGCACGATAGGCCTTTCCATCTGTAGCGACACCGGCCGCATCTACCGCATACTCGATGACCAGCGCAACACGATCCTCGCTCTCGTTCAGCGAGGTGATGCCCTCGGAGAGCTCTGCGGGCAGCATGGGAAAGACCTTTACGCCGGTGTAAACAGAAGTAGTCTCGCTGCGCGCATGGGTGTCAATCAGTGTTCCCTCGGCGACGCGCGCGTCTACATCCGCCACGCCCACCAGCACGCGGATGCGGCCGTCGGGCAACTGCTCGGCCCACTCGATCTGATCGAGATCTTTTGAGGTGTCGTTATCAATCGACGACCACAAAAGCCCACGCAGATCCTGGGCATCCGGCGCCGCATGATTCCCTGCACCTGATTGAATCGTCGCCAGCTCTGCCTCTGTTCCTGCAGGAAAGTCGGGCTCGAAGCCGTGTTCGAGCATCGCGGCATGCGCCGCCGTCACAAGATTGAAATGGTAAGGATGGGCAGTGTTCATCGTGAACGGAGACCTCCAGCGCGAAGCCACAGCCTACCACGCCGGCCCACATGGCATGCTGAAAGCAAACAGGCAGCCATTGCGGCGGCTGCCCGTTCGCTCCCTTGCGCGCAAGCTCAACTCACTGAATACCCAGATCGGAGAGTACCTTCGGCTTGGACTCATCCACCGCCAGCAGGTTGTGACACACCGCGCAATCCTGCGGGATGGCGGTTCCATCCTTCGCGGTGTGGTCGCCATCGTGGCAACGGAAACAGCCCGGATAGCTCATATGCCCAATGTGATTTGGATGCGTCCCCCATGTCACCTTCATGCTGGGAAAGACGTTCTGACTGTAAAGAAGCGCCAATTCCTGGCCCGCCTTTTTTACCAGATCGGCCTGCGCGCTCAGCACCGCGGGATCGCTGGTGCGATAGAACGCCTCAAGCTGCGCGGGGATCTGCGCATTGGCTTCGGCCTGGCTGGAGTAGCTGGCCTTCAGCAGCATCAAGCCCTCTTTGTGGATCCAGGGCAGGCTGGCGTTGATTGCTCCATCGGCCATCGCCCGGTTGATCGCTTCCTCCGCAGTGACAAAGGTATGGGCGGCGCGATTGTGGCAATCAATGCAATCCATCACCCGGCGTTCGCCCTGCGGCATCCTGCCGTTCAAAGCGGAAGCGGCGTAGACCGTATCCGAGCCATCCGCGTTGCGCCGCTGCACCCAGGGTATGTTGGTGCGCGAGGTGTCTGTGGCGATGTACTCGATGTGCCCCAGATGGACGCCGTGGATGCCGGTCAGATGCGAAAGGCCATCCAGTCCGCCCAGGTGCAGGACCAGCACTGTCTGCGTCTCGCTGTTCTGTTCATCGTCGGCAAAGCTGGACTTGACCAGCAGTTTCTCCCCCACGAAGCGCGCCGGAGTGTGGCAGCCTTCGCAGATGATGCGCGCCGGACGCAGATTCTGCACCGGCGAGGGAATCGGGGTCGGATAGCGATGCAGCGCAACTTCAAAAAGCTGCTTGGAACCGTCTACCTTGGCCGCAAAGTAGGACTCCGCCCCGGAACCGATATGGCAATCCACGCAGTCCACGTGCGAGTGCGGCGAAATCTTATAGGCCGTGTACTCCGGATGCATCACGTGGCAGGACTGGCCGCAAAACTGCGGCGAATCCATGTACGATGCGCCGCGATAACTGGCCACCGAAACAATCATCAGATTGACGATCGTCGCCACCAGCACAATATCCAACCCGTGGCGGAAGATGCGATCGTTCAGATCGACCTTCGGATATGTGGCCGGAATCTTTCCCGCAATCAACAGCGCCTTGCGCCGTATATAGACGCCGATTGGGATCAGCACCAGCCCCAGCACAAACAGCGCCGGCAAAATCAGGTAGAAGATAATGCCCAGATATGGGTTGTCGTTCGGGCGTCCGAACAACTCCATCACCCAATACCCGATCATGATGACGCCGGAGGCGGTGGTTACGGCGCCGCCGGCCAGGCTGATGGGATTGTTGCCGAAAAACAGCGCCGGCCGCACCCAGTGCTCTCGAAATCTCAACAAAAATGGCATGATGCTCCCGACTCCAGAATGAATGGCCCGCCGGCTTCGGCGGGCCCCTTCGTGCACCCTACTTCAAAGTTCGGAAGTAAGCCACCGCGTCCTTCATTTGCGTATCGGAAAGGCCCGCAATCGCCTTCATCTTTCCTTTGCCGTTCTTGACCGCGGCAAGCATCTGCTCGGTCGAAAGCTTTTTGATTTCAGGATCGGATGCGGGCTTGATGCCCATCATCTTGGCCATCGCGGGGTTGGGCGTGCCATTCGCGCCGTGGCACATCTGGCACTTGGATTTGTACAGAGCCTCGCCCGCAGATTGGGCAAAGCTCACGGAACCGGCGAGGCATACCGTCGCCGCCAGTACCGCCAGAGTTCGAATCGTCTTCGTCATTGTTTAGCTCCTTCTACGTTTCTGCAACTGAAAATCACTGGAAACTGCCCTCGCGCGGTATCCTCCCGGGCTCTACATCCATCGGCCATCGCTGACACTGATTCTGCATGCGGGTTGCGTACGCCCCCTGAATCAGTGCCCTTGGCCGGTAGTGTCCGGTTGCCGCAATGCCACTTGCCCTACTTCAGAAAAGTGCGGAAGTAGACTACCACGTCCTTCATCTGCGCAGCGGTCAACTTGTCCTTGTACGGCTGCATCTTGCCCATCCCGTCGCGGACAGCTTCGATCATCTTCGCTTCTGTGAATCCCTTCACTTCCGGATCGGTGATCGGCTTTACCTTCATAGCTTTCGCCGCAGGCGTATCCGCCAGTCCTTTTGCGCCATGACACATCTGGCACTTTGCCTTGTAAAGTGTTTCTCCAGTGGACTGGGAAAAACCCAAAGTGCCTGCCATCGCAAGCACCGCCGCTAACGCCACACGTGTTTGCATTCGCTTGGTCATCGTCAAGACTCCAGAATTCGGTGAACTTGTTTAACCTCCCGCTGCGTGAAAGTTTCGCCGGCCTGGTTCATCTTTCCAGTCCGGCGAGTCCGCCCCTCTCGATTGAAGAGGGGCGGCTCTTGCGCTCAGAACTCGTAGTGCATCTGAACGGTCAGGTTATTTGCATGGAAGTTCCTCGGCGCCGTCAGACCCGAAGGCGACTCGGTCAAGCCGGTCGGATAGGGCAGCGACGTGCATGGAACCACAGTGGATGTGAGCGTTGTGGATGTGCTGCAGTTCTGCGGTCCGGATGGTCCGCCCTCGCCGTAGCCATAGAAGTCGTACTGCGCCTTCCAGATAAAGCCGGGATGCACCGTCCAGGCCAGGCTGACAAAGGGTGACTGATAGGTTGAGACCAACGATCCATTGACTTCCCGCGCATCATTGAAGAACCGGCTGCCATTGACCGAATTGATGCGGTAACCAAAAGCGGAGCGGAATTTGTCCACCGGGCTGTAGGTCAAAGACATCGTTCCGGACTGGGTCGGCGCATCCATGAAGTCGCGCGCGAACCAGTCAGCCAGCTGGGTTGTCGAGCCTCGTGCGTAAATGCCGGGGCAGACGGCCGGCCCGCCGCTTGCGTTGGTGGATGCGGTGCCCGGCAAGGTCGCCGTTGCGCCGTTGTTATAGCAAACATTGGTCGCTGAGTAGACGTCACTATAGGCGTAGCTGAAATCCACGCCATAATGATCATTGGGATAGACCGCTGCGCTCACGCTTGCGATTCGGCTGTGATCCACGTGATCGATCGGACCCTCATACGGGTCCTGCCCCGCCGCAACAACGGCCTGGTTGTTGTTGGTGTTGTTATGGCGCTCTCGATCATTGAAGGCGCCGGAAAGTGTTGCCCACGTCCGCGGCTTATAGATCGTATGAACGCGATACTGCTGGAGCTGCCGTGGAGCAACCGGAGTGAAGACATTGTCGAAGTAGGTGACCTCGACGCTTCCATTCAGGTCCCAGTTGTTCGCCGGATGCAGCACTGCGTTGAGGATGCCGCCGAACTCGGAGATCGCAACCGTACCGTTCACGGGATCCGCAAGCACTATTGGAATGGGCCCCTGGTGCGGTACGCCTTGTCCGATATTGCGGTTACCGTAGTGATAGGTAAGCGCAAATCGGGACCGCGCCGTTGCATCCCAGTTCAGCGTCAGATTGTTGATCAGGTACTCCTGGCCAAAGTAGTTCGGGGTCAACACGCCATTGATGCCATGCGGAAGAGACCCGGTTCCAGTGGTCAGAGGACCGGAGTAGTTGATGGTCTGATTGCCTGCGGTTGTGGGGGTCGACAGCGTGACCGGTGCGGCGTCGTTCGAAGAGCCTGGTTCCTGCACGTTCGAGAAACTCGCCTGGTCCTCAATGCTGACCCGGTCGGAAAGCTGCCAGACCACCCCATAGTTGGCGGAAAGGACGGACCGATGGCCCTTCGCAAATCCATTGGAAACCGACGAGCGAATCGCTCCATTCAGTCCCTGCATCGCCTCTGTGTAGAGGGGCAGGTCCATGTTCGCGAGCGTGTAGCGGACATCACCATTCATCGTGATGTGCCGGATGCTCGTGCTCTGCATCCGCAGCATTTCCGTAGGAATCGTAATGCGCGTGGGCTGCGTGCGTGTGTATGAAGTCACAACGGCGCAGGCCGGGTTGATGATGGGCAGCCCGCCAGGAGTATTGGGCGCCGAGAAGATGGTGTAGTTCGTCGAGCTGGTGTAACCGGAGCCCATGCTGTTCGTGTTGCAGGCTCCGATGCCGTACGGTGTCTGGCTATCCCAGTTGCCAAGGTAGACCGGCGTGCCATCGGCTTCCTGCGCCATGTTCGCGCTCGGGTTGAGAGTGAAGAAGGAGTCCATCTTGTAATGAACCACCTCCTCCTGAAACGTCAGCTTGGTTCCCTCCGTTGCCTTCCATTCGACGGCCCCAGTAAAAGTGTCCGTATTATTGCGTTGGTATTGTTCCAACAGGGCGTCGTACTTGGCGATGGAGTAACTTGGACTGAGAGTCGGTCCCTCAAACGTATTCTTCGAGTACCCAAAGCGATAGGTCAGCCGGGAAACCGGAAAGAGTGAAAGATTCGTGTCGGTCATCCGGCGAACGGTATTGAACAGCACGGAGGATGTGTTCACCTGCGGCCATACGATAGAGCCCGTAGGCGCAGTCGAGGGCCCAATCGGCATCTTTCCCGCAACAATATTGGGGTTGCCGAGCAGGTCGTAGTCAAAGTACTGGCGATCGCGGCGGAATATCCCTGAGAACTCGTACACCCTTCCCTTGGAAAGGTTCAACCGCGCAAAGTTGTTTGGATCGCCGCCGAAACCGCTGCCGAAGGCCTCAAGGTCATCGACCAGCGTATGTTTCTTCTCCGGCACCGCATGCATCTCGAAGCTTTCTCCGAGCACGCGCGGACCGGATTGCAGGTTGACCAGAGTGCTGTACAT
>JAJZGF010000016.1 GCA_021805025.1 Acidobacteriota bacterium
CCGTTGGGATGAAACTCCCAGCGGTGCAGCGAGCGCTCGCATCCATCGAGCGCGGCGTTGGTCCATCCCACGGGTGAGCCCACGGCGGCCAGATGGGCGGCGAGGCGCTGCGGCAGGTGTTCGCCAAGAGCGTGGCGCATGGCGGCTGCATCGCGGCGTGCGTTGGGGGCGAGCAGCGGAGCGAGCAGGTCTGCATCGGGCGCGAGGTCGACGTGAAGAGGCTCGCCGGGTTGCCAGTAACTGGAGGCCTGCAGGATGGCGGGGCCGCTGAGCCCGCGATGGGTGACGAGCAGCTTCTCGCGGAAGTGTGGGCCACGGTCTGCGTACGCCTCGACCATGGCGGAGACTCCGGTGAGCGCGGTCCAGCTTGCTTCCGCGCCGCCGAGGATGAGCGGGACCAGTGCGGGGCGCGGCGGAATGAGGGCGAGGCCGAACTGGCGGGCAAGATGATATGCGAGGCCAGTGGCGCCGAGCCTGGGAATGGAAAGCCCGCCGGTGGCGATGACCAGCGCGGCGGATGCGCACTCGCCCAGCGAGGAGAGCACGCGAAAGCCTTTGGCGGCGTGCTCGACCGCGATGTCGCGGGCATTGAGGAGGAGCTCGACGCTGCCGTTGTTCTCCTGGGCGCAGGCGCATTCGGCGAGGAGCATGTTGAGGATGTCGTGCGCGGAGCGGTCGCAGAAGAGCTGGCCGAGGGTCTTCTCATGCCAGGGAATGTTGTAGCGCTCGACGAGTTCAAGGAAGTGGCGCGGCTGGTAAAGCGCGAGCGCGGACTTGGCGAAGTGCGGGTTGGCGGAGAGAAAGTTTTGCGGGGCGCAGTGGATATTGGTGAAGTTGCAGCGGCCGCCGCCGGAGATGAGGATTTTGCGGCCGGGCCGCGGGTTCGAGTCGAGCAGAGCCACGCGGCGGCCGCGCTGCCCGGCCATGGAGGCGCAGAAAAGCCCGGCAGCGCCCGCGCCGAGCACGATGACATCGAAATGACGCGGGGTGGAGGGCATTGGGTTGAGTTCAGGATAGCCGCACGAGGATCGAAAAGCCGAAGGCAGGAGCCACAAGCAGATTCGCGCGAATGGCCGGGAGACCACTGCGCGACGCGGTCTAAATTGACGACCCGGCGATTGCCATCGCTCGCGCTTTGAGTGATGTTAAAAGGCCGAAAAAGGTCAATTCAGCCGACGGCTGGCTGTATTCGCCTACTTTTGCTGAATCTCGGCTGGATAAAAGTAAAGCTGCGCTGTCATACAGGCGCTCTCGCACCAGCTTGGCCATGAGAATCTCGTATCGCCGGGCGTAGGAAGCCTGGCGAAACTCAGGAAGGACCGGAAAGTGGGGTTCCTTCACGGCGGCTGGGGTTAAGGATCCGGGCACTTCTTCAAGAACCATGACATTTCCAAGCCATGGGCGCTGTGTGAGTGAAAATGTGCCTTCGCGGTACGCCGTCCAGATGTCGGCTGCGCTTCCCAGCGACTCCTCAGCCCGGTTATTGAAGTTGTTGCCGAAGGAGCCCACCTGTGACTTGAACTCCATCGCGGCAATCAACTGACCTTTTGCGACCACAAGCAAATCCCATTTTTTCTCTGCCCGAAACCAGCCCGGAAGCTCAACCGCGCGGTTGCAAAAGATGTTGGAACGGTCGATGCCGCAGTCAACCAGGAAATCCCGGACAAGTTCGACAAATCCATCCATCTGCTTGCCGCCGGTTACGGCCCTGCGATTTCCAGCGTCCCTCGCACCGGAGCTGACCCCTTGGCGTTCAGCTTGCTGACCGCGAGTTCCCCAGAATTGCCGAACAGCGCCGCGCAGACGTTCTTCCCAACAAGGCGGCAGTCTCACAGCTCCTCCATGTGCATCACTTCCGGCTGCCAGAACAGCCCTCCGGTCTCGCGGTAGAAGCGCGCCATGGACATGCGGTGATATTTGCCGCTGATCTCATAGCCGACGCTGTGGCGGCCTGTTCGTGCTGCGGCAATCGCGTTGGTGCCTGAGCCGGAAAATGGATCGACAACCACATCTCCCGCAAAGCTGAACATCCGTATCAATCGTTCGGCCAGCTCGACGGGGTAGGGCGCTGGATGATCTCTGGTCGAGGCCCCGGTGAGGCCTGTCCAAATCTGCTGAAACCAGCTTTGGTAGTTCTCGGCGCTGATCGCCGAGAGCAGGCGCTTTGCGGAGGTGGGCTTTCGATAACCGCCCGGCTTGCGAAACATCAGGATGTACTCGATATCGTTCTTGATTACGGAATTCGGCTCGTAGGGCTTGCCGAGGAAGCCACCTCCGCCGGAGACCTCGTAGGCGGCATTTGCAATCTTGTGCCAGATGATGGGCGCCAGATTGTCGAAGCCGATTTTTCGGCAAAGCTCCTGTATGGAGGCATGGAGAGGCACGACTGTATGCCGTCCGTCGTTTTGCCGTCTGGAAAGGCATACATCGCCAACCACGCAAATCAGCCTGCCGCCGGGAACCAGCAGGTCATAACATCGCCGCCATACACGGTCGAGCTCCGAGAGAAAATCGTCGTAAGCTGCAACGTGACCCAGTTGGCCGCTGGCATCGTCATATTTCTTAAGCGTCCAGTAGGGAGGCGAGGTAAGAATCAGGTGCGTACCTTCTGGAGCGAGGGAACGCATTTCTCGAGCGTCGCCGCGTACCAGGTAGTGGCTGGTCGGAATCCGGAGCAGCGACTCCTCGATCTGTCTCATTGCCGCGGCATCGCGCGCAAGACGCGGGATTGCGGTCTGGTCAAGCGATTCGGCCAGGAGCGGTCGAGGTAAAAAGGAAGCCAGGTCCAACTCCGGGATGACGATACCACCCGGCTCTGGCTCTTCTCGTCTTGCAGCGAGTCCGCACATGCTTTCCACCGTGTCAGCAGTGACTATCTATACGACCGGCTCACTCAGTGTAGCTTGCCTGCCGTCTAGCGCCGCCCCGCGAATGCGCGCAGAGAAGATTGCGGGAACGGGGCGCTGATTCGATCGAAATCAGTGCCGATTGATTGGTCTTACCCCTCCTCATCGCGGAACATGGGGTGGGGGATGAGGGGCCGGTAGTCTTCCTGGTGGGCGCCGTCGAGGCAGGCCTCGATGATGCGGCGGCCGAGGGGATCGAGGTCGGGGACCAGGAACTGACGGAGTTCGCGGCCAAAGAAATCGCGCCACTGACGTGCGCCTTCTTCATAAACATCCATGCCGCCCTGGAGTTGCTCGTCAACGCGGAGAAAGACGCGGGCAATCATGGAGCCTTCGATCCGCAGTTGGCGAGGGATATAGCCGAGCAGGGGGCAGAGCGCCTCATCGACCTGCTCGCGGCCGAAGCGCGCGCTGCCGCGGCGGGCGAGGTATTCGCGGGCGATCCACTCCGCCATGAAGCCGACTTTCCACGCGCCGATGTACTGGTTGGGGATGAGGACGTAGCGCGTCTCAGGGGTTTCGACGATCTGGCGGAGGAGCAGGTTGGCCTGATCGACGCGGCGGCCGGTGGCGAAGGCCCAGTAGGAGCCGACGCCCTCGGACTGCATCTCGCGCGATTTCTGTGTCTGGATGCTGGGGTTGGCGTGGCCGCGCGGGGCGACAAGCCGCCACAGCCAGGCGAGTGCGGGGCTGAGGACATGGAACATGCCGAGGATGCCGTAGAGCGGGCTGTCGCGATGCGTAGGCGGGCAGCGCACGCCGAAGCTGCGCACGTCGACGGCGCGCGGGCCGCTGAGGACGTCCTCGATCATGCGGCGGGGCAGGATGACGCGCGGATTGGGACAGAGCTTGCCGGGCGCGTCCTCGACGTGTTCCCACGTGAGGCAGTTGCCGCCTGGGACGATGTAGTGGTTGAGGAAGATGAGCGGCTCGGGCGGATCGATGCAGAGGCGCTCGAGATTGGGCGCGGTGCCGTAGCGGCGGATGTGGTCGACGCGGACGAACCAGGCATTTTCCGCATCGGCAATGGTGAGGCGGCCGCTTGCGCCCTGGTAGCTCGGGTGGGCGCAGGCCATGTCGTCGGCGATGGGGCGCAGGTGGCAGGCCTCGGGCAGGTTCAGGGTGCGCTCCTCCTGCGTGATGACATTGCGGCCGATGAGCAGGCGTCCGTCTTCCATGCGGTGGATGTGCTCGGTCATTTCACTTTTGCCGCCGCCCGAGGCGCCCTCGTGCATGAGGACCAGTTGATTTTCGTAGGGCGTGACGACGGCGACGGCGGCGCAATGGTTGGTGGTCCATCCCTCGCGCTCGCCGCGGTCCAGCAGCATGGAGTAGACGCCCTTTTTCGCGCTGGGGCCGGGGTAGAGGTTGTAGGCGAAGATCTCCTGATGGGTTGCGGTGCGGTCATGCACGACGACCTGTCGGCCGTCGAAGTGGGTATGGCGGAAGGGCGGCGCGACGAAGAGGACGCCGCCGGTGATTTTGAAATCGGCGGGAAGCCTGCTGCGGGGAATCATACCCTGGAGATCGGCCAGCGTGGCGGCGAAGAAGGCGGCCTGGCGCGGGACGATGAGCAGCGCGCCGTAGCGGAGCGCGTCCGCGCCGGCGTAAAAAGGCATGGCGACCAGCTCCTGCGTCTTGAGCCAGTCGAGCGTCTGTTGACGAGTCTTGTCGAAGGGATGGCCGAAGCGGTCCTGATAGCGCGGCTTGTCGGTGGGCAGGTTGTCGCCGATGACCATGGCATCCGGGTCGCGGCGTCGCATGGCGGGATCGGGGAAGTTGATGGCCAGGCCGTTGCGGGCCTTGGTGACGATGGCTTCGACGATGCGGCCGACGCCCTGGGCCTGAAAGGTGGCCTCATAGACGCCGTGATCGTCGCGGTTGCCGTGACGCCAGTCGGTGGCGCCGGTGGCGCGGCCCAGAGCCCAGTCGAGCAACTGCTGGCGATTTTCCGGCGTCTGCACCAGCGGCGCGGCGGAGAGCACCTCGTGGACGTGGGCCGGCAGGTCCATCTCCGGCCAGCAGGACTGGAAGTCAAGGAAGGGCTCAGGTGCGACGGTGGCGGTCATGGGGGCAGCCTTTCCGGAGAGGAATATGGACTGGATTCCCGCGCAGCGCCAGAAAGTCCATAAAGCTTTTATCGCATCCCATGGTAGAGATGGCAGTGCGCTTCGTCACAGACGAGAAAGCGCGGGCTGGGAGCGGCCGCCGGAGGCGTGGAGGACGGCTGCCGCAGTGCGGGCATCATGGCTTGCAATGGGAATCTATGAGCCCCCGCCGTAACCCTGGACGCGAAGGAGCAAGCCGGTGCCGCTGCGTAATTGCAACGGACCGTTTTCCGAGACGAGAAGGATGTCTCCGACAGGGGTGGTGCGACCGGAGTGGGCGATGCGAAGCTGGGGATAGCCGTAGACTCCGCAGGCGTCAGAAGAAAAAAGCCAGAGGGCCTGCGGCCGGCTGTTGCCTGCCACGATGCCGCGACAGGGTTTTCCCGGTTGAATGCGGGGCAGGGCGAGGACGCCGTTGGGGACGGGCTGTCCGACGATGGTGAGGCCGGAGGTGACCGGGCCGCCGCCGCGGTAGACCTGCTCGCCGCCGATCTGCTGCGTGGTGGCTGTCTCCGGTGTGGTGCCGCGATCTGCCATGTCCTCGGGAACCTGGGCTTCCTCGACCTCAAGAAACGAGACGAGCGCGCGCAGGTCAACCTGCAGGGGGATGCGTTGGCGGCGTGAATTCAGGCTGTCGAAGCGCAGCTCAACGCGGGCCCGCCCATTCTGCAACGTCCCGACCTGCACCACGTGCCCTATGACCTTTGCGCCGCGATGAATCGACGTGCCGGGAATGTTCTGCATCACGATGGCCTGGATGGTCTGGCCGGGACGCGCCTTGCGGCTGTCGAGGCTTTTATCGAGGCTGACGGGCAGCAGGGCGCCTGCGGGCAGCGCGCTCTGCGCCACGGCGGCAAGCGGCAGCAAAAGAGCGGCGATCCCTATCCACGTGCATCGCAAACTGACCTCCCAACGCACGCGACTGCTGCGTTCCTGTTGCTTTGGATTGGCGGGGCGGCGAGAAGGATGTCGATGCGCGCGAAAATTCATCTTGACGGCGGTGTCGGCGCGGCTCGGCGGGCGTCTTTGCCGGTTCTTACAAATTAGCTCCAAAGCTTTCGAACAAAGTGAGTATGCTGTTGCCATGTTTCCCCGCATGTCGAACCGACTCGGGACCGCGCTCCTCTTGCTATGTGCCGTATGTGCGCCCCGGTTGCGGGCCGAGGCGGCGTCGTCGCCGGTTGTTCGCTACCACTTTGGCGACGACCCGGACGGCAAGCTGGGCTGGGCCGATCCGGATTTCGACGACATCGCGTGGCCGGTGGCGCAGCAGGGGCGGTGGCTAGAGCCGCCCTTTTACTCGGATGGATTTGTCTGGGTGCGGGTGCAGGTGCCGGTGCGCAGGGATGCGGCCGGCCCGCTCGCCGTGCAAATCAGCAACCAGAGTGCCTTCCTGATAGCGGAGGAACTGTTTGTGAATGGCGTGCCCGTTGGCCGTCAAGGCAGCCTGCCGCCCCAGGCCGCGCCTGTTGCTTACGCGAGAAGCGCTGTTTTTGACTTGCCTCCCGGCGCCGCCGGCAAGGGAACGACTGCAGCGGTGGCGTTGCGAGCCTGGTATCCGCCCGGCGTCCGCTCACGAGCCGGCGCCACCGCGGTGTTCGCCGTCGACGAAAGCCGGAACCTGCATCTGGAGCTGCGTGCGAATCATTTCGCTGCGTTGATAGGAGATGGCCCGAATCTGGCCCTCAACGCCATCATTTTTCTTCTGGGAGCCGGCCTGATCCTTTTTTGGCGTTGGGCCGGCGGGCGCGATCTGCTGGTGTGCAGTTGGATGCTGATGGCCGCGTCGCTCATGCCGCTCTGGGGCGCTTCCGTCAGCCTTGGGCTGGTTGCGGTTTCGCTGTGGACATACTCCCTGGTGTATGTAGGCCTGCAGGCGCTTTCGATGGCGGCGACTGTCGAACTGGTCTGGGCAGTTCATAACCTGCGTGCTCTCGGATTGAAGCGCCTGTACCATGCCTCGTGGGTGATCGGCAATTCGACCTTCCTGATTCTAAGCCTGGGGGTGAAACCGTCGCCGATCGTTTTCTGGTCGCACCAGGCAATGATGCCGGCGCTGTTGTGCTTCGATTCCATCCAAATCGCAGTGAATCTATGGGCGTTGATTGCAAGACGGGCGAACGGCCTGGTCGCCGCCGCGATGATCGTCATTCCGGTGACGGACCTGCTGCAGAATTATGGAAACCTGCGCGGCGTGCATATCGGGCCGTTCTATGAGACGTATTTCGGGCTGTCGCTCTTTCTGTGCGAGTTTGCGCTGTTTGCGATGCTTGGCCAGCGCGCGTGGAAGGCATGGCGGGCGCGCGATGAGCTGCGCGTGGAGTTTGACGCCGCCCGCGAGGTGCAGGAGCAGCTGGTTGCTCCGGCGATGGATGTGCCGGGGTTCAGGATTGAGAGCGTCTATGCGCCGGCGAAGCAGGTGGGCGGGGATTTTTTTCGCGTGCTGCCGGGTAGCGATGGATCGGTGCTGGTGGTGGTGGGCGACGTGAGCGGCAAGGGGCTGAAGGCGGCGATGACGGTGAGCGCAATCGTGGGCGCGTTGCGCGGTTGCAACCTGCGCGGGCCGAGGGAGGTTCTGGAGTACTTGAACCGCGTGCTCTATGGACAGGTGAGTGGATTCGTGACCTGCTCTGCGACGCTGATTGCGGGGGACGGCGAGATGACCCACGCCAACGCGGGGAATCCGGCTCCCTATCGCAATGGCGAGGAGATGCCGGTTGGAACGGGTCTGCCGCTGGGGATTCTGCAGGAAAGCCGCTACGCGGAGACGCATTGCCAGCTTGGTCCCGGCGACCGGCTCACGTTTGTGTCGGACGGCATTGTGGAGGCGCGGAATCGGACGGGCGAGCTCTTCGGTTTTGATCGGACGCAGGCGATGAGCGGCGCAGGCGCGCAGGCTCTGGCGCAGGCCGCCATCGATTTCGGCCAGGACGACGATATTACGGTGCTGACTGTGACGCGGTGGACGGATGGCGGGGCACGCCAGGCACCGCAGGCAGCTCCGGCGCTTGTGCCGGCTTGATGGGAGGCGGCGGGATGCGCGGTCTTGAATTGGTATCGGGCTGCGCGAGCGTCGTGGTAGAGTGAAATCCCGCGGAGGTCGCTGTAGATGGCGTCTGGAATTCAGCTTCCGGGCAATGACGAGACGATTGACCTGCAGCAGCAGGTAGCGCGGTTGCAGGCGCTGCTGGAGGCTTCGCGGCAGGTTCACTCGACGATTCGCGAAGAGGAAGTCCTGGAGCAGGTGCTGCGCATTGTGGTGCGCGAGCTGGAGATGGCGGGAGCGGCGTTTCCGGGCACCGGGCTGGCCTACGGCGAGATGCCGGAAGCGGACGGGACGGGACAGAGCGCCGGCGCTGCGCTGCCGATGTATCTCTTGCAGGACCGCGAGGGCAAGCGTCTGACGGAGCTGGTGGTGGCTCCGCCGGAGGGGCGCGAGCTGACGCTGTATGAGGCGGACTTTCTGGAGGGGCTTGCGCTGCAGGCGGCGGTGGCGCTGGAGAATGCGCGCAACCATGAGCGGAATCTGCAATGGGCGCGGGTGCAGCAGGATCTGGATGCGGCGAGAAATATCCAGCGGTCGCTGCTGCCGCACTCGCTGCCGCAGATTCCTGGCTACTCGCTCGCATTCCGGTCGGACACCTGCTACGAAGTGGGCGGGGATTACGTGGATATTGTGGAGCAGCCGGGCGGGAGCCTGCTGCTGATGGTGGCCGATGTGGCCGGGAAAGGCATGGCGTCGGCGATTATGGCGACTGGCTTTCGCGCGGCGTTTCGGGCGATGGCGGCGCAGGGGCTGCCGCTGGATGAGCTGGCAGCGAAGATGAACCAGCACCACTGGACCGAGGGCGAAGAGGCGCAGCGGCGGTATGTGACGGCGATTTTTCTTCAGCTATGGCCGGAGAAGGGCGAGGTGGAGGCGGTGAATGCGGGGCACAATCCCGGGTTCCTGGTGCAGGCGGGCGGGGAGATCTGCCAGCTTGAGTCTTCAGGAACGCCGCTGGGTTTGCTGCCGGGGATGCGCTACTCCAGCCAGAGTTGCGGGTTTGCACCGGGGAGCCGTCTGCTGTTTTATACCGACGGGCTGACGGAGGTTTTCCGGGGGGATGAAGAGTTTGGGTCAGAGCGGCTCCTGGAGGCGTTTTCGAAGTGCCCGGCGCGAAATGCCGATGATATTCTCGTTGCATTGTGGGCGACGCTGGCCGAGTTTGGCGGTGGTGGTCCGCAATCGGATGATATGACGGCGCTAGCGCTTTGCCGCGGAACGGACAGGATGGAGAACGCGGAATGATGACTGCGAAGTCCACCAGCGTGGAAGTTCGACTTCCTTCGCGGCTTGGATATGAGAAAGTAGCGATGAGCACCGCAGCCGCCGTGGCCAAGCTGATGGGCTTTCGCGACGACCGCGTGGAAGATTTGAAGACCGCGGTGGCCGAAGCCTGCATCAACGCGATTGAGCATGGGAACCGTCTGAATGAAGGGCTGTCGGTGGGCGTGGTGCTTTCGTCCGTGGACGATGCCCTGGAGGTCAGGGTCATCGACGACGGCAAAGGACTCAGGGGCATCCCTCCGAAGCCGGATATCGACCGCAAGATTCACGGCGAGGAGGATCCGCGCGGGATGGGGATGTTTCTGATCCAGGCGCTGGTGGATGAGGCCGAGTGGGTGAAAGGCGGCAACGGCAAGAGCAGTTATGTAAGGCTTGTGATACGGCTGGACAAAGATGCCGAGTAAATTCAGAAAACGGAGATCGAAACTGTGCAGAGTGAAACCAAGGCGCGTGTAGACCAGCTGACTTCCCCCGTCGGACATCCGGTGACGGTGTTGCGCTTTGAGGGGGACATTGCGAGCACATCGAAAGACGCCGTTCTGGGCACGTACCAGTCGCTTCCCAAGGAGACATCCAAGCTGGTGCTGCTGGACTTCACCAAGGTGGATTACATCAATTCAAGCGGGATTGCGCTGGTGATCCAGATGCTGATCGAGGCCTCGAATTCCGGCCAGAAGGTGTATGCCTTCGGGCTCTCTCCCCACTTCACCAAGGTCTTTACGATGGTGGGCATCACCAAGTACGCCGGCTTGTTTGCGGGCCAGGCGGAGGCTCTGGGCGCGCTGTAGAAGCGCGGCCGCCGAAGACGCCGGCTTGCGATTCTGAGCGGGCGCCGCGGCAGGCAGGCTTCACATCTCTTTGCGGCGAATCCGCGTAAAATGTCGGCTATGAAACTGCAGGAGATTCAGAAAGCTCTGCGCGCAGCGGGCCACGATGGATGGCTCTTCTACGACCATCATCATCGCGATCCGATCGGCGAGCGCATTCTTGGCCTTGACCCCGCGGCGCACGTGACGCGGCGCTGGTACTACTTTGTGCCGGCGGAGGGCGAACCGCGGAAGCTGGTGCATCGGATTGAGCAGGGGCGGCTGGATGCGTTGCCCGGTACCAGGGGCGTCTATTCGAGCTGGCAGGAGCTGGCCGCCGGGCTGCAGGCCATGCTAAGCGGCGCGCGGCGGATTGCCCTGCAGTACTCCCCGAACAACGCGATCATGTATGTCTCGATGGTGGATGCGGGGACGGTGGAGTTTCTGCGCTCGCTGCGGAAGGAGATTGTCAGCTCGGCGGATCTGGTGAGTCAGTTTGAAGCCGTGCTGACGGAAGAGCAAATGGTGAGCCACGCGGCGGCGCAGCGGGCCATCGATACGATTCTTGCCGAGGCCTGGCTGGAGATGGGGCGCAGGCTGCGGCCGGCCGACGGCGGCCGGGGCGCGATGAGCGAGTTTGACATGGTGGTGTGGCTGAGCGAGGCGATGCGCCGGGCGGGCCTGGCGTGGGAGAACGGACCCAACGTCAGCGTCAATCAGAATACTTCCGACTCGCATTACGAACCCAGCGCGGAACGCAGCAGGGCGATTTGCGAGGGCGATTTTGTGCTGATCGACATCTGGGGGCGACTGGACCGGGCGGACACGATTTTCTACGACATTACGTGGACGGGCGTGGTGGGGCGCGCGCCGAGCGAGCGTGAGCAGCTGGTGTTTGACACGGTGCGGAATGCGCGGGATGCGGCCATTGCCGCGGTGCGCGAGGCCTTTCTGGCGGGCCGCCCGATCCGCGGCTATGAGGCCGACGACGCGGCGCGCGGGGTGATTCGCGCGGCGGGGTTCGGCGACTTCTTCACGCATCGCACGGGCCATAACATTGCCCGCGAGCTGCACGGGCCGGGCGCGCATCTGGACAACCTGGAGACGCACGATGAGCGGACGCTGCTGCCCTGCACCTGTTTTTCAGTGGAGCCCGGCATCTACCTGCCAGAGTTTGGCGTGCGCAGCGAGGTGAATATGCTGACCGCTCCCGGCGAGGCCTGGGTGACGGGGAGGATTCAGTCCGAACTGGTGCGGATCTAGGGTCTGTTCACACTACCAGGGCGGTGGCGCCGGGAGCCAATTTATTCGAGTTCAAGGAGTGAGGGGTGACGCATACCGGGTGTCTGCCAGCGACGATCGACGCAGAAATCGGGGACATTGGTCCCGGCCCTTCGGGTTGCAAGCGAAAATGGGGCCATACTTCATTCTCGCCCTCGACGGTGGACCCGCCACAGCCTTCGGGCTCGGCTTCGTCTGGCCCCATTTTCGCTTGCAACGCCATCCGCCCTGGTAGTGTGAACAGGCCCTAGGCTCCCGTGTGGAAGAAAACGCAATCTACACTTGCACCGCAATCAATTCGATTGCCACGTCATATCCACCTTCACCGGGATCTCGTTTTTAATCGGCACGGTGAGAAAGGATGGCCGATCGATTTTGAAATCAGAGCAGGTGGCCGGAACGGTCCCCACGATGTGAACCTGGTTGCCCTGGGCCGTGCGCTGAAACGGGATGTGCTGATAGTGCGCGGTCTGGCCTGCGAACTGGACTTCTAGATCTACATAGAGCGTCGTCGAGGCCGTATCTGCCTGAGGAAAGCGGGTGCGGACGACAACCATAGGAAACTGCGCGCCGCGCGTGGTCTCCAGCATGTGCAGGTCGCGATTGGTGTCACCGGAGTCAAAGGATTTGACAGGTGCCGCAATGAGGAAATCGCATTGGCCTTCATGGCATGTTCCCTTGCCTTTGGCTGCATGGCTTGTGCCGTCCACCTCATGCATCGGATGGGACATGTGATAGGAAAGCGTGGACTGCATGAGTGTCCATTGCGCATCTGGCTGGGCAACGGCGGGGAGCGCAAAAAGCGGCAGGACGAAGAGGCTCAGAAATCTCATTACTTCTCCCAGAACTTCAAATGGATGGGCCAGGAAACGGCGATAATGGACGCTCCGTAGGCCGCCGTTGTTACGACAGCGACGGCGCCATGCGCGGAAGCGATACCATGCACTTTTTCGCCGGCGCTCTCCTGGTTGTAGGCCATGATGCCGAGAATCGGCGTGAGAATCATGCCGGGGCCATGGATGAACGCGAGGGCCTCATGCATGCGAATCGCACCGTGCTTATGGGTGCCCGGCACGCGGGGTGCGCGGATCGCAAAATATGCAGTAGAAAAGTAGAGCGCCGTCGTCGCCCCGCCAAGCGCAGCGTGGAAATCCAGATTGGCCTGCGTCGGCTCCTGGATGGGCTGCCCATTCTTGCCTTTCGCTTTGGCCATCGGACCCGTGATGAGAGCCGCTACCATGGGTGCGGCGGTGATAAGCCCCAGGCGCTGGTGGATCTTCAGCATCTCAGTCCGCTTCTTCAGAAGAGCCTGTAGCTTTGGATCTGCCTGAGTCTGGTTCTGCGTAAAGCCCAGGTCGCTGAGTGAGGGTTCCGTGGGGACCGGTGCGGGCGCATTGGGCAAATCCGGTGGCGAAGCAGGCGCAGGCTTGGTCGCAGGCTCTTGCTGCTGGCTGGGCGTTGCCGACTGTTGCGCGTCGGCATTGGGAAGCGAGGCACAGGAATAAAGGACTACGCTTGCCGCCAGCGCAAGACGGGCTGGTGCTGAAATCATCGACACTCCTCGGGGATCAATCGAAAACTTGATTACATGATTTGATATTGGATGAAGAATCAGCTTCCTTTGTTGTCAGGAGGGAAAAAATGTTCAGGGGTGCCCGCTCCTAAGATCTCTTGACCGTGTAAGGATACGCCAACAAGTCCACGCGCGCGAAGCCCTCAACTGAATGCCTCGCCCGCAGGCACCGCGATGGATAGGCCGAGGCTTAGGCTCGCCTTCACGCTTCCGTGCCGGTTTTTTCCACGGTCCGCTTCAATTGGCCGCACGCCGCAAAGATGTCTCGTCCGCGTGGCCTTCGCAGATACGCGGGCACGCCTTCGGCGACAAGCCTCTGACGAAACGCCTCAACATCTTCGGACCGCGGCATGGCATAGGCAATCCCCGGCCCTGGGTTCCAGGCAATCAGGTTTACCTTTACCGGCAATCCGGTCCGCCGCACCAGCCGCGCCACTTCCGACGCGTGCTCGAGCCGATCCGTCACGCCGCCCAACAGCACGTATTCGAGCGTCAACTGCTCCCGCGTGCGCAGCCGCACTTGCCGCGCGGCGTCCAGTACCGCTTCAATCGGCCACTTTCGATTGATGGGCATCACCTCGCTACGCACGTCGTCATTGGGTGCATTCAGGCTGATCGCCAGTTTAGGACGCAGGTCGGGCGGCTCCTCGGCAAAGCGCAGGATGCCCGGCACAATTCCGGAGGTGGAGACAGTCATTCGCTGGGGACTCAGGCCAACCTCCCCTACGAGCAGGCGGACGGCGGCCATCCAGTTCTCATAATTCAGGAAGGGCTCGCCCATGCCCATGAACACCAGGTTGACCCGGTCCCGACCCACCTCAACGCCGTGTCTGTCGAGCACTGCAATGACCTGCCCTGCTATTTCACCCGCCGTGAGGTTGCGCTGCAGGCCCAGCTTTGCCGTCAGGCAAAACCCGCAGTTGACGGCGCAACCCACCTGGCTGGAGACGCAAATGGTCGCCCGCTGCCGGCTCATCGCCTCGCCTTCGGCTCCGTCGCCAGCCTCGCCGCCATCCCCCTCGGGCATCCAGACGGTCTCGACCGTCTCCGATCCGGCCACACCTTCCACCAGATAGCGTTCCGTCCCATCCTGCGAGATAAACGCAGCTTCGATCCGCGGCCTGCCCACCTGCCACCCTTCCGCAGCAAGGCGGGCGCGCAGAGCAAGGGGCAGCGGAGTGATCTGATCCAGTACCGTAATCCTCTGACGGTACATGGCTTCGGCCAGTTGGCGACCACGCCATACGGGTTCGCCCATTTGGGCCATGCACGCGGCTAGCGTTTCTGCATCCAACCCAAACAGAGAGTGCTTGCTTCCCACGGGTGGCAAGTTGGTGTCTAATCGAACAAGTTGGCTGGTTTGCGCGGTCACGGCTGGGCCCAGCATAAGCCATTTTCGGTTTGTATGCAGCCCCGGCTGATGATGCTGCTCAGGATTTCTCCCGTACCGCAACCAAAACCGCAACCCCGCACGTGTTTCGGGCTCTGCCGTGCTGCAATCTAAGCTTTTCCCTATGACCATGAGCACTGAACGCAATCTTCGCCGCACTGTATTGCCCAACGGCCTTATCGTTCTCACTGAGCGCATGGAGCATCTGCGTTCCGTCGCCATGGGTGCATGGGTCAAGTCCGGCTCACGGTGCGAGGCGGCGGAAACGAATGGCATCTCGCACTTTGTGGAGCACATGCTGTTCAAAGGAACGCGCTCGCGCTCCGCGCAGCACATTGCGCGCGAGATGGATTCGATCGGCGGCAACCTTGACGCCTTCACCGGCAAGGAAACTATCTGTTTCAACGTAAAGTCACTCGCGGAGCACATACCGATTGCGCTCGACGTGCTTGCGGATCTGGTTTTGAACCCTGTCTTTGCCTCGAATGACATTGAACGTGAACGCGGCGTCATCCTCGAAGAGATCAAGATTGACGAAGACAATCCTGACGTTCTGGTGCATGAGCTCTTCACGCAGAACTTCTGGAGGGATCACCCGCTGGGCAAGCCCATTCTGGGCACATCCGCGACGGTGGGCCGACTGGACCAGCAAAAGCTCTTTGACTATCACGGCGGACGATTCCTGGGTGGCAACATGGTCTTCTCTGCCGCAGGCAATCTTGACCACGACGGGTTTGTCGACTCCGTAGCGCAGAAGTTTGCACCGCTGCTGCCGGGCAATGCCGTGATGGAAGAAGTGACGCCGGAGACGAGCGCACGCATCGTTTTACGCAACAAGAAGGCGCTGGAGCAGGTGCAGATCTGCCTGGGCGTGCCGGCGCCGCCCATCACGGACGACAATCGCTATGCCACGCTCATTCTGAACACGGTGCTCGGCGGGGGCATGAGCTCGCGTCTCTTCCAGACCATTCGCGAAGAGCGCGGCATGGCCTACTCCATCTACTCCGACCTGAGCCCGTATCGCGACACCGGCACACTTTGCATCTATGCCGGTACGTCGGCGGGCAAGGCGCTTGAAGTGGTCGATCTGATTCTGGATGAGTTAAGGAAACTGAAGGATGCCCCGTTGGGCAGCGAAGAACTGACCCGTGCCAAGGACCAGCTGAAAGGCAACATCCTCATGGGCCTTGAGAGCTCGAGCTCCCGCATGGCCAACCTAGCGCGTCAGGAGATGTACTTTCAGCAGTTTTTCACTGCTGAAGAAGTGATCGCCCGCATCGACCAGGTGGAAGCCGCGCAAGTGCAGGCGATGGCCCAGCAACTGTTCGCAGCGGAGCGCATTGCCGTGACCCTGCTGGGACGTCTGGACGGCATCAAGCTGAACCGAACGCGTCTGGTGTGCTGACCGAGCTGAACAGGCGCGGATCCGGCCGTTACAATCTTGAGTGATGACGAAACCAACCTATGCTCAACAGCTGCTCGCGCTGCTGGCACGCACCAGCTTCCGCCTCGGCCAGTTCAAACTCTCTTCCGGCGGCACAAGCGACTACTACATTGACTGCCGCACCACCACGCTCCATGCCGAGGGCGGCCGCCTGACAGGCCACGCCATCCTTGAATTGCTGGAAAAAAATCAGATTCTGACCGAGGCCGTCGGCGGGCTCACCATGGGCGCTGACCCGATTGTTTCCAACGTGGCGACAGCCAGTGCATGGCGCGCGCAATCTGACAGCACTGCGCCGCTGCTGCACGGATTTCTGGTGCGCAAGGCAGAAAAATCGCATGGCACCGGGCGTCGGATCGAAGGCTTTTGCCGTGAGGGCGCGCGGGTGGTGATTGTGGATGACGTATGCACCACCGGCGCCTCCACCATTCACGCGATTGAAGCAGCGCGTGAGGCGGGCATGGTCATCGCTGCTGTTGTTTGCATTGTAGAGCGCGAAGAGGCCAACGGCAGGCCCGCGGTCGAGGCCGCGGCCCAGGGCGCGCCGTTCCTGCGACTCTTCACTGCAGTGGAGGTTCGCGCAGAGCATGTGCGTCAGTTGGAGGCAAACCGATCCTGAAGCAAGATACCTGTTCCTGGTGAACGAAAAGCAGCCGGCCATCCGATCTCTCCCTCGGATGGCCGGCTGTGCTTTATGCCCGGAACTGTCCTACCTGGTTGCTTCTATGCCGAAGTTAGTTCCCGTTGCCTGAGGTCGCAGGTGGGGCCTGTTGCCCGCCGCCCATGTTGCTCAACATCTGCACTTCCACACGGCGATTCTTTTTCCGGCCCTCTGCCGTATCGTTCGGCGCCACTTCCTTATCCTTCCCGATACCGATCAGATAGAAGCGATGCGCCGGTATGTTGTACTTCGACGCAAGATACTGCACGACGGCGTCGGCGCGGCGCTGGCTCAGGTCATAGTTATACTGCGCCGGGCCCGTCGAATCAGTCCCGCCTGTCACTTCAAGAATGTAGCCCGTGGCCGAGCCTAGTTGGCCGGCAAAGCTATCCAACTGGGACTTATCGTCATCTGTCAGAACCGCTTTGTCGAATCCGAAGGTTACGGTCACGTCCGCCATCTGCTTGTAGTTGTCCAACCCTTTGACCACGCTATCCAGCGAGTCGGCACGATGCACGGCATCATTGGCTGCTGCCTCCGCATCTCCCGCTGCCTTGGTGGCGTTCTGCGCGTTCTGCGCTGCTGCTTCAGCAGCCGTCTGCGCCTGCTTGACTCCGGCCTGCGCACGCTGGTCTGTGTCCTGGATAGACCGGCCGTTCGCGGCCGTCTTCTCTTCCAATTGTCCGGTATGCTCCACCAGGGGCGCCGTCTGGTTGCGCACGTAGTTCTTAGTCGCGCATCCGGTCACTCCGGCCAGCGCCAAGGCGGCTAACATCCAAGTTCCAAGTGTTTTCATTGTCTCTCCCTTATCTTTGCGCTGCCGAGTCACCACGACCTGCCCGGCAGGCGGGCAATACAACATCGACACCCAGCTACTTGCACTCTCCGCGCCAAATCAATTACATGAATCAAGTAGCTCATAATAAATGCTTTGCTGGACTTTTCCAGAACACGCCGACGCGCGCATACCATGTAATTTTTACCCGGAGAGTAAGGAATTCTCCTGCAAATTCTTGAACCTGGCAAGCTTTCCGAGCGCCCGCTATGCTAACCATTGGGACTCTCTGACCCCGACGACGCATGGATCTCTACGAAACAATCCGCAATTTGCCCACCCAGCCCGGCGTGTACCTCTACAAAAATGCAGAGGGCGAGGTGATCTATGTGGGCAAGGCAAAAAACCTGCGCTCGCGGGTGCGCTCCTACCTGCTTGAAGCTTCGCAGGCCAATGCAAAAACCGGCTCGCTAATGCGCGAGGCTGTCGATCTCGACTATATCCTGGTGGCCAACGACCACGAGGCACTGGCTCTTGAAAACAATCTCATCAAGCAGCGGAAGCCACGGTTCAACATCCTGCTGCGGGATGACAAGACTTACCCCTACGTCAAGCTCACACTCTCTGACCGCTATCCCAAGGTGTTTGTCACGCGCCGTCTGCGCAAAGATGGCTCGGCCTACTTTGGTCCTTACTTCCCCGGTAACCTTGCCTATCGCGTTGTCGAACTCATCCACCGCAGCTTTCTTATACCCAGCTGCAAGGTCGATCTGTCGCGCTACCATCCCCGAGCCTGTCTGCAGTACTACATTCACCGCTGTCTTGGTCCCTGTGTCGAGGGGCTCACCACGCCAAATGCCTATGCGGATGCAGTGCGCGATGCGCAGATGTTCTTGGAGGGCCGCCATGCTGAATTGGAGCGCACCCTGACCACACGCATGATGGCTGCCGCCGAGGCCGAGCACTTCGAGGCTGCAGCGCGGCTGCGCGATCAGCTCTCCACCGTCCATCAGCTGAGCGAAAAGCAAAGGATCGCCACCGCTGAGCAGAGTGACGATGCCGACGTCTTCGGGTATCACTTTGAGGACGGCGCACTGGCCGTCAATTTATTTCACGTCCGTGCCGGCAAAATTGTCGATCGGCGCGAGTTCTTCTGGGATGATCTTCCCGAACTGCTGGAATTCTCCGACACCGACTCTCCGGGGCGGGAGAGCATTGCGCCCCGCGCCGCTGAACAAGCGGCGAGCCGCGATTCCAGCGAGCGGACTTTTCATTCCGGACAGGTCTTCTCGGCTCTGCTCAAGCAGCTCTATATCGACCAGCACTACGTCCCGCGCACCATCCTCGTTCCAGTGGATTTCGCAGACCGTGAAGCGCTAGCCGCTCTGCTCAGCGAGCGCACCGGGCACCGCATCGATCTGGCCGTACCCCAACGGGGAGAAAAACGTTCGCTGGTGGATCTGGCCGGGCAGAATGCCAAGCAATCGCACACACAACGCTTTCGCGTCCTGGAGCCCTCCCGGAAGGCCATTCAAGAGGCTTTTGCCGATGCGCTGATGCTGCCGGAGCTGCCTCGCCGCATCGAGTGCTTCGATATCTCCCACATCCAGGGCGCCGAAACCGTAGCCTCGCTGGTGGTATGGGAAGACGGCAAGATGAATAAGTCCGCCTACCGAAAGTTCAAAGTGATGACGGTCGTCGGCGTGGACGACTTTGCCTCCATGCGCGAGGTGGTCCACCGCAGATATCGCCGTCTGAAAGAAGAAAATCAGCCGCTACCGTCCCTGGTCCTGATAGATGGCGGCCTGGGTCAGTTGCATGCCGCGGCTGAAGCCCTCGAGTCGCTTGGCTTCACATCGCAACCGCTGGCCTCCATTGCCAAGCGCGAAGAGGTCATCTACCTCTACGGAAATGAAGAGGAGCCGGTTGTTCTGGATCGCCGCTCCCCCGTCCTGCATCTGGTGCAGCTCATCCGCGATGAGAGCCACCGCTTTGCGGTGGGCTACCATCGCCAGCGCCGGGCCATGCGCGATCGCGACTCGGAGCTGCTGGATATCCAGGGCGTGGGTCAACAAACCCGCCAGCGCCTGCTCACCCACTTCGGCAGCCTGCGCGACGTGCAGCAGGCGACGGTGGAGTCCCTGACCGCCGTGGTGCCGCGAAAAACAGCAGGGGCCATCTGGCGTCACTTTCACGCAACGCACACCGGTGAGCAAGTACCCTCCGGCGAAGGCGCGGTATGACCACTCTGATCTAAGCCGAAGAGGTTCCCTGGACGAGCGACAGGTCCTGCCGAAGACTTGTCAAATCGAAACCGGACGGAGAGGCCTCGGTGCTGCGCACCCAATCAGAGCTGAGCACAGCGAACAGTTCGACGCTGTAACGACGGTAGAACTCCCAGCTAATCGTCTTCAATGTGCCCCACGTGACCACGTACACGCCGTCTTCGCAATAACCGATTCCTGTGACGCAGTGACCATTCGCTGGCTGCGGAGCAGCGTCTGCCGCTGAGGCCGATGCGGGTATCGCCCATGGAATTTCCGGCCATCCGGCTGGGTCGCCGGTCATCGCAAAGTCCGGCAGATCAAGGCCGATGTATGCGCTTCCGAACAGGTGAACGATAGCGCGCAATTGGTCCGCATCCTGCGCCCGCGCACTTACAAAGGAATGAACACGATGATTCCCGATGCCCGTCTTGCGCCAGTACTTCAGAGCATCGAGCATGGACACGCAGTCCATAAGCCGATCTCCGGTAAGGTAACAATGGGCACGGATAATGTCTGCATCCGTCAGGAAGACGCCATGCTGATTCGCCGCCGTCCAGTGGTGCACCATGTGGCCGGCAGCAGCAGAGGTGCAGCAGTTGAATTCATTGTTCGCCAGCATGGGCCACGACGTCGTGGTCTCCAGCAACTCCTTGGCCGGCGGTACCGGCAATGAAGCAACCTTGATGTAGTCAGCCAATTGCAGGGTTCTAGTATCGTGTATTGAGTGAATTCTGCCGAGTTTCATTGTGCCTCCGGTGCGAGGAAGGATGAGCCAGCTTCATGCGTTCGATCAGTTGGTGGTAGCGGGGATGATCCTGAAGCTTTCTGAGGCTGGGCATCACGGTGATGTAGGCCACCAGGATGTCATGCATGTCCGCGGCTTTCTCAAGCCAGTTGAAGGCGAGTTCATCTTCGCCGACAGACGCTGCAGCCACAGCAATCGCCACAGGCATCCGATTCCCGTTGTTCGCTAGTTCGAGAAGGTTGGCAAGCACCTCGCGCGCTTTGTCATGGTCCCCTTTTTGCGCATGAGCCTCCGCAAGCCAGCCCATGAGAATGGGCATGCGGCTGTGCTCGATTCCGCGCTCGAACGTCGCTACTGCTTCATGCGAGCGTCCGGCCTGGGACTGAGCCAGCCCCAGTGAATAATAAAGCTCGAAATAGTGCGGCGAAGACGTGAGCGCAGTCTGCGCCAGCAGAATGCTGCTGTCGTGGTCACCAAGATAGGTTTTAAGAATTGCCTCGGCTGCCAGCAGCCAGGTCGCAAGGGGATCGTAGCTAAGTCCGATACGTACCTGCTCCAGCGCCTCCTCAAGCTTCCCCTGTGTCATTAGATGGGAAGCGTAAAGGTAGTAAGACTCGCCGCGCTGGGGGCGCAACTCGATCGCCTTCACGATGTGCTCCCGGCCGCCGATCCAATTCCAGTCGTAAAACTGCAACACGGATGCAAGCGCCAGGTGGCCCTCCGGCAACCCCGGATCTAGCTCGATCGCTTGCAGCGCGGACGATCGTGCGCTGGGCCATGCCACATCCGGAGGAATCAGGCCCAGAAGCCCTTGCAGGCAGAAGTAATCTGCCATACCCGCATGCGCCGGCGCAGAGCCGGGGTCCAGCTTGAGCGCCTGTTCGAAATATTGTCCTGCGAGTCTAACGCTTTCGACCGATCTCTGTTCCCAGTGATAGCGACCTTTCAGATATGCATCGTATGCCTCGGCCTGCATCGGCGTCCTCGTCTGAAGATCGGAACCGTCCAAGTTCAGCGCGAGCTTTTCCCGCAAGGCTGAGAGCACTGCTGTAGCAAGTTCATCCTGTAACTCGAATACGTCTGCAATCTCACGGTCAAACCGCGCTGACCAGACGTGAAATCCCCTTCGCACATCGGTGAGCTGCATCGTGATGCGGATACGGGCTCCTGAACGGCGCACACTGCCCTCGAGGATGACGTCAACATCCAGCAATTTGCCTATTTCCCGGATATTCTGATGTTTCCCTTTGAAGGAGAAAACGGAGCTTCGAGAGACAACGTGCAGGTCGGGGAGCGTCCCCAGTGCATTGATCAACTCGTCTGTGAGCCCGTCGCTGAAATACTCGTTCTCCGGGTCGGAGCTGACATTCTGCATTGGCAGCACCGCGATCGAAGAGCTTCCCCGGCTTGACTGAACCTCACTCGGCTGCGGCCTCCCAGCCGCTGTACCGCCTGCCGGTAGCTCCTGAAATGTCTTGGTCTCGCCGTCCCAGGCGCCATTGAAGCCCAGGGTGACAGTCTGCGTCACGCTGGCAGGAAAAATGACTGACCGCTGAGTGCCCTCCTTGGCTTCCTCTTCCAGATTGTCGCTCAGCAACGCCAGAATCTCCGCAGCCGACGCATGACGCTCATGCGGATGCAGTCGCAATGCGCCCTGCACCGCCATGTGGATAGCGTGGGGCAGATCAGGACGTGCGTGATGCAAAGGAATGTAGCGCCCTGCTGCAATGGCCGCTATGGTTGCGGATTGTGATACCTGCCGGAAGGGTGAGTGGCCCGCCGCCATTTCATAGAGCACCACTCCCAGCGCCCATATATCTGCGCGGTAATCAACCGACTCCCCGGCAAGCTGCTCCGGAGGCATGTAGGCAAGAGTGCCCATCACTTTGTGCGGAGCGGTAAATTGCTGCTGATGAACGAAGCGGGAGAGGCCAAAGTCGAGAATTTTGACGGTGCCTGAGTCCAGGAGGAAGATATTCCCCGGCTTAATGTCCCGATGGATAATACCGGACATGTGCGCGGCATGGAGTCCAGAGGCTGTCTGCCGCCCAATGTTGCGGATGCGCGAGATATCGATTGGGCCTCGCTGGATCAGTTCAGCGAGGGTCTGGCCTCGGTAGTAGGCCATCACCAATAACAGTGAACCATCCGGAGCCGTCTCAACTGCATAAATGGTGCAGAGGTTGGCATGGTCAATCGCAGAAGCGGCGCGCGCCTCGCGCAGAAATCGCTCGCGCATCTCAGTATCTTCTGAGATCGCCGGCTGTAGTACTTTGATCGCGACCTTGCGCTGAAGTCGGATGTCCTCTGCCTCAAAGACAACACCCATTCCGCCTTCCCCGAGCTTTCTGACAAGGCGATAGTGAAAGAGGTCATCTCCGGGACTGAAGACCGTCTGCATATCAGAACTCTCTGGATGGGGAAGCGATTGCAACTCCGGAAGAGGTAAAGATCGTCTCGGCGCCTGCAGGGTTTTCGATTCGCTCAAAGTGTTCCAGAATATCCGAGAACACGTTGACGAGAAGTGAGCTGGTCGTGATAGCGCTTACTGTGATCAGGTCCTGGTGATGCTGCTGCAGAGGCAGTGAGTCCAGTGCCGCATTAAAGTCCGCGACATGGTCCGGATCGAGCTTGGCATGCATCAGATGGCAAGACATGGTGGAGAGCGGAATGCCGGATCGCCTGGAAACCTGCTCCAGGAATTCGATTGATGCCGGCTCCTCCACGACTGCGATGTATCCGAGATAGGCGATCGGATGTACGTGAAACATACAGTAATACTGCGCGCCCACCAGCGCAGCAACGCTCGCATAAGGCAACCGCTGCAACACACGCTCCCTCTGGACTCCCATCGCTGCGAGATCATCCAGCAACCACTTTTCGTGGCCAGTCTCCTCGGTGGCGTGTTCCAGGTAGTAGTCATGGAGCCACGCGGCGAGAGGTTCGCCGGTGGTTATAGCCGAGCAACGCTCCGCCGCGGCCCGCATTGCTGGAGCCGAACTTGCCGTGATCCCGTAGATTGCAAAAAGAAACTCAGGGTAGAGTTCGCTCAACCTTGGATGAAACCATACTTGGCGAATCAAAGAACTGAGGTGCCCGCTAACTAGGGAAATTGTCTCGCGCAGACGTTGACTCTGTGTGGTCATTCCGTCTCCCCATACGATCCTGGCGCTTGTCTGAGCCTTGCGTATAGCCGGGTGCGAGTGCCCGGTCAGAGCAAAACCGTACCCATACGATGGGCATCGCCATCCTGCACTTTACGCTGGAAAAACGCATCGCCAAGCTTGACGCGCACAGAGATGAGCGCATCAATTTCCGTCGAACTCAGTTGGTTGACGCTTTGAGCTTCGGCGTCGGTCAGGGGATGATGGACTTGAATCAGTCCGGCCTGTTGAAGCCTGTCTACATTGGTCATGGCTTTCCTCTCGACATTGTTGCGCACCACCGACCCATCTGGTGCACTCAACACATCCGAATACTAGCACATAACATTAGCGATCATTCGAGGTCTAATCTACAAAATTGCGGACATGAGTGCGGGCACATGGACGTTCTCAATGCTCTCACGGGATAGCCCCTCTATCTGCCGAATGACCGCCTGTGCCGGAGTGCAGGCCGTAAACCGGCGTGCGATCCTGCGCCCGGAACCGGCTGCCAGGGTGCGGCTGCCGGGCAAAACAACCAGCCGCGGGACGTGCATTTCGAGCAGGTCTCGCGCCTCGGAACGCACCAGTGACCAAGGCTGGCGGACCACCGAGCAGGTATCAAGACCGGAGAGGATTGTGCACCGCCGTCTGTGCCTGGAGCGGATATACTGCGGCTCCAGAGATTGGCTCAACAGCATTCCATAGGTAAGGGTGTCGCGGACCACAAACCTGGGCGCATGCACTTTCTCCAGCACCGCAAGCCATCGTGTACCAGAGCCGATGAGAGTCTCTCGCGCCTTTAGAAGAAGGTCTGCGGCATGACGATATCCGCTCAAAATCTGCGGCAGCGCGGCGATGGCAGAGGTCTGAGCCAACAGGTTGGGATGCGCAACAAGTTCCGCCTCCACTGCAGTCAGACGATGGCGACCATCCCGAGATACCACCCATTTGGGAAGCATGACTCCAGACACTGGCGCGGTGTGTCCAAAAAGACCTGAGACATCCGGATAGCCGGTTGCCGGCCTGAGTGGGAGCAAACCGGTGCTCAAAAGCGAACCCACGGCATCCGATATGGCCGCATGTTTCGGCGAAACTTTATCGTCCCGAAGAAGATGAAGATCCGGTGTTGCCAAGCATTCGGCGTCAGTCACGGCAGGGCCCCGGGGGGTGGCGACGATATTTCCGAGGTGGAGATCGGTGAGCCTCGCGCATTCTGCGAGACATAACATGGCTCCTGCCGCATGCCAATAGGCAAGGGTGCCTGCAGAATCGGATTTGGCCCTTTCATCGCAATTCCCTGCGAGCTCTTCATCTTCCGGAAGCACAGAGCTTGTCCATCCGTAATCGAGCCTGGAGCGGTCTCCCAGTACGCGCGATGCAGGCAACCTCAGTTCAGGATCGAGGCGTGCGACCGCATCGACTAACCCGTGCCAAAGCCACTCCCCGGTGACCGGCCGGGGCTTGTAATACAAGCAGCACCCGCCCACGAAGCAGATGCGAAGCACGAAATGACCACCTGCATGAGCATCAGAGGTAGTTCCGAATACAGCTTCGATAGAGGGCAACCCGGCTAGACCAAGACCAGCGGCAATCCAGTGCTGATCTTGATGCAGCCGCCGCAGAAATGTAATCGTCGCTGATACCCATTCCGCAACGATACTCCGGAGCAGCGTGGCCAGCAGCGGATACTTGAGCAGTATGTCGCTGGCGTTCCATTGCAAAGACTGCACTCCAGGCTCGATGCTCTCATCACCCACCGCCTGTGTCAGAACGTCGATCAACCGCTCTTTGAGCAAAAGTAGCAGCGACTCCAGCGGAACGGGCGCTCCGCGAAAGAGGAGAAGATTGGGCGCAGAGCGCTCGGTCAGTTGATCCAATGCCTTCGCTAACCACGGCTCCAGTATCGTTCCCACGATGGGCGGTTGGTCGTCAATGAATACCTCATCATCGCTCACAGACCGAGGTAATCGCAGGACCGTCGTGGACGCCGCCCGCAGTGTGCCGCGGTAACCAACAACAAGCATTCGAGCGTCGCCGGGCTGGTGGTCCAGCGAACCTGTCAGTGCGGAGTCACACATGCCGCTGCCCTGGGTATCCGCGTGCAGTTGCTGAACGCTTGATGACGACTCGTTGCTCCGTGCTCATGAACATCGTCCATAGCACACCTCCAGCAAGGTGCAGTCATCATTCGCAGGAGCGGTATCCATATAGAGTCGCACCTGTTGAAAAATCTCTTGAATGCTGGCGCCTTTCCGCACAAAAGATTCGAGCCGGGCATCTCCGAAAAACTCTCCCGACGGACTCTCCGCTTCTGTTACGCCGTCCGTGAAGACCAGCACGCGCTCTCCAGGCTCGATGTGAATCATCTCTGAGGCGTAGATTGCATCGGGGATCAACCCCACGGGCAAGTTACCATTCGTCAAAACAGTGCTTTGGTCCGCTCGATGCCACAGCGGTTGAACGTGACCGCAGTTGAGATATTCTGCAGAGCCATCGGGGATCAATTTCAGAATGACCAGTGTCGCATACTTTGAAATCGATCTTCCGCATATGTATTGGTTAGAGAACATCGCAATCTGCGGCAGTGAGAGTCCTGCCAGTATCTGGGCATGCACCAGTCCTTGCAGCGTGGAGCCGAGCAAGGCCGCTGAAACACCCTTTCCTGAAACATCCGCGACGACAACGTAGAGTGCGTCCTCGGTCGCGATCACATCGTAGAAGTCTCCGCCAATCTCCTTGCACGGAATGCTGTGCGCCAGAACGCGCGCGTACTCCAGTTCAGGAATCCTGACCGTCATCAGCCCCTGCTGGATGCCGGCCGCTATGGCCAATTCTTCGCGATACCGTCGTGCTGACTCCTCCGCGCTGGCCAGTGAAGCATTTTCGACCAGTACCGCAGCCTCCATAGCAATCGTCTTCAGCAGATCGCTATCTACGCGCATCAAAGTCTGCCGCTGTCTGCTGTCGAGATAAAGTATGCCCAGTACTTCACCGAGTGGAGTCTCCGGATCAGTGCTGCGCTTGCGCAACGGGATGCAGATAACGGTGCGTAGACTATGAGCAACGATACTGGCCGAAGGGGACCCCGCCTCCGCTGAGAGCGTGTCCGTAACAATGAACTCCGACGCGCTTTGAATGGCCTGCTGAATCGCGGAATGAGAGATGGTTGAGTCATCCTGCAGCGGCTCCCTTTGGATGTTTCTGCCCACGGACAATTGCAGATTTCCGGCAGGGTCTTTCAGAAAAACATAGCCGCGCTCCACTTGCGTCAAATGCATGGCGATTTCAATCAAAGAGACCAGTATCTCGTGGACCGCGCCCACCAGGTTGAGTTTGCGGGCTGCATCCAGAAACCAGCTGAGCTTCTCCAGATCCGATTCCGGCATCTCCTGGTGAAGCAGTCCGCTTAGGGCAGATGTTGTATCCTCCTGCTTGCAGAAGCGTAGCAGTGGTCCTTGCAATGTGCCTAAACGGATCAGGTCATTCGGCATCAGGACCTGGCGCTCGACTCGCTCGCCATTGACAAAACTGCCGCTCTTACTGCCGCAGTCGACCAGGTAAAACTGGCCCGCGTCGAATACGATCTCAGCGTGACTTCGCGAGATATAGGGATACGGAAGTATCAGGTCTTTGTCTGGAGAACGGCCAATCGTGAATGGCGAGTGAGCGATGACTGCCTCACGCTGGGTTGAACCGTCGATCAGCAACAAAAGCGTGTTAAACGTTGGCAGCACAGATGTCTTCATGTTATTCCGGAGAATACCCCAACCAGTAACGGCGGCGCTAGCCATTTACGCCAGGGGGCGATAAGCTCCAGCCTGCGCACCTGGGATGAGTCGCGCGAGGATCGAGCTTGAAGGCAACCCTGACGCAACTTAGTTCACAATCGGCGAAGCAAAGCAAATCCGCACTGGGTTCGAAAACCTGACCCACCTACGCCTTGCGGAACTGATCCGAATCAGGGCAGGAGCGACCGTGCGCCCTCCAATCTCATGCCCCATCCACTTCGCCAGCGCGTACGGGACGGAGTTCACCTAACACAGCGGGCGAAGTGAAGATTTGCGTATCTCATCCCGGCGAAGCTTCAGCGTGGAGTTACGTCCGGGCCTACGGCCGCTCTTAAACTCAATACAGATTGCCGACGACTTGTTCTGCGACGCGCTCGAGTGGCGAGGCGGCAAAGGCATCGGCAAGACGTGGATCCGAAGGCTCCGGGGTCATTGCGCCAGGAATACCTGTCATGATTACTACAAAGTACACATCTCGAATGCGTCCCGCGATAATGCCGGACGGCTGACTCGGTGATACCGTATGCGTGCATTGTACCGCCCCATTGCCCAGTGCTGGGAGCTTCACATTGGCTTGCGGACAGGGGTGCGTGTCCTTTGGCCCGACCAATACCTCGATGGAGGATGCGGCGGGGCTGATCTGGCGCATGAAACGGCACGAACCAACCCAGGTGCCCTCCACATGCGATAAGACCGTTACATCGCCGCCGAGAAGCTTCGCTGGTGTTCCGGTTGAGAGCCAGGGACACGCAGTTGTTGCCTGCCCCATGCCTGCAACGGATGAAGCGATAGTACAGAGCAAAAAGATCGTTCGCATCATGGTGATCTCTAAGCCTGAGCCTTGCGCTTTGCGGGTGTAAGCGGATCGGACTTCAGAATTTTTCCGCCCTCTTCAAGCACATACAGGCGATTTGCATCGAGATTGTGAAACTCATCAACCTGCCCACTGAGCCAGCGCACCTGCACCAGATCAACCTGCTTGGCTTGGTCGAGCCCGAAGTGAAGCCGCAGATCGTTCTGCGAGAAATAGCTCCCTCCGCTGCGCAACTCGTCGGTTTGCACGAGGGCTTTGGCCGCGCCCAGTGTGGTGGCTGCGGTCACGATGACGCGGCTCCCAATCCCTGAGCGATTGGATTTGGTTCCAACGAGCTTTACCTTGATCCAGTTGCGATTGAGCGTAGAGGTGCAGCGCAGAAGTTGCGGAGTTGAGTTAATGCAGTTGACGGCAACGTCGATGACGCCGTCGTTGTCATAGTCGCCAAAGGCACAGCCCCGCGCCGGGGCGTTCTCCAGGATGCCCGCACCGGCTTTGTCGGTCACATCTTCAAAGCGCCCGTTGCGCAGGTTGCGATAGAGATATTTGTGCTCGGCATATTTCAGATCTGTTTTAGAGGTATCGACCTCGGGATAGACATGGCCATTGGACATTAGAATATCGGGCCATCCGTCGTTATCCATGTCGAAGAATCCCACGCCCCATCCCAGCAGCCGTGTGTTCACACCCAACCCGCCAGGGTAAGTGCGGTCTTCAAAGTTACCGTCGCCAAGATTGGTATAGAGAGAATCTGTATCTCCGGCGAAGTTTGTCTTAACGATGTCGAAGTTTCCATTCCGGAGATAGTCGCCTATCGAAACGCCCATGCCAGCCTGCGGTTTGGCCTCTGCGGAGAGTGCGGCTCCGGCTTCCACGGCTATGTCACGGAAGGTTCCATCCTTCTGGTTGAGATAGAAGGTAGCAGGAGCTGAGTCATTGGCGACATAGATGTCAGGCCATCCGTCGCCGTCCAGGTCGGAAGCCGCAACGCTCAGACCATAGGTGCCGACCGCTGTCCACATGCCGGATTTTTCGCTGACGTCAAGGAAAGTGCCGTCACCCTGATTGTGATAAAGAATGTTCTTGCCGCCCGGAAGTCCCGGCGGCCCGCACGCTACAAGAATGCCCTTGTAAGTGCAGGGTCCGTCTTCGGGCAGGGGCGCAGTTTTCAGATCAAGGTCAACATAGTTGGCGACAAAAAGATCCAGATGCCCGTCGCGGTCATAGTCAACAAAGGTGCAGCCTGTATTCCAGCGGATCTTGGGACCGGGTTGGATAAGTCCGGCTTCCTTCGTCACATCGGTGAAGGTTCCATTGCCGTTGTTGCGGTAAAGTGCGTTCTGTCCGTAGTAGGTAACGAAAAGATCGTCGATGCCATCGTTGTTGTAGTCGCCCACGCAACATGCCTGTCCCCAGCCGAATTTATGTTCCAGTCCGGAGCCGACGCTTACGTCGGTAAACGTGCCATCGCGATTGTTCTTGAATAGACGGCAGTGCGGCTCCTGGCCCTTGGCAAATCCCTCCAGGCGCCAACCATTGACGAGGAAAAGATCCACCCATCCATCGTGGTCGTAATCGTAGAAGGCGAGGCCGCAGCCGGTCGTTTCAAGCAGATACTTGTTCTTGAATTCGCCACCATAAATGGTCTTTTCCGTCAATCCGGCCTGGGGCGCGACCTCAACGAAAGTTACTCCCAGCGGTGTCCCTTCAATGGGTGACTTAGGCCCCGGCGGCGGCGGTGCGGGTTTTGCATCATAGCTGCGCTCCATAGGGCCAATTTTCAGCGTCTGGGATTGAGAATCCGGCGGTTGTTGCCCCGCGAGTGCAAGCACGTCGGCAAATGGGAGCACCAGCGCTGTGCGGCTGAGCGATTGGATAAATTGACGACGGCTGGGAGAGCGAAGTTTCACAGGGTTTCCTTCCGACTTATTGCGACCCCGGTCCAGGGTCTTTCGTCTGGTTCTTCATGTCGGTGTGGAGATGCCAGGGAACACTTTCGTTGGATATCTCAGGATGCTTGCGGAGATAGTCGAGGGAGTAAGTCGGTGCCCCTGGATCAATCCGCTTCATGGTGTACTGCGCAGCTTCCAGTTCGGCCTGCTTCCTCATTCCTTTTCGGCGATAAAGGATGGCGAGGTTGTAATGTGCTGCCAGATCATCGGGATCAATGGCCTGCAGCGCTTTGAACTGCTCAATGGCTTGCTCAGGCCGATGCCCCTGATAGTAGGAGATGCCTAATTCACGACGCGCATCGCGGCACTCAGGATACTGAGTTACTACCTTTTCCAGGTCAGCGATTTCGGCGTCAGAGTTTCGCTCGCGCCGCTCTACAAGCGCCCGATAGTAAAGTGCGCGCGCGTCACCTGGTCGCAGGGCAAGCGCCCTTTCCAGGGGTTCAGCGGCCAGATCGTATTTTTCCCAATCAATAAACGTCAAAGCCAGGTTGATATACCCGTCCTTGTACTCAGGGCGCAGGCGCGTGACCTGCTGAAAGGCGTTGAGTGCGTCCGGATATTGCAACTGGTCAAGGTAGCTGATACCCAGGTTATTCCAGCGCATCCAGTCCGGATTGTCGCCGGACATTGGCTCTTCCGGCGCATTGGCACCAGTCTTCAAGATGCGCGTGCGTGAAGCAATCTCCACGACAGGATATGCCGGATGATCCGAACCGAAGACATTATTCAGGTAACTTTGCCGGAGATGACGATAGTTTACCTGGGCTTTCAAGCTGATGGGCCCGTTGACGGTGGCCGGAAGGCTGAAGCGGTACCGCACCAGCGCAGAGCTGCCGGACTGAATCGTGTTGTCGTACGCCACCGAGTGAATGGCCCATACCATGTGATTGTCCACAAAGTTGCCCACCACGTCGACGGGGCGATTAGTGAAGCTGTGTGCGCTCGGCTCGAGGGTTCCATCTGGCTTCAAATACCCACTTGAGTAGATCGCCTTGCCGGTGGCGTCGCTCGCAGTGAATTGAACCCAGGCTTCATACAGATCGCGAACTTCAGGGACCAGCGAGTGACCGATGTTCTTATTCTGAATGACAACCAGCGCTTCGACAACCTCGCCGCCCTGCAGTTTGAATGGGACCGTGCCTAGCGGAGCAATCAGCTTGTCGCTGTTGCCCAGTCTCAGACCAAAGATGTCTACGTTGAGAAAGTTGCCGCTGCGGAGAAATGCGATCGTCTTGTCGAGTTGCTCGTCAAATCCGTAATAAAAAGGAACCGCAGTATTTCCCGCAGTCCAACGGTGCGATGCAAATGTGCCGTCCTTGGCGCCGGGTTCGGGCAGCGCGTTCGGTGCGCGCAGCATATGACAGCCCTGGCAGGTGGTGAACTCGGCCGTATAGAAGGTGAGCGGTGAACGATTGGAGAATTTGGAATTCTGCCACTCATCGTAGGTCGTAAATGCGCGAATCCACTTGTAATCGTTGAGCTGCGGGGGAAGGCTTGCCTTGTGGCAGGTGCCGCAAAACTCCGGCGTACGATAGATGTCCTGCATAACAGCCTTGGAATGGCGGTCAAGATGCGCCAGAATCTCCGCGTCCGGCACCTGGCCCGGAATCCGGTTGCCGTGCTCATCGACAAGCACCGAGGGAACGCCCAAAACATAACTGCCATTGCCGCGCTTCGAGTCGATCCGCTGAATTGAATGGCAGGTGGTGCAGGTCAAGCCATCGCGGTCAAAAGAGCGGTCGACTGTAGCATGTGAATCTAGAGCGCCGGCGAATATGCCAATTGGGTTGTGGCAACTGTCACAGTGACGGGCATATTCAATGCCTTTGGTGCGCGACAGTATGTTGACGCTTGTGCGGTAGAAGGGCGAGCGAAACGAATTGGCGTGTAACGATTCGCGCCACTGGTGATAGGCTTCGCGATGGCAATGCCCGCAGTAGGCAGCATCAGGAAACGCGCCTGGCTGAAGGAAGCTGTTCCCTTCCACTGCCGCGTTGCCAGGCGCGGAGATGTTGTCTTGGCCAAAGGCGTAGTGATAAGTCTGGCCCACCTTGTTTGCGTATATTTTCCGCGCATTTGCCTGGTCACTGCTCACATCCTGAGCAATGGATGAGCGATGAAGAAATAGCGGAGAAATCGCACAAAGCAGCAAACAAATATAAGCCGTGCGATTTGCGAGACTATTCATTCCAGGGGATACACCTGACGGAGTTTACTTGCTTCCGGAAGAGATCGCGCTGCCAGCGGTTTGGAAGAAGTTCATCATCTGGGCGGCCGGGGAATGGAGGCAACGTAAACTGCCACCGTCTTTTAAAGCTAGTATAGGGGGTGCGTATTCGACTGTAAAGGCCGCGCGAGCTGTCTTGGCGACCGTCTACTGGGCAGGTGCGACGCCGCCTTTCGCACGTGCACGCTCGGCATCCGCCTCAGCCGACTTGCCCTGCCTATCCAGCGCCTGGGCCAGGCCGAGGTGGGCCTCTGCATAGTCCGGGTCAAAGCTGATCGCGTTGCGAAACTCGACAATTGCGTCGTCGACCTTGCCGCTGGCCAATAACGACTTGCCGGAGTTTGTAGCAACCTCAGCGCGCTGAAGATTCATGTGCGTGCGCATCAGGTTGGCCGCGAGCTTGCGCTCCGCCAGGGCTTCCTGGGGCTGATTCTGCTTCACAAGAACTGCGGCTAACGTGAGATGAGGATCTGCCTGGTCCGGCAGTTGCCTGATAGCCTCCCGCAGCGCGCTGACCGCTTGCGGCAACTGGTCAAGCTTGTTGTAGACGCTGCCGAGGGTTGCCCACGCGTCTCCATTCCGGGGGTGCAGCTTCAATGAAGATTCCAAACGGGGCGCTGCCTCGTCATAGCGGCCCTGCTGCATGTACAGCACGCCGAGCAGGTATTGCGGCTCATAGGCGTTAGGGTCCAGCTTTGCCGCAGTCTCCAGCTCCGGAATCGCATGAGCCGCATCGTCTTCCAGCTTGTAGGCTGCTCCCAGATCGTAGTGAAGCTGGGGAGAATTAGGCGTCAGCTTCAGGGCAGCCTGCAGTTGCGTGATCGCATCCGCAGTCTCATTGACCTGTAGATAGGCTGCAGCCAGATCCTGCAGCGCTGTCGCGTCGCGCGGCTGCAGAGCGATGGCGCGTTGGAGATACGGCACTGCACTGCGTGCATCGTGCGCCTGCGTCAGCGCCAGCCCCAGATTGACAAGTGCATCATAGTTGTCCGGTTCACTCTTCACCACGTTCTTGAAGAGATCGATCGCATCCTGGGTCTGATTCATCCGCTGCCGCACAAGGGCTAACTGATACGCCGCCGTTGTCGAACCCGGTGCGAGTTGATGGGCCGCGGCGAGGATCCCAAGAGCCTGCTCATCCTGACCCGCATCTGCTAGCGATTTGCCAACCATCAGAGCAACGTTCGCATTTCCCGGGGCAAGCTTGTATGCCTGCATCCATTCCTGCGCAAAACCAGCCCTTTGCTCTGCCTGAAGGACAAAGCCCAGATGCAGATGCGCCGCGGCGAGCTCCGGCTTCAAACGAATGGCTTCTGCAAGCTCTCCTTCCGCCTGCGGCCAATCCTTGGCCTGGGCATACAGCGAGCCGAGATCGTCGCGTAGTTGTGCATTGCCGGGTTGCTCGGTTGCTGCCTCGCGCATTTGCGCGATTGCGTCGGTCAACTGCCCCGTGGCCGCAAGTACCCGGGCATAAGAGGCAAGCTGGCTGGGCGCCAGGAGTTGCTTCTGCGCCCGTGCCGCCGCCTCTGCCCTTGCATACAGCGGCACAGCTTTTGCCGGAGCGTCGCTCTGTTCATACGCCGCCGCAAGGTTCAGCAGCGCAACGTTATCGTCGGGCTTGATTGCCAGAGCCTTTCGATATTCGACAATTGCTGCCGTCAACTTCCCTTCCCGCTCCAAAACCACACCCAATGCACTATGGCCCAACTCCACCGAGGGAGCAAGCCGGACAACCTCTTCAAGCTTTGATTGAGCAGTCGGCAGATCGTTTCGATTGAGCGCGGCAACTCCCGCCCGATAGTCGGCATCGGCCTGTCGCAGCGTGGGAGACACTTCCTGAGCCGCAAGCCGGCTCGTCAATGCCAGCGCGGCAATCAGCACCCACCGCTGTTGAATTGGAACTCTGCGAGATCTGCATCGCATCGGCATCCAACAAGAATATCCCGTCATGTTCAGCGACGTAAAAGCTCTCTGCGGAGGGACTCGACACCGGAACTTTGGTCGGAATGAACGACTTGGAAATGAACTCCCGCTGCGGGCGGCTAAAGCAACGTACCAGCTCCCCGCAAGGTGGTGTTTGTCTATGGGCGCGTCTCAGACTCGAAATTCTATGGTGGACGCGGTAGGAATCGAACCTACAACCTGTCGGTTAAGAGCCGAATGCTCTGCCAGTTGAGCTACGCGTCCAGGTAAAATGAAGACCATGTCGGAGGGACTCGGGGCATGGCTGAACAGGCACGATGTCTGCTGTTCCTTAAAGAATATAGCACAGCGTTCAGTAGATTCAAAACCCGCGCGGACACGCCGCCGGATGACTCTAGAACGTGAAGGCGAGCCCTGCGCCAATGGCCCTTTGACCCTGCGCGAAAATGAGCGTTGAACCATCTGGCAGAACGAAGGGGCGATAACCTTGCGCGAGTAGATTGCTCACGTCCAGCAGGGCATCAATACCGCCCGCGCCATCTGCGCGCTTGTGGATGGCCTGGCGCACATGCAAAGCGAAATAAGGCTCCGATGGGCTTTCGGCGAAGGGGGCTACGGAACTGACGCTGTCCGCCGGCTGCCATCGATACGTCGCGCTCCAGCGAGTGCCGGAGCCGTCCAGTGTGCCCGAAAGCGAAAGCGTGTAGGTCTGGACACGGCGTGGATGGGCCGCAGCAAGAAGCAGGCCGAGAGGCGCCGCCTGAGGAAGAGCCGGCATCACCAGCGCACTGCCATTGGCATAGGTAAACCGGACACGCTGACCGCCAGGCAGTTTGCGCTCCACTTGGCCAATCATGCCGGAGCTCGAATAATTTGGTCCGGCAAAATGCCCCAGGCCGCTCGTTTGGTCATATAACATGTTCGCCGCGATGGGGCCTCGATTCTCGGACGCAGCCTCCATTACAGGGTTCTGCACAGAGTCATTAAAAACAAGGAAAGACATACCGGAGGCATCGGTCTGTCGCTGCCATCCGATCTCCTGATGCAGGCCCTTTTCGATCACCAGGTTTCCACCGCGCATCACAACCGGGGGCAGCCACCCGGAAGCCTGCGAAGCGTCACCCGCTGTCGGCGAGGATGCAAACGTGGTCATTCCGTAGTGCACCGACGAGGCCCTGCTCGTCCACGCGACAGTAGCAAATGGAAGCGATTCAACCAGCGTGTTCGGCGAGTCTTTTGAGAATCCTGCCACCACCTGGGTAGAACCCACCTCGGCTTCTAACGCGTCTCCCAGGCGGATGGTTTCCCAACTGCGAACGGCGGCCTCGTCCATCCCTTCAGACGATGAACCATCCACTTCAGGGTGGATGGCGACAGCAGCCAGAGATTGCACAGAGCCGGCAAAGCCAAGATCCTGGCGAAAACCCAACATCGACTCCATCCCGCCATCCGTCCCCGGCGCAAAATCCACACGGGCCAGCAATGCGCGGCTGTTCTCGGGTGTATCCACAACGGAGGCGGTGATGCGTTCACCGCTTTCGCCAAAGGTCCCTTCCTGGCCCGTGGCCATCAGGCGAGCTTTAAGCCGCGGCTGACTCCCCGAGCCATCGGTCACAACCACCAGCGGGCCGTCCTCCAGCCATCGCAGCAGCGGGCGGTTGGCGGCGGAGCGCAGCGTCCAGGCCCAGTCATCCTTGGGTGCATTCGCGGCTTTAGGTTGCGCAGGCAGCCACTGCATCACTTCGTACAAGGTGTTCAGAGTCAGGTTGACAACTGTGCTACGACGGACCCGCACGTTTTCGCGAAGCGATGGCAGAAAAGAGGTCGCGATGGCCTTGACGGAATATCGACCCGGAATCACTCCAGAAAAGGTGAAGCGCCCTTTGGAGTCTGTATAGGCTGCAGCAAGCACGGATAAGTCAGGCTGAAGAAGCTGAACGACGGCCCCTATCTGTGGTTCTCCGGCTGAATCCCGCACCACACCGGAAACCGATGCGGCCATAGCTCCGTAGAGCGGAGCACAGACCACCGCCATCAGTGCGACGCATAATCCGAGATGGAGCCTGCGCATTATCACCCGTTCTAGTGACCCGGCGGCGTCCCTGGCAAATCTATTGCAAGTGAATCCTGCACAGGCTTCCGGATCTGGGACCAGATAGCCTTGGCGTGCGGCATACATCCTATTGCACGACAAAAGGTGCCGATTGCGCAATCTGTTGTTTAGAGATTTCGTCGTTCACCTTGATCGTGACCCTGTACTTCCCCGGTTGCAACCCAGCCATCGGCAGCGACTTCTCCACCGTCAATTGATCGCTGTGTGCTCCCAAGTCTTTTGAATCCAATTCCTTCTCAAACACAACCGTGTTTGTAGTCACATCCGTGATCTGGTAGGTCACCTTCGCTTGATTGCTCTTCGTCGCCTCATCGATGCCCAGGTTGTACACCTGCATCCAGAAGCTCAACTCCTGACCCCGCTTGAAGTCAACCGGCGTTGCCGCATTGGGGCTCACCCTGGGGCAGATGTGTGTGTTCCCAATGATGCAACTGCCTTCCCCGATATCGTGCGAGGATACTGTGTTCATTTCGTCGCCCAGAATTAGGGATGAGGTTGCCAGCTTCTCATCGTGGAATTCGGGTACATTCAAGGCCGAGCCGTAAATACCGATGTGATCCGGATTGTTGACGTCCTTAATTGCGATATCCAGACGGTAGAGTCCCGGCAGCAGAGGAAGAGCCTTCCAGTAGACAGAACGCCGGTCGAGCGACTTTTCAAGAAGCTCTGCCGGCTGCTCCACCTGCACCGTATCTTCAAATGTCTGGACCGTCTTGTGGGTGAGCGTTGTCACCTTCCCAAGAATATTCACCACTCCCGTCGCCACACCGGTCTTGGTCACAAAGGTGATGTCGCGGTTTTTGATCTGCACTGTGATCGGCACAAGAACGGTGTTGTCGGTGACCTTCACAAAGTCGGTTCTCACATCGAATGGAAAGATCGGACCTTCAATCAGTTTGTGCTCTGAGATGAAGTTGTCCAGATCCTTGAACTTGACCGGAGGCGGTGCAAACAGTTTCGCCGCAAGCTCAATCCGATCGAATTCCTTCGACGCCTCACCGGAAGCAAGGGGGCCCGTTCCAAGGGTTTCAAACCCGCCCTTGAAGCGATCCGCTTTTTTGGCCATCCCCATCTCTTCCCATTGCGTCGCGCCCATGCCCGGCACATGCGAGAGTGCATCCTTTTCACCGCGATCAATAGTGAAGTGATAGTCGCCGCACATGCATGTGTCTACAAACTCGATGTCGACATTTTCGCCGATACCTTCCAGATACCTGTAGTGCCAGGTTTCAAAAGGAAATGTAGAAGTCTCGCCGCCGCCTTCGTCCATCGGGCGGGTATAGGCGCCTCCTGAGGGGTGCGACTCGATCGAATCAGGCTTGCCGAACGAAATATAGATGTGGCCACGGTCTGTCTTCCATCCCGGTTTTCCGGCTGCGAAGTGTTCGTTCGCATAGGCGATGCGGCGGTAGTGCTCCTCGCGGAACTCGTTGTCCGGAGAGTCCGGGTTAGGATTGCGCCGCAGCCAGAACTGCTCAATGAATGCTTCGCGCTCTTCGTCATTGCTCAGGTTTCTAAAGGCCCTGCGCTCTTCGTCGGAGATGATGTAGGCAACATCCTGATCGAGCCAGGTCTTGTAGGCGCCTTTCAACTCCTGGCGCACGGCCTTTTGAGCCGCAAAACGCTCTTTGTCGCTGCGTGGCCGCTTGAGGGGATCGACTTCCTGATCCGCATCGGCCGATGGTGCGGCCTGCGTCGACGTACTGCTTGTCTGCTGGGCCAGCACCCGGTTGCCTGGCACACAAATCAGGCCGCAACCCAGTGCGACGAAGAGAAACCTGAGACTGTTCGACATAATTGCCTTGAAACACTCCTGCAACATTCTATTCTACGGTCCCCGGCAACCCTGGGCAAGGTTGACCGGAAACTCCCCCGCGGGTTGGACGCCGCCGAACCCGATTGGTAAACCGGTGCAGCTCTCCCCATAGCCTGGCCCCTCCC
>JAJZGF010000142.1 GCA_021805025.1 Acidobacteriota bacterium
GCAGCAGGGTACGTTTGTACCGAAACTGGTTGGGTAGTTACGCGTAAGAGAAGCCGTCCATGAATAGAGGAAGATGTGGAAAATAGCATACCGACCTCGTGCTGTTCTTACTTGAATGGTCAATGGGGAAATATTCCCGTTGCTGGCGAGTATGAGGTGAAGAACATTATCGCGATGAAGATCATGGACGCATTTGGCGTCGGCGGATCGTTCACCGAGTACTACGCGCTCGATTACGATGCCGACATCGTCCTGATGGGCCACGATGGCCCCGGCCATATCGCCATTGCCGAAGGAAAGACAAAGATTCGCCCGCTGGATGTCTACAACGGTAAGGTCGGCCGCGGCCTGTCCGTGGAGATGTCCGTGCGCTATGGTCCCGTCACCCTCCTCGCAGTAACAGAAGACGAGCACCACAAGTTCAAGCTGCTGGTTGCTGAAGGCGAATGTGTCGCCGGAGACACCCTGCAAATCGGAAATGCCAACAGCCGGTACCGTTTTCCGATTGGATCGCGTGCATTCCTAGAAGATTGGAATGTGCAGGGACCAGCGCACCATTGTGCCGTTGGTGTAGGGCACATCACCCCGGCTATCGAAAAGCTTGCCAGGCTATGGGGCATCGAATTCCACAGGGTATGCTGAGCGCCAGCACTCAGCCTTGGCAACAAATCTGAAAAGGAGCAACCGTTATGCGTTTAGGAGTGCTGATCCAACACCTGCCACGGCACCGCCGGACAGTCTGTCAACTCGTTCGCCCATTGGTTGTGGGCCTCGCCTGCGTGTCGATGCCTGTCGCGCTGTGCGCCCAGCAGGCACTACAGCTAACCATCCATTGGGATAAGACCACCGTCATCTCAAGATCCACGCCAACGCTGCAGGTCGTTGTCAACCCTCGCTTGGAGCATGGCCAGCCTTTGAGCATCGCTGCCTACAAAGCCGTCAGTGCCCTTGGTGCGAACTATGTCCGCTATGTCCCGTGGTTGCCTTACCCTAAGCTTGCAGTCGCTGAGTTGCAGCCGCCGACGTCTACGAAGACAAGCTGGGACTTATCGCTGATCGACCCGATGACAAAGGACTTTTTGGATGCGACCGCGGGCCATCCGACGGTGATGAACTTCAGCACAAGTCCAGCGTGGCTCTACAAGACGGAAGAGCCCGTGACCTATCCTGACAACCCGAATCAGGTCGACTGGAAATATACGCAGGGAACGGAACTCCGCGACCCAAGTGGTAAGCAGCTAGGCGACTACTATGCGCGTCTGGTGAGCTGGTATGTAAACGGCGGTTTCACCGACGAGATCGGGGTGCGGCATGTGTCTGGCTATCACTACAAATTTCCCGTCTGGGAGGTGCTCAACGAAGTCGATTCGGAGCACGCCATGTCACCGCAGCATTACACTGAGCGGTACGATGCAATCGTGAGCGCTATCCACAAGGTATCGCCCGAGACAAAATTTATGGGGCCGGCACTCGCAGCCCCTGGCGGCCATTTTGACTTCTTCGAGTACTTTCTCAATCCAGCACATCACAAGCCTGGTATTCCGCTCGATTACATCTCGTATCACTTCTACGCTTCTCCCACCCGCTCCCAAACGCTCGCTGACTGGCAATACACCTTCTTTGATCAGGCAGAGGGCTTTCTAAACACAGTGCGTCATGTCGAGGGCATCCGAAAGCGACTCTCCCCTTCTACTAAGACGGATCTCGATGAGTTGGGTGTGATTCTGCGAACAGATAACACCGCTGCGGATAATGTGCCTCCTCCGCCCGCATATTGGAATCTCGCCGGCTCTCTCTATGCATATCTATTTATCCAGCTCTCGCGGCTGCAGATTGACGTTATTGGAGAATCGCAACTCATCGGTTATCCGACGCAGTTCCCGAGCGTCAGCCTAATGGACTGGACGACCAACAAACCCAATGCGCGCTTCTGGGTACTCAAGCTCATCAAAGACAGCTTCCATCCCGGAGACAAGCTGGTGGACACGAACATAGACGGTTCCGCATCGGCCGATGTCGAGGCGCAGGCATTCCTTACGACTTCCGGCCACAAACTACTGCTGGTAAACAAGCGGAATCACACCGTCGATGTCAAACTCCCAAACGCGCAGAACGCCAGTGGAGAGGCCGTGGATGAGTCCACTGGCGATGGGCCGGCGCACAATGTGAAGCCGCACGACGGCGAGATCACATTGGCCCCCTTTGCGGTCTCTGTGGTGAGCTGGTGAGATGAATATGAGATCCGAATTCGCCGCAGGCCAGCCGCTCAAGCGCTTCGCCTTTACACTCCAGCTCCGCGACGGAGTGGCCGAAGTTTATGATCAAGCGCACCGCGATCTGTGGCCCGAAATGCGGGACATGCTCAAACGCGCTGGCATCAGCGACTACTCCATCTTCCGCCGGGACAACTTGTTATTTCTGACCTTCAAGGCCGCAGACTTCGAGGCCACTTGGAGCAAGTTTGACGACGATCCCATAAACCTGCATTGGCAGAAGGCCATGGCACCCCTTTTTGCTCCGGTTGAGACACGCCCCCGCGAACGCTTCCCAATGATGGAGGAAATCTTTTTTCTGCCCTAAGCATGAGTGATCGACCCTAACGCCTGGGAAAACTGCGCCGGCGGTGCTCGGCCACCCTCACCTGGCCGGTGGCCGCGTAGCTGGCGACCAGCCGCGAAATCTGTGCCCGGCTCAGCCCGGTCAATGTAGCGCCGCAACAGACCACGCGCCACCTTACCCTGACCGGCAGAGTTCTGCTCGATGGGGACCCGCTCAACCCTGAGACAGGTGGCGCGAGAGTTTACCTCGATTATGCCTTCCTCGGACTTTCCCTGGCATAGGGGATTGCATCCGGCGGGGCAGATCCGGGCGCTGAATGCGTGGTTGAAGGAATATTGCGCCAGCCATTCTTTGATCTACATGGACTTCTACCCAGCGCTGGTCAATGCGGAGGGCGGGATGAAGGAGGACTTTACGGTGGATGGCGTTCATGCGACTCCGAAAGGCTATGCAGTCATGGCTCCGTTTGTACAGGCCGGCATCGACCAAGCTCTGCGCGGAAAGTGAAGGCTTGCTTCCTGGTAATTTCAGGAAGCAGAACGTGAATTTACAATTGTGGAAGAACTTCTGGCCATCCTTGGCTCAGAGAGTTGGATCTCGGTCGCTTCGCTCCCTCGACACAATCTCTGGCTTCTTTCTCAAGAATCCTTCAAGTCTCTTCGTGTGGTGTTACGGGAGCGACTTCGCCGGTAAGGCGATGGAACCAGCCATGTCCTTCGTTCAGTCTACGCAGCAACCCGTCGCTCTGGTTCCGTGCCTGCGGTCCGAGACATCTACAGATCGACCAGTTCGCAACTCCAGCAGAGCGGAGACGGCAAGCCCTGGATGCTCCCGAATATCCATCCCACAGCAGCGATGCTCGTCCAACATCCAGGCGGTAACGAACATCTGATCTCCACTCGAAAGCGCACCTGAATCTGATCCCGACCGAAGAACGGACACTTCGGCACCACGGGGACAGTCTTGCGGCTTGCTCCTCCAGATGGCAATCGATTGATACCGATTGACAGCAATTGGATACTCCTCCTATAATTCGCATTTCTCATAATGAATAGCTTTTCGAGGATATTAAAGACAGAATCGGCAGCTCCACATGCGGGCTTCTTTCTGAAGTCTTTGTATCGCTCGCGAAGCACTTTTATCGTTCTCGACCATGGCTTCGAACACTCGTATCTCGATTTTCAACGCCGTCTCTGTCTTCAACGTCGACAGAACGGAATATCTGATCAACGTTGTCGGAGCTGTTACCTGAATGATCATTTCACGGCGCGATATTTCCAGCTTCAGATCTCTGAGGGAAATTATGTCGATAGATCGAAGGCAGTTTCTCACTCTCACGGGATCAGCACTTCCCGCCGTGCTCCACGGCAGCCGCCTCGGCGCCACCCTAACCCGAAATCTAAATGTGCCCGCAAATATCTATTCCGATACCTGCGACAACTTCAATTTGGAGAATCCCATGCAACGTAGCTCTCAGTCCTCTCCTGGCATAATCTCAAGCGCGGCCCCCCTCACTTCAGGTCAATCAGGACGATTTGAAGAACCAACTTCCCTGCCCACCAATCAGACGGGTAGCAACCCTTCAAGGAGTCGTCTCGCGAAAAAGGTATCGTTCGGTACAGTCCTCCTGTTGGGGTTCTGCCTGGCGTTTCTTGTCAACTCTTTGGACGCGCAAGACTTCCGCGCCTCCATCACGGGCCAGGTGACGGACTCTACAGGAGCTGAGATTCCGGGCGCCTCCATTACAGCGGTCAACACAGATACTGGAGTGTCGTCCTCCACAAAGTCGGACAAGCAGGGAGCTTATTCGCTGCTGTATCTGCTGCCGGGAACCTACACCGTGACGGTCGAGGCGCCGCTGTTCCAGAAGATGGTCTCCGACAACGTGGTTCTGGATTCGTCGCAGCAGAAGGGATTGAATGTGGCTCTTAAGCCGGGCAACGTGACGCAGGAGCTTGTAGTCACAGCCGATAGCGTAGACCTCGACACGGTCTCAGCGACCACCGGGGGCGTGGTGGATCAGTTGAAAGTAGAGAACATGCCCACGATCGGCCTGGCCGTCTTTGATGACGTTACGTTTACCGAAGGAATTCGACCCCAATCCGCCAATGCCGTATTCGGCACTACTATCCGGAACAATGGAGAGCAATATATCGTAGCCGGAGCTCCGACGGATGAAAGCACATATTATGTCAACGGTGCTCCGGTGAGTGACCACGGCAATTGGTACTTTGTTCCCAATCAGGCTGCGACTCAGCAGGTGCAGGCCAGTGTGATGCCCTATGATGCGCAGTACGGGCGTACCGGGGCCGGAGTGTTCAATGCGAACATAAAAGACGGCACCAATGCCTATCATGGCGCGATCTACGATTACTACGGCAACGCGTTTTTGAACGCAAACACCTGGCTTGCGAGCCTGAGCCATGTTCGGAAGTCCATTAATATCCGCAACACCTTTGGCGCTGAAAGCGGCGGCCCGATCCGCAAGGACAAGACCTTCTACTTTACCTCGTACGAAGGTTTCCGTCAGGATCAGCCAACGGTCATAGCGGATAGCGTGCCGCCCCTGCCTTGGCTGACTGGAAATTTCGCCGGATCGGGCTTTACGGTCTACGACCCGCTGACCACCCACTGCGTGAAAAAGAACGCTTCGGGAGGCTGCACCACGTATGGGAGAAACGAATTCCCCAACGACCAAATTCCGCAGTCGCGGTTCAGCAAGATCGGGCGAGCGATGCTCGCCATGTTTCCTGCGCCGAATCAACCCGGCTACATCAACAATTACACCGTGGTACGGCCGACTACCTTTGGGTATGACCAGTATGTCGGCCGGGTGGACCAAAACTTCTCGGACAAGACCCGCATGTACATGCTGGGCACGCTTCAGAACAACGGGCTAACTACCGGAGGAAACCAATTCACCAATGCGGCTTCCACTGCTGTAAACGGGCCCGCCAGAGATTACAACGTGATTATGGATTTGACGCATGTCTTTTCCCCAGCGATGGTGATGGATCTGAAAGCGTCCTATGGCCACTACACCACGTCGCAGACCACGGGCACCGCTCTCCAGAACAACTACCTGGCCAGCAATCTGGGATTCAACATGCCTGTGGTCGGAAGCACGTCGCATCAGAACATCGTTCCGACAATGGCAATCGGAGGCATGACGCAGCTCTTTGGCAACACGCAAAACGGCGGCGCCAACGCAGCCGCGGATGTTTCTGGAAGCGCGACGCAGCTCATCGGCCGGCACAGCCTGCACTACGGGGCTGAGTTTCTGGATGTTCAGATGGCGCCAACGGGTGTTCCAGGACAGCCGAACGGAGACTTCTCGTTCGCTTCCAGTTTTACCCAGCAAAATCCCTATACTGCGAAGACCGGTCAAGGGCAGTCTGTAGCGGATGCTCTGCTCGGCTATCCAAGTGGAGGAGGCCTCAGCTGGGTCTCGAAGACGTTTGTGGTCACGCATTACTACGGACTATTCCTTCAGGACAACTTCAAAATCCTCCAGAGCCTGTCGCTAAACCTCGGGCTTCGCTGGGATGTCAACATGTCGCCGACCGACCGCCACAATCGGATGAACGCCGGTTTCTGCCTAACCTGCACCAACCCCTACAGCAGCCTGGTCAACTACGGGGTGGCTCCAGGGCTGCAGGGGCCGATGCTGGGAGGCTTTCTTTTCGCCGGCGTCAACGGCGTCCCGAGCGCTCCCTTCAAGGTGTATTGGAATGACTGGCAGCCGCGGGTCGGACTCAGTTGGGCCGTTCTGCCAAATACCATCGTACGCGCAGGCTACGGGGTGTTCGACAGCGTTGCGGACGCGAGCATCGACTCGATTGGCTTCAGCCAGGGCACCTCGTTTATTGGCTCCCTGGACGGCGGCTTGACTCCCAGCGGCTACTTCAATTCCGGAATACCGTATCCCACCGGAGCGATTGCGCCGACTGGAGCGGCAGAGGGTCTCGCAACTAACGTCGGGAACGGCATCGGCTTCTCCGACACGAACAGACGCATTCGCATGACGCAGCATTGGTCCTTCGGCGTCCAGAGGGAGTTGCCAGGAGCGCTTCTGCTGGACGTGCAATATATGGGCACCGTTGTTCACCGCATGCCGGTGGCGACATCTCTGGATATCATCTCGTCGGCCCAGCAGCAGGCGTGCTACGCAACCGGATCAGCCTGCAACGCGAACGTCCCGAATCCCTTCTACGGCGTATTGGCGGCAAATAGCTCGCTGGGCGCTTCCAAAACCATTCCATCATGGAAACTGATGCGGCCATACCCGATCTTTGACGGCGTCACAGACTATGCGGTTCCGTCGGGAGACTCGCACTACAACTCCCTCAACGTTCGGGTGGAGCGCAGGCTGAGCACTCTGGACTTCGTATTCAACTATGCATACTCGAACTGGGTGGACAGGGACAGCTACCTCAATAACGGAATCTACCGCGATGCCAACCTATGGAAAGGGCTCGACGCCAGCGACCGAAGAAACTATTTGGATGCCAATGTGGTCTACCCGCTTCCAGGCACCAGGAAAGGCGGATTGATAGGCGCTTTGGCGAATGGATGGCTGTTCGACTCGACGGTGATATGGGGAACAGGGATACCATTAGCGCTTCCGGGGGCGAATTTTAATTGCTCCAGTTATGCCCCCAAGGGAGGGCAGACACGCGCCCACTGGTTCAATAACGACCAAAGCTGCTGGAGCAATCTGGTGCCATGGCAGCCTCGGACGACACCGCTGCGGATTGGACATCTGCGAGAGCCTGGGTTGGTGAACTGGAACCCAGCGTTTCACAAGCAGTTTGCGCTTCCGCGCGAAGGGATGTTTATTCAATTCCGCATGGAGGCTCTGAACGGCGCCAACCACCCCACGTGGGGTGGAGCAAATCTCAACCTTGGCGCGCTGACGAAGTTCTCGCCCACAACCAGTTGGACTGGGTTCGGGACACTTCCCACTACATCGGACGAGATTCCGCGCTCGATACTCACGTCCTTGAGGATACTCTTTTAGAAAGAGCCACTTGCAAAATTCATGCAGCAGGGGGAATGAGAAGTGGGGATGCCAACTTTAGAATAGGGTTACGAAGACCAACTCCAAAGTGGAAGGCGTCCCCACCCCATCAATTCCAACGCATCATGCAAGGCGTACTGTTCCCGGCGCTGCAGAAGCAGTTGGGCCCGTTGTCCGACAAGCACCAGCAACTTGTGTTGGTACTGAGCCTGATCCAGATCGAGGCGATGGTCGCCTCCTGGTCGGGCGGCGTGGGCAGGCCGACCAAGGATCGGCGGGACATGGCGCGGTCTTTTGTGGCCAAAGCGGTGTTCAACATGAACACAGAGCCGGCTTAGCAAATTCGGACAGTGGTATAAGTGGAGGTTCTTTTCGTCGCCAGCCTAAGATGGCTGAGATGAGGAGAGCAAATGAGCAGACGTCCGCGTCGGAACCACACAGCGACCTTCAAGGCGAAGGTGGCATTGGCGGCAATTAGGGAGGCCAGAACATCCATCGGCCGCTACCTGGAGTTCTACAACTCCATCCGGCCACACTCCAGCCTGAAAGCGCTCACGCCCGATCAGGTATACTTCAACCGCCTGTCTGAACCTATGGCAGCCTAAAAACAAAAACAAGAACTTCCACCTAAGAAACAACAAAAACTGTCCGAACTACCGGGGCCGCCTCAGCGCGATTTCGCGGTCATACCGGAAGTTGCGGTCAGAACTGCCCCTGAGTATAGAAATTCACGTCGATTCATGATGCGAAAGCCTCCTTCATGGCCTTGTAAGCGGGTGCAATAACTTTCAGTCCAGTGTGCGAATGATCTTCACGCTCTTCCTCGTTTTCAACCCATCCGCTCCAACCGATCTCCTTCAGTGTGTCGGCTACCGACTGAAGCGGAAATGTCCCCTGTCCAAGCGAGACGAGGCGGTCATCTTTGTAGTCGCGAAGATGAAAACCAATGATGCGCTTGGAGTGAACGCGAATGAAATCGGGCAGGTTCACGCCACTACGGTAGGCGTGTCCTGCGTCCAGCAAGAACGAGACGAGCGCGGGATCCGTGCGTGTATAGAGCGCCTCAAGTTCCTTCTGGCTATTCTTCGATTCATACTCATTGTGATACGCCGCAGTCAATCCGGCGCTACGGGCAAATTTGCCAGCGGCGTTCAGGCCATCGATCTTCTGCTGCAGTTCTTTTTCGTTTGCCGGGGGGGCGCCACTTAGGATGAGGTGCAAGGCGCCTAACGATTTGCCGCCCTGCGCCACAGGTTCATAAAGACTCGCAGGCGCGATGAAAGTCTGCGGATCATACTTTGGCGTGGCCAGGAAAATATGGATTCCAAAGAAAGTCAGCCCCGTCTGCTCAATTCTTTTTCGCGCCTCCGCGGGAGCGGCGAACTGCTGCATTACATTGGCGAAGCCGCTCTCAAAACCCTGATACCCGATTCCCTTCACTTGCGATAACCCATCCATGAAGGTGTCGAACCGGTTCGGATCTATCGGGAAGGCGTTGAGCTGAACGCCAAATTTGATCTTCGAATCGCCAGCCTGCCTTTGTGCAGCTACCCATGGAGCCGCAATCGAACAGAGAGCCGCGCCTCCTGTTGCAAATCCCAAGGTCTCCAAAATCTCTCGTCGAGTCCGAACCTGCATTTATCCCTCCAAGTGGTGGGTTCAAAACACATAACTAGCAACGGGCGAATTATAGCCACTCGTGCCATTCGCCGTCCACCGATTGCAATAGATTGAGCAATTTAGCGTCTTTAGGATGTCTTGCATGCGGATCGCCCGGCGGAGCAAACAGCAGAGCAGGGCCGACTGACCTTGCCCTCAGAACGCGTCGCTCATAAGCGTACTGGTTTTGGACTTTCGTCCGGTTGCGGTTGAGCCATCGCGGTCAGGCTGCGGGGGCAAGTTGTCGAACGCTGGCTTGCTGTTCGAACTGGGCTGGGCTGAGATAGCCGAGTGTGGAGTGCATTCTCGATCCGTTGTACCAGAGCAGCCATTCCAGCGTGGCGTCTTTGGCTTCCCTGTGGTTGTGGAAGGTCATGCCGTGCAGCCGTTCCACCTTGAGCGATCCGAACAGCGTCTCCGAGCAGGCGTTGTCCCAGCAGTTGCCTTTGCGACTCATGGAGGCTTTTATTGGGGTTCACTCCACCCCCATCGCAACAAAGACTATCCATCGCATACCTCCCGCAGACACGGAGATGTCCAATGCAAATCATTCATTCGCGCAAAGTGCGAACACGGAGGGAGCAGGGGCCTTCA
>JAJZGF010000143.1 GCA_021805025.1 Acidobacteriota bacterium
GTGGATGCCCTGCCGGCGAGCCTCTCGACCGGGCGTCGTCGCGCAGTCGCCATCGCGCGGGCCCTGGCCGCCCAGCCGGAGGTCGTCCTCTACGATGAACCCACCACCATGGTCGACCCTCTCGTAGCCCGCCGGCTCGGGAACATCGTTCAGCGATTGAAACGGCAGCTCGGCCTTACCAGCATCGTTGTGACGCATGACATGCGGTTTGCAGAGCGTCTCGCGGACACTGTTCTGTTTCTGCACGAAGGCCGTGCTGGATTCTTCGGAGCGCTCGCTGATTTTCTAGCGTCTTCTGACGGTAACATCCAGAAATTTCTAGAGTTAGACGCATATAGGTTACCATCGTCACAGAGGTGACTGATTCCGTAACACGCTCAGTGAAGATTTTCCTTGCCATAGCCGCCTTATTCGGCAATCCTATGGCCAGATGGCTCCATTCTGTTAGCTTTCTAAGCAGGTGTGAGCCGTCCAGTAGGGAGTACCGCCAGGAAGGCTTGCCGGGTATTCCACAGGGATCGCTTTGCGGTCCATGCTTGCGGGTGTGATGAATTGAATGCTCCTTGGTTGCAGATGTGCGGAATTCTCCCTTCAAGCAAGATGAAAAAAAGTCTGGAGTCGTGGGTCCCCTCACATAGACTCTGACCGGCAGATGAAAATCAAAGAAACGATGCGGTAGTTTCACGGATTCAGCCACGTGAAATCTGCCAGTATTGCTACCCTAACTGAGATCGTTTCAGGCGCGACAAACGGGCAACATGCTATCACAAAAGGTGACGAACTGAAAGCGCCGAGAAGCATATCGGCAATTCGTTCTTCAAGATGATTTCCTGTTGGCTGCTTGGCAAGTTGGGCAGTCCGGCTTTGGATTTTCCACTTCAGTTTTTGTTTCATTCTCTGGGGTCTGCAGCGCGCTTATGGCTACGTCTGATTTCTGGCAAAAGGTCTCCACAACGGTTCTTCCTTCGCCTGATCGATCGGGCGAAGGTCTGGGATATGTTCCCCGCAGCATTCAGGGGCAAACCAAGTTCTGGATATGTCTGGATTTGCTGACGATCCTCGCGGCGGCGCTTTTTGCCATCGCCCATGAGATGCACCTCAGTCCGCTGATCGCATTGAAGCGCCTTATGGCAGGTACGCTCTTTCAGGCCCATTCCACGGGTATTCTTCTAGCGATTCTCTGCGGATTCTCGATTGCGCTCGTGGTCATCAGCAAGCGATTCCGGCTCTACACGCCCGTGCGCCTCACCAGTTTTATGCACGAGCAGCACCTCAGTGTACGGGCATGTTTCACGGCAGGTCTGCTGCTCACCGGTGCCCTTTATTTGCTCCATGCGGACGATATTCCGAGGCGCATAGTCCTCATCACGCTGGGCCTTGTGACGATCACATTGAGCCTGCGCCGCTTTTTTTACCGCATCCTTCTCTACAACCGTTTTGATCGGGGAGTGGATACGCGCAACATCCTGATCGTTGGCACGGGCCCTGAAGCGCATGCCCTGCGTCATCATATCGAGAGTATTCGCCACCTCGGCTATGTCTTCAAAGGCTTCATTGCGATTTCGGGCAGTCCTGTGTCCATGGCGTCGAGTACGGGCGATGTCGTAGGGGCCCTCGATTCGCTCTTTCAGCACGCCCGCCTGCGTTTCGTGGATGAAATCTTCTTCACCGCCCCATGCGAGCGCGGTGTCGTGCAGGACGTTCTCGACCAGGCGCGGATCCATGGCATTGATTTGCGTGTAGTTCCCCATCTATATGACGGACTCGCATGGAACGCCCCCATTGAGTATATTGGCCAGTTCCCCACCATTCCGCTGCACTGCGGCTACGTGCCCCAGTTCGGCAATTTTCTGAAGCGTACGGTCGACATCTTTTTCTCCAGCCTGGCGCTCGTGCTCCTGTCCCCTCTCCTGCTTCTTATTGCCGCGGCCATCAAGCTGGATTCTCGGGGCCCCGTGTTGTACGCGTCCGAGCGCATCGGCAAAAAAGGCCGGGTTTTTCATTGTTTCAAATTCCGCACCATGGTGCGGGATGCAGAGAAGCGGCGCGCCGCTATCATGCACATGAACGAACGGGACGGTGTCCTGTTCAAGATCACAAACGATCCGCGAATTACGCGAATCGGACGCGTTTTGCGTAAATACTCCCTGGACGAACTGCCTCAGTTTCTCAACGTTCTATTGGGCGACATGAGCGTCGTTGGGCCTCGTCCGCCCATCGCCAGCGAGGTGCGCGAGTACAAACTGAGCCACCTGCGCCGTCTCGATGTAAAGCCCGGCATCCCCGGCCTTTGGCAGGTGCAGGGCCGCCAGGATCCATCTTTTGACAGCTATGTCTCGCTCGACGTGACGTATATTGAGAACTGGAGCATCTGGCTCGACTTCAAGATTATCGTCCGCACTATCGGCGTCGTCCTGGCCGGCACAGGTTCCTGATGTGCGCGGGCGCCCGCCACGTAGGCCCTCGATCGAAACCGTCTTCATCTGACCGGTTAAACTTGAGTTGTGAAGATCGCGCTCGCACAAATCAATCCAACCGTCGGAGATTTCGCGGGAAACATCGAGACAATGGTCCGAGTCTCCCAACGAGCCGCGGCGCAAGGCGCTCGCCTCACAGTCTTTTCTGAACTCGCCGTTTGCGGCTACCCCCCCGCAGACTTTCTTGAGAAGCCCAGTTTCCTCGCGCACTGCAAATCCGCGGTGGTTGAGTTGGCCGCGGCCACGCAGAATCTTTCGACTGCCGTTCTCGCCGGAGTTGCCTTGCCCGCTCCCACGGACTCCGGCAAGCCCGCCGTGAACGCCGCAGTCCTTGTCGACAAGGGCCGGACCCTTATCGAACAGCACAAGCGCCTTTTGCCGTTTTACGACGTCTTTGACGAACAGCGCTACTTCGCCGGCGCCCGGCGTCAGCAGGTGGTCGAACTCGACGGTGTGCGACTGGCGATTTCCATTTGCGAAGATGCGTGGAACGATAAGGATTTCTGGCCGCGCCGTCTTTACTCCATCGACCCGATGGAGGAATTGATGCGCCAGAATCCAGCCTTGCATATCAATCTGTCGTCTTCGCCCTTTTGGCATGGGAAGCGACAGCTCCGCCGCCAGATGCTCGCCGCCATTGCGCGCCGCGACGGCATCCCGGTGTTGATGTGCAACCAGGTGGGCGGCAACGACAGCCTCATTTTTGACGGCTCATCGCTCGCCATCAGCGCTCATGGGGACCTGATCGCACAGGCTGCTTCATTTGCTGAAGACCTCGTTGTAGTGGATCCTTTTAGCGCTCCACCCGTGCGGGAACGGTGCGACGACGATACCGAGGCCGCGTATCGAGCGCTCGTCCTCGGCACACGCGATTACGTCCGTAAATGCGGCTTTCGCAAGGTGCTCGTGGCGCTCAGCGGCGGCATTGACTCTGCGCTGGTCGCCGCTATCGCGGCAGAATCGCTGGGCCCGGAGAACGTGATCGGCATTGGCATGCCAAGTCCCTACTCCTCTACCGGGTCCATCGACGATAGCCGGCAGTTGGCCGTCAACCTCGGCATCCGTTTTGAAGTCATCGCCATCAACGATCTCTTCCACGCATACACGCGCGCTCTCGAACCGATCTTTGCCGGGCTCAAGCCGGATACGACGGAAGAGAACATCCAGTCCCGCATTCGGGCCAACCTGCTCATGGCAGTTTCCAACAAGTTTTCCGCGCTCGTCCTCACCACGGGCAACAAATCCGAGATGGCCGTCGGCTACTGCACCCTCTATGGAGACATGGCAGGAGCGCTGGCCGTGATTGGGGACCTCGTCAAGACCCGCGTCTATGCCGTCTGCCGCTGGCTCAACCGCGAGCGCGAGGTGATCCCCCAAGCCATTCTCGAGAAACCCCCTTCGGCCGAGTTACGCCCTGATCAAAAGGACACCGACTCCTTGCCGCCCTACGACGTTCTCGATCCGATTCTGGAGGCGTATGTGGAACGCTACGAAACGCCTGAACAGATCGCCGAAGCCTTTGGGTTCTCTCTGGAACTGATCCAGCAGGTCGTTCATCTGGTGGAGCGTGCGGAGTACAAGCGGCAGCAGGCCGCGCCGGTCCTCAAGGTCACTTCCAAGTCGTTTGGCATGGGGCGTCGATTTCCCATTGCCGTCAAGGTTCAGGTATAAGCTAAAGGGCAGAGTATCTTTTCGCCTCTGGAGGAGATTCAGCTTGATTCGTTCGTTTACTCGTCTTGCCGGCGCAGCCGCGCTGGTCATACTTTCAGTCCCCATGTTCCAGGCCGCAGGTCAGGAAAACGTGCCCGCCGCACCCCCGCCGGCACCTGCAGCTTCCGCGCCCACGCTCGGTGCCGGCCCGGTCTTTCCCAAGCCTGACCCGAACAACTTTACCGCCCAGGCCCCCACGCCCGAGCTTATCAATGCCTTTCTCCAGGCCAGCTGGGGATACGACCCGAGTCGCGTATGGCAGGTCCAGGCGATTCTCAAGACTCAGGTGGAAGGCATCAGCAAGGTCGTCGTTCTCATCGGCGCGAAATCCGGCAATCAGAAGCTCTCTGCCATTCAGTTCTTTGCGCTACCTGACGGCAAGCACATCATCGCGGGCGATGAGATTATCCCCTTCGGCGACCACCCTTACGCGGAGATCCGGGCCACCCTTCAGCAGGGCGCCGATGGGCCTTACCGCGGAGCGGCGTCCAAGGATCTCGAAATTGTTGAATTCGCTGATTTGCAGTGTCCGCATTGCAAGGATGCGCAGGCTGACATGGACAAGCTTGCCGTGGATTTCCCGAAAGCGCGCATCGTTTTTCAGAATTATCCTTTGGCGCGCGTCCACCCTGCGGCAGTCCTCGCCGCCGAGTACGGCGTCTGCGTGACCAAAATGGGTGGCAGCACGGCATTCTTCCAGTTTGCCTCTGCGGTCTTTGATGGGCAGGCCGGCATGGCGACCAGCGATGGCGCTACGCTGACCCTCAACAGCGCGGTCACGAAGGCGGGGCTTGATCCGGCCAAGGTCGCAGCCTGCGCCTCTACGCCTGCCACTGCGGCGGAAGTTGAGTCCTCCGTCAAGCTGGCTCTGTCTCTGAACGTGAATCAGACTCCCACGCTCTTCATCAATGGCAGGATCATTCCGATGAGCGGACTGCCTTACGACACGCTCAAGCAGATTGTTGCGTATCAGGCAATGCAGGATGGCGTGGCAGCCCAGTAAGAGCCGCCCAAGAGCCAAGTAACCCCTCGGGTCCACGCGCCTCGCGCTTATCGGCGACGCGCCTCCGGATCCGGGGGATTTCTGTATTCAGAAGGTAGATCGGACGGCTGTTCGCGCATCGCTATGGCGTCCGCGACCCTCGTTCCATGCGCTGCATGAGCGTGTGACCACTGCTTCGGCCTCCGCGGATCACGTGCGGTGTAATGATAATCAGCAGGGAAGCATAGTCCTGCTGCATATCCTTACCCGTCAGGTTTGACATCCCAGGAATCTCGCTCAGGCCCGGTATGCCGCTCAGAGCGACGGTCTCCTGCTGGCTCAGCTCGCTTATCACCACAACGCCCGAGCCCTCGCGCAGCGTCACTACGCCCGTGTAATTGCGGTTATTCAAAACCGGAAGGCCATTCAGCATCGGACCTGCCAGAGCTGTAATCTTCAGATTCATCGAGAGGGCAACATCTCCGTTGCGCATCACCCGCGGTGTCGCCTTCATCGTCAAGCCCAGATCCTGATAATCCACTTGGGGAATCGACTGCTGCGCGCTGTTCAGAGACGAGATCAGCGAAGAAAGCCCGCTCGAACTTCCCGCACTGTTCAGCCCCGGAATATTCACATTATTCAGTGACAGCCCGGAGTAGGACGACGTCATGATGGGATAGCGCAGGCCGTCCAGAAGAGTTCCTTCCTGTCCATCGCCCAGCCTGAGTTGCACCTGATCCAGTTCCCGGGAGGCGCTCGAATTCAGGCTGAGGTTCACGGACGCAGGATTCGGAGATAGTCCTGAAAGCGTCAGTCCCCCGCCAAACAGTGCAATGCCGTTGGAGAACAGGGAACTCGATACCTGGCCGGAAGCAAGCAGAATTCCGAGGATCGCAAGCGTGTCACCCGGCGCTGCAAGACCAGAGGAGATAATCTGCTGCACCAGTGCCTGATTGGAGTTCAGAATCGCCTGCTCTTCAGCGTATACATTGAACGCGGTAAACTGCTGCGGCAGCATGGCTCCTGTGTTGCGGTTCATGGTGTGCGCCAGTTCCACCAGGCGCACATCCAGCAACACCTGGGAACGGCCATCCTGCAGCTCCCGGAGCGTTTCATTCAAGGCGGCCAGCGTACGTGTCGGCGCACGCACAGTCATGGTTCCCGCATTCTGCTCCAGCAATGCCTGTCGTACCTGAAAGACGTTCTTCGCCAGGTTGCTGACCTCAGTCATCTCATCGGTGGACATGCCCTGTAGCGAAATCGTCTCCATCTCCTGCCGCTCGAACTGCTCGCGGTTAGATGGCGTATCCCTTGCGACCAATACGCGCCGGGCATCCAGCGGAACCCAGAACGTGTCTGTAGACAGACTCAACGCCCGCGCTGCTTCCTCGAAGCCCGCATCGTCCACGTCGAATCGTGCCGGAGCCGCCGGAATGCTCGAATCGATGTTCGCCTGGATCCCAAACGCGGCAAAGACCTTCTGGATCAGTTCGCGCCGATCCATCTTCAGGTGCAGACTCTCTTTGCCGGTGGAAGGTGCGAGAAGTTCCGCCTGTGCCAGGTTGCCCGCTGCCTCTTCGTACGGGGGCTCTGGCTGGTCTGCCACCGCCGCGTCGGTCAAGTCCTGCATGTGCTCAGCCAGTTGCGGATTGGTCGGGTCCAGCTCCAGCGCCTGCCGCAGCGCAGCGCGCTCCAGGTCCGCATGATGCTGGATGCGTGCGCGCGCAGCCTGCTGGATCAGTTGCGCCACCTCGTGGCTTCGCGCCATCAGCGCGGCCGGCCGGTAGTCCGGATTGCTCGGATCAAGATGAGCGGCCTCTTCGAAGTCCAGCCTCGACTGCTCAAACTCCTGCTTCGCAAATAGCTTTGTTGCCTCAAGGTAGAGTCGCTCCGCGCGCCTGCGATCCTTTCGGCTCACGATCTCTGGTGGCGCCTGATTCTGACTCTTCGCGGAAACGGGCGCAGTCGCAGGGGCGGGGTTCAGTCCGCTGGACTGGCCGGCCGTTTGCTGTGCGCAGATAGAACTGGCGGCAAGCGTCAACAACGCCAGCGCCACGCGGCGTGCGCATGGGCGCTTTCCGCCGCTCACAGCTTTGCCTCGACTGTTGCCAACAAATCGGCCAGGGTTGTTGCGCAGACGGTCGGTCCATGCTGCAGCAGGTCGTCGTAGCTGTAGTGCCCGGTTGCCACGGCGATGACCGGCAAGCCATTGGCCTGCGCTGCCTCAATGTCGCGGGGTGTATCTCCCACCACGCATACGCTCGCGGCTTCGCCGGTCAGGGCGCGCGCCTTGCTTGCCGCCTGGCCGATCAGTTCCGCGCGGACAGGGTAGTGATCGCTGAAACCGCCGAACCGGAACCACTCGCGCAATCCAGCCTTCTCAATCTTGATCCAGCCAATCGTCTCCAGGTTTCCTGTTGCTACGCCCAGCACCGCTCCGCCATGCGCCAGATGACGCAAAGTCTCTCGGACCCCCGGCATCAAAAGCGGCTGCAACTCGTCGCGTCGTGCCGCTACGTGATTGCACATGGCATCAAGAATCGCGCTTACCTGCGGCTCCAGCACCTCTGCTGGAATTCCAGCCTTGGCGCATGCTTCGCGCAGGATCGCGGTATCTGTGCTGCCGTGCACGGTCACTCCGTCCAGCGTCACACACACTCCTGTGACATGCTGCACCCCTGCGGCGATCGAGTCAAAATGTACCCGGTCGCGGCTCCGCAGGAGCGTGCCGTCAATGTCGAATAGATACGCATCCTGGCCGTCCCAGCGAAATTCCGGTGCCAGAGAAACGCGCGGTTCATGAACTTTCGGATTTGTCTGCATGACGGTGCGGAGCTGTCAGCCCTGGCGGTAGCCCTGGCGCACCACTCCAAACACAGGACGTTCGCTGCGTGGCGGACGCTTGACAATTGCGCGCACCTCGGCGAGGCTCAGGCCCAATTCAGCCATTGTGCGGCTCAGCGTATTGCGGTGAATTCCCAGCTCCTCCGCGGCCTTGCACTGGTTTCCACGGTTCGCCACAAGCACCTCGCGCAAATACTGCTTCTTGAATTCGCGCACGGCATCCTCATAGCGAAGGCCGCTCGAATGCATCTGGGTAACCAGGATGTCCAGTTCTCGTCTCACGTCTCAACCTCGTTCTAATAGCTTGCCACATCTGAACGCTCTCATGCCCGCGAATTTCACTGTGCAGGATTGCCTTGGTGAAGCCAATCCGGCGATGCCGCCTCAAGCGTCTTCAGTTCAGCCTGCACTTTGGCCGCCAAGCCGTCCGGGCTGACATGAGTGCTCAGATGGCAGGCATTAAAAAAATACCGTGGCAGCCTGGACTCGGTCAGCCACTGCGCCTTGGGGTAAAAGGCAACCGTCACCAGGATGCAACCCGCCACCAGCACGGCACCCTCCAGAAATCCGAAGAATCCTCCGGCAATCCGGTCCAGGCAGCCCAGCCCCATCTTGTGCAGGATCCTGGAAAGGAAACCACCCAGTAATGCCGCCAGTGCCATCACCAAAATGGCAATCGCCACAAAGCCGATCGCGTTCGACAATTGCGCATCATGAAGAGCGCGCGTGAGCAGCTCTCCAAGACTCTGGTAGTTCCACGCTGCCAGCACGATCCCTGCGAGCAGTCCACCGGCTGTGAAAACGGCGCGCACAAAACCCTGCAGCATACCACCCAGCACGGCTGCAGCCATCAAAACCACAATGATCCAATCGACTGCGGTCAAAATGATTCGACCTCCGCCCTAAAGATCCAGGTTGTGTCCCGTCAATCTTCGATACGCCTCAAGATACTTGGCCTGGGTGCGGCGTACCACATCGCTCGGCAAACCCGGCGCCGGCACCTGCTTGTTCCAGTGGATACTCTCAAGATAGTCGCGCACATACTGCTTGTCGAATGAGGGTTGGGCACCGCCTGGGGCCCACGACGCAGCATCCCAGAATCGCGAAGAGTCCGGTGTCAGCACCTCGTCGGACAATACAATGCCGGACTCCGTCGTGCCAAACTCAAATTTGGTGTCGGCCAGAATCAGACCATGCTTCTCGGCATGTTGTGCCGCACGGCGGTAAATGGCCAAGGTCAGTCGCCGCAGCTCGGCTGCCGTATCCGCGCTGAGTAGCTTCTCGACCTGCTCGTAGGAGATATTCTCGTCATGCGCTCCATCCTGGCTCTTTGTCGAAGGGGTAAATATCGGCTCAGGCAACTGCGATCCATCGAACAACCCATGTGGCAGAAAAATACCGCAGACCGTTCCGGAAGCCTGATATTCTTTCCAGCCTGACCCGGCAAGATACCCGCGCGCCACGCATTCGACGGGAAACATCTTCGCCCGCTTGACCAGCATGGATCGCCCTTCCAACTGATCGGCATAAGGGTGCAGAGATGCGGGAAACTCCTCGACGCGGGCCGTAATGAGATGATTCGGGACGATCTCGGAGACCAGATTGAACCAAAAAAGCGAAATCTGGGTCAGGATCTTTCCTTTACCGGGGATCCCTGTTGCCAGCACATGGTCAAAGGCGGAGAGACGGTCAGTGGCAACCAGCAGCAGGGCATCGCCAACCGCATACAAGTCGCGAACTTTGCCTCGTCCAACCAGCGG
>JAJZGF010000144.1 GCA_021805025.1 Acidobacteriota bacterium
GTTTCAATGCGGTGCCTGCTGCTGTTCGATGCCCTGGCGCAGGATAGAGGTCGGAGCGCCACCACAAGACGAGGCGAAGTAGGACGGCGACCCCAGGACGCCACGCCAGTAGTGTTTCTGGATGTCTGACCGATCCTTGCGCCGCAGCGGCTGGAGACGCCCTTCAAGCTATTCACTCTCCCCAGCGGAGATCGCGAGTTCCGAGTCCCGGAAGGTTACCCCATCAGAGCGAGCGGCTGGCGCATCGACAAAATGGTGTTAAGTACACTCGGGCCAAGCCCCCGCTGGGCGTGGCCGAAGCCGGCCATGGCAACATCAGAGCCCGATTGCGACGCGCGGGCGGCTGCCGCAACCTCATCTGCCCGCTCATCAAAGCGTAACGTCTGGACACCATAACAACTCGGCTCGCCTTTCCCCCGGTAACCCGCGTACGATTCAACGTTTCAGCTTTTTCCACCCGAAGAGCCGATTCGGTGGGAGATTAGAGATTTCACTTCTAAACGTTTTCACATGAGCGCCGATATAGGTAATAGCTTAGACCGAGCACATTGTTTCTCGATCTAGATTCCTATCAATCGGAGCCTTCATGGGAATGAGACGAACCATAATCACCCTTCTCGCACTATCCACACTGACCATGCTATGCCAGGTGCTTACAGCTCCCGCTGAAGCGCAAACTGCCGTGTATAGCACCCTTGTTTTCGTTAATCGGGATACGTCTATTGCCACACAGAACGACTACTTAACTTCGGCCGGCATTGGCTTTGGCTTGTACCGTGAGGGCTACCAGATAGGTCACGTGTCCACCGGTTTAGACTTTAGAGGGACCTACTCCGCAAATGACAGATTCGGCTTAGGAGGAGTGCGCGCCGAGTTGCTTACCAAAAACGAACTCGTGAGACCGTATGTCGAGTTTCTTGTTGGTGGCGGCACATTTGCAAACATTAACGGCACGGCAATAGCTCACCTATTCTACGAGCCGGTCGTAGGGTTAGATGTCCCAATGGGTCGTATAGACTACCGCCTTCTGGAGTTTGGCATGGGACGCACTCCATTAAACAATGCCACAGGTGCCCTCTATACTGCTGGGAATTTGTGGGAGGATACTTTCGCGAGTGGAGTCGTCTATCGCTTCTAAGTAATGCCACTTTTGTGCGATGTCCTTCTCTATCTTCCTGACACTGGGGCCGACGGCCGCCTAACCTTCCACCCCCGCAAAAAACGACTGCCACCTAAGTGTGGAGGCGCCGGCCTGCACTACTAAGTGACCTACGCCTGCTCGAATCAGAACGATGCAGGGGCGAGAGAGACTGACCCAAGCGTTCGCCAGGTCGCCGCTCCATGGAATATCCAGGTCGTCGAGGCGCAGCGTGAAAACCTTTGATGCGTGGGTCTCTCTATGGTGCCCTGCAAATGCTCGGTAGAGCACTGGAGAGCTCCATAAAATGCGTGACGTCCGCCGTCTACTGTTAGAAGGTTCAAATGATGCCTGCAAATGAAAAGTCGATAGAGTGTTCGAACACATGGCACTCCTGGAGGTACGGAATAGTGAGTGGCGCTTTTGCCCCAAGCACAGCAAATTTGGGTTCCAACCCCGAATGTCTAATTGGGCAGGTTAGCACGGAGAACGCCTGCCTTAGTTCCGTTGCGTAAAGAGACCGAAGTGGAAGAGAAGCTCACTGCTAATTGCCCCTGCATGTACCTATCTTCGTCACCACTGTCATCCGCTAAGTCCATTGAGCTTCCAACAGCCAATATCTCATATGATGTCGTGACTCCTCCTTTAGAAACCCCTGAACCTCGTGAAGGTACCGTAGTCCGCACCGTCGGATTATTGGCGGTGCTCATTGTAGCTGCGATGTTCTCCCCTCTTTCCCTTTGTGCAAGTACGCCAGACAATACACACATCGACGACCCACACACTCCTACAGTGTCATCGCGATACCAATTTATCTGGTTAGCACAGTGCCCATCATTCGTGCCATGCCCTAGCCTACCCGGCATTTCGTTTGCACCTTTTCTAACTGGAACAGGCGTAAATAGGCGTATGCTGTTCGGGAACCATGTAGGGTCGAGTCCCTATCTGCTTAAGACAGATATTCAAGTGGTAGCGAAGTCAGGTGGGTCGATCGTCGCCGAAGGTTTTGAGCGATCCATTACCCCAAAAGAGGTTGAGACCTCGGCGGGCACCTTTGGGGATTTGCCACGCTTCATTCAGACAATGCCCGGAGTAGTATCCGACAACGATGAGAGAAACGACTTCCTGGTGCGCGGGGGGAACCCGTCCGAAGACCTCTTTGTTGTGGACAATATTGACGTTCCCTCAATTAACCAACTGGCCCTTTCCGATACCACGGGTGGCTTCATATCCATGCTGGATGAAGATGCTATCCAACACATCGAATTCCATACGGACGCGTACGACGATAGATTCGACGAACGCCTGTCGTCGGTTTTGGAAATATCAACTCGTACCAAGGGTGTGATCAGCCGCCGTTTCACAACAGAAGCAGGAATCGCTGGCGTAGGCGGTTCAATTGCACTTCCGTTTGGAAAAGATGGCTCGCTCTTCCTGTCTGCACGAGATGGGATTCTTCAATATCTAACGAACAATATCGGAATGGACGGTGTGCCACATTACCGCAATGCTTTTATACGCGCACAAAACAACATCAATAATAAGGATAGTTGGTGGGGAATGTCTCTCACGGGGATTGACTCGATTACGATCTCTCCTGATGCGGAGGACTCGCAAGAGACTAACCCATACAATATCGCGTATGCCGGCTGGCGGAATACTACGGGGGCTAACTGGCAACACCTGTTCTCAGACCGGGCGTTGGGCATCGTGAGCCTAGCACATGCTGCTCAGAACCAGTCTGTGATCGAGAATGGGCAGCTCCAAGATGGTGCGATCGTTTATAACGAAAATACGACGGATCAGATTACGACTCTAAAATACAGTTGGTCATATGTACGGAATCGATTCCTCACGGTCACTGCAGGCGGTCGAGCGGCGGTCGACCAACTTGACTACAGAGTGGCGCAACCGATCGGTTTGCAAAATCCGTATAGTGAAAACCCGGCTCCGGAAAACGTTATGGCGATGGACCGCCAGTTCGCGCCATTTTCCTCGGGCGCTTATCTGCAGGCAATGAGCAATTTCAAGCACGGTGCGAGTGTGGTGGTGGGGGAGCGTGTGGAGCAGTGGGCGCTGGGGGGCCATGCTGGAGGCACAAGTAAGGTGCTGTTATCGATTCCCATAATGGGCAAGCTTGCGCACATCGGGTATTCACAGTATGAGCAGCTTCCACCGACTCTCTACCTGCTCAGTTTCAACAATCTTCAGAATCTTCGGCCGATTCGATCCAACCAGATCACCGGCGGTGTCGTGCTGGCAGATAATCATAGGGCACATGTCACGCTTGAGGCGTACCAGAAGCGTTATCTCGACTACCCAGTCGCGTCTAACTACCCGCAGCTTTCGTTAGCGAATATCACAGACACCTTCGGGCAGGCATTTCTGATGACGCCGATGGTGGGTCGAGGAACCGGCATTGCGTACGGCGCTGAGCTCGGCGTACAGGCGCATGTTACGTCTCACCTGGACCTTACTGGATCGCTAGTGTACGCACGTAGTTGGTATGCCGGCCTTGATGGGATTTTGCGTCGTGGTAATTACGATGTTCCGCTTCAGGTGAATCTGATGGGGAGTTGGGCGACGGTCCACAGGATGATCCTGTCATGGCGTTATACAGCGACTTCGGGTGTTCCATACACTCCCGACAACATGCCTCTAAGTATTGCGCAGAATCGCGATGTCTATAATCTATTAGAGGTCAATGCTGTCCGTGCACCTTCTTATCAACGCCTCGATTTTCGCCTCGAACAGAGCCATAAGCTTGGGCGTGGAGAGATGACGTGGCATGCTGGGCTCGAGAATGCTCTTAATCGTAAGAACTTCTATGAATATCTATGGGAGCCACGTAAGCAGGGCGGGGGGCTTTCAGAACAAACACAGATGCCAATATTTCCTGACGGTGGTGTTAAATACACATTTTAGGGGCTCCGTGATGACGGGTGGATCGTAGGTCAGGAACTGAACGCGTCTATTCCATCTTGATGAGTGTCTCCACGGGATGCACTGCCCTGAAGACCGATAGGTGGCGCAGGATGACGACAACTTCAGATCGTAGCTGCTTAGATCACCGTGCAGAGTGGGTCTTGGTCTGATGTGTTGTTGGTCCCCACCAGAGTTTTGAGGGCCTTGGCGGCGAGCATGCTTGCCTGACCGTATCTCTCGACGAAGGTGAGCAACTCGCTGCGGCGGATCTTCCTCGAGGAGGTCTCATCCATAGTTGAAAGTTGAGCGGCAGTTCTACCCGATTCTGCAAGAATCGAGTTGCCGACCTTTTACAAGGAGAACCGCCCTGGTACAGAGCTTACCGCGCCATCCGCAAGCAAGGGAGACTCAACTAACGGGAGCTAGCCAGCTTTCTGGCGAAGAACGCCCAAACGCTGTTTCCCGTGGTGGATCTGGTCGCGCAGTGCAAGATCGCCTGCGACGAGCTGATCGACGCGACCGGGCGGGCGGCCACTCTGGCGGTGTTGCAGATGTCGGCCATCGAGGCCGCCGTAGGCGCACCCCAACAGGGCCGGAAGCATGCAGGCGAGGTGGTTTGTTACGGCCACCGGCCCAGGCAGGTGTTTTTGGACGAGCGCAAGCTGCAGGTCACCCGGATGGCCGAGACGGCCGGGGTTTCGCGTTCAGCGGCCAGCTGGGCGACGGTCCAGACGTCCCAAGCCGAGATCGAGGCTCTTGTCAGCCGACGCTTCGACGACCTGAAACTGCTGGCCGCCTACGTCGACAGGCGCAACTTCGGCGAAGACGCGATGGACGGCGCAGTGGGTTTGGATTCGGAGGGCCACATGCATGTGCCTGGCATCCGGGAAGGCACCACGGAAAACGCCACAGTGGTGACGGATTTGCTCGAAGACATTGTCTTGCGCTGCGCCGATACCAAGCGCAAGATGTTGTTCGTCATCGACGGCTCCAAGGCGCTGCGCCGCTATCAACGCCGTCTTCGGTACAGACCAGAAGGTATAACGTTGCCGCGCACACAAGCTGCGCAACGTGCTCGACTAGCTGCCCAGGGACGACAAGCCTGGGGTCAAAAGCGTGCTGCGGGCGGCCTGGAAACTGGACACGGACAAGGACATCGCGCGCATCAAGAAGCTGGCCGCATTGCTGGAGCAAAAGTATCCGCAGGCGGCGGCCAGTCTGCTGGAAGGCCTGGAGGAGCGTTTCACCGTTAACCGGCTCAACATCCCGCCGGCGCTGCACCGCTGCCTGGCCACCACCAACATCATCGAGACCCCGCGCGCCGGAGTACGCATCCTGACCCGCAGTGTGACCCCCTGGCAGAGCGGCAAGAGGGTCTTGCGTTGGATGGCTGCGGTCTTCCTCAGAACCGAGAAACGCTTCAAACGCTTCAAACGCATCATGGCGTACAAGGACCTATGGGCGCTGGAACGATCCTCAACCCCACTGCGGCTGCCAGCAAGAAGGTCGCGTAGTAACATCAACTTGACCGCCGCTCGCCACCTCCAACTGGAAGCGGGGCATGCTCGCGAACCGGCCATTCTTCCAGTTTGGGAATGGGGTATGGCTCGATTGCCGAAGCTCAGAGATCAGTTTTCTCACGCCAGATCGGCGAACCAGGAGCGTCTCTACTAATTCTTCGAGTAGGTACAGATCCTCCCAATACCATTCCGGTGGAACCGTTCTAGCAATCTTCCACAGCACGTCAGGGCTGAACTGTTCGATTCGAGTCAACCAAGGCTCAAAACTATCCCAGTCAGTTACTACGGAATAAACACTCTTACGCTCGAACACTCCCCGCTGTGGCATATCCTGGAATGACCACTCGCCCGCATTGAAGCAAAACCCTTGATCAACAAATACAGCGCTATACTGTTTCGCTCTTGCTGTGCGTTGAAAGACTGCCTGGCGGCGGTCAGCATTACTTGTCCACTTGTCGAAGGCGAGCATGCCTGCAAACTCCTCAAGATTCCGGAGGCGCTGGAGTTGCTCCTCGGGCAGGATATCGATAGCTTGCCCAGGCATCAACGTACCCGACCAGCTACTTCCGAACTGTAAGCCACTTGAGCAGATCTCGCGCCACCCTCGTCCATGGTCGATGAATAAGTGTGGATTGCTTTCAATTAACTCTTGGGTGACATCAATGATTGCGCTTTTGGGTACAGACAGCCCAATAGATTCGGCAATTCGCGTCGCCATCAACTCGTTCGCGAGAGTCTTCAAGTGTTGTGGATTGTTCTTAAACTTGACAACCCAAAGGCGACCGTCATCCCCTAACATCAATTGACTTTGAGAGCCGCCGTGCATCCTCCGGAGAGCATGAATCGCCTTTATGGACGACGTCGAAAATGGAGCTAGCCGACCCCTATGATTCTGGGCATTCTCGCTGTCTGGCAGTCGTCTTTCCAGTGGGTGGAAGCAAGACCCTTGAAGGTCGAGGTAATGTGCATTTGCAAGACCTGCATTTGCTTTCCGAGAATGAAACCGGTTAGATCGGGGATCGAAAGGAGGGTGGGAGGCCGACGCGCTATGATTAGCTTGCGTATCGCAAGGAGGTCTGTCGTTAAACACAATTGTTCTCCGAACTGCTCTGCTGGAGTAGGAACAGGATTCCTGTAGCTCGAATCTACTCTGCGTCACTAAAGAGCGCAAGCTCAGGCAGGCGGGGGGCAGTTCTCATCGTTATTTGGCCTCCTCAGCAGAATCTGTGGGCGGTCTCCGGTTCGGGTAGCCGTCCAAGTGTGTGATACATAGCGAGTTCGACGCCTTTGTACGTTCGAAAACCGTAGGATCGTCTGGTCACCACTCGGCATTTGTTGTTCATTCCAACCTCCCGAAGTTCCACCAAACTCCAGTCCTGGCTTGCTGCACGGACCCGCACTATCCAGCACCGAAGTGCATCAGGACGCAGAGCAAGAGTTTGGTTGGGCTCATTCGACATGCTTCTCATCGGGCCTTTCACCGCGGCCGAAAATGCTTTTTCCGCGTCCCTTGAGAGCGATTCCTTGCTGGCAGCCATCATCTGCGGGTCCGCAGTTACAGCGGACGATGCAACCCTTTCAGGACCAAGTGTGACAATCCAACACAAATCCTTGTCGTGGGTGCTAAGGACACAGCCGAAGAGCTACCATTGGAATTCCCCTATCAAGCACGCAGAATTGTGCTGCACGAGAAAAGGTGCGCCTATGAAAACGAATGTCACATTGAAGATTGAAAACGATCTCCTACGGGAAGCGCGGGTTGTCGCGGCCGAGCAAGGCACATCCATCAGCGCCTTGCGCTCAACCCGGTTGGAGCAGTCCGTGCGCGAGCGCAGAAGATACCACCAGGCGCGACAACGCGCTGTGGCGCGTCTGCGGGCGGGCTTCGACCTGCATTGGTCGCCCTCTGGCTCACGAGATGAGTTGCATGAGCGATAAATATTTCGTAGATACCAATATCTTGGTGTACGCCCATGACCGTTCGGCCGGAATCAAACACGAGCGTGCGCAAATGCTGGTAGAAGAACTTTTGGACTCGGGCCGGGGTGTGCTGAGCACGCAGGTTCTGCAAGAGCTATGTATCAACCTTCGCCGCAAAGTACGGACTCCTGTACCCATGGAGGAAGTGCGACTGCTCCTGCGCGATTACGCAACCTGGGATGTCATCATCAACAATTCTCAATCGGTCCTGGAAGCCCTGGATCTCGAAGTGCGTTACAGGACTTCCTTTTGGGATGCATTGATTCTTTAATCTGTTGAGAGTGCTGGTGCGTCGATTCTTTACTCCGAAGACTTGGCAACGGGGCAACCGTAGGAGTCAATCCGGATTGTGAATCCATTGATGAACCAGGCACGCACCAGTCCATGACTGGAAGGGTTTGTAGATTGGGCTGCTTGGCCGCTGCCAAAATCTCTACCAGCGAGATCATGGAGCGGATCGACGACCGGGAAGACTGCGAAGAGGTCCGCTTTATCGCACTCGGCAGGGTCGATACAGAGGTCGATCGGGTGGTGTTCACCTGGCGCGGCGAAAACTCCATCCGCATCATCAGCGCCCAGAAAGCGAGCAGAGATGAACGAGAAATCTACCATCGTGCGGCACTCCCTCAGCGAGATTCGAGCCATGCGCGAACGCGGCAAGGATAAGACCAGTCCCGCTGCGCCCGAAGCCGAGTCTCTCGGTGCGGGCTTCTGGAAGAGCGCCCGCGTCGCCGTGCCGGGAGGCAAGACTTCCGTTCATCTTCTCCTCGACAGCGATGGAGTGGAGTGGTTCAAGGCCAATGGAAAGGGTCGCCTTACCCGCATGAATGCCGTCCTCAAGGCATACGTCCAGGCTCAGAAACACTGAGTTCAGCTTGAGTTTGCGGCAGTGCGGCGATTTGCACCAGATGGAAATATTGCACCAAAAAAGAAAATGGTGTAGAGTGCAAACATGAGAATGACCGTCAATCTCGATCCGGATGTGTATAGCTTTACCTCTGCCTATGCAGGTGCGAAGGGCATCACGTTGTCCGCTGCGATCAGCGAACTGCTCCGCCGCGCCGAAAAAGTGCCGGAGCCGGGAGGCGATTCGCCCAGGCTGAGAATGAACGAGCATGGGTATCTCGTAATCGCCGGAACCGGCGATGTGCTCACCCCGGAGATGGTGAAAGAAGCGGCGGAGGATGAGCTTGTCTAAGGCCCCTCGATACCTGCTTGATGTGAATGTCTTCGTTGCACTCGTATCCGAAGATCACATTCACCATCAGATCGTGACAACGTGGTTCAATACCCCTGGCCTTCGGTGGGCTATATGCCCGTTTACGGAAGCCGGTTTTCTGCGCAACGCCACTGCACCCCGGCCCGGCCAGATCACGATGAGCGAGGCCACGGCAGTTCTCGCTAGAATGGCACAGCAGCCGGGGTATCACTACGTGCCCATCGCTGCCGACTGGCCGACGCTATGCAGCCCTTTCTTTACCCGGCTGTATGGCACCAAGCAGGTCACGGACGCCTACCTGTTGGGGCTGGCTCTACGCGAGGGATTTGTCCTGGTCACGATGGACAAAGCAATCCCTCACCTGGCAGGCAAGGAGCACGCCCAACACGTCCTGCTGCTGGAAGAAAAATAACCGGTATCTGGCGTATTTTGCGGCCTGCGAGCGAGTACGCTGCTGGCGCAGCGGGAGAAATTCCGAAACGTCACCACCCAAATGGGTACTGTGGCGCAACTTCGCGTTTACGTGGGTGAACGCAATTTGAATCAGTATCGCAGTATACGGCTCGTGTATAAGACGGATGATACATACATGCAAAAACGTGTATGTATAGCGGTCAGCAAATGGGAAGGGTTACAACTCGATCGGCTACAGTATCGATCAGCCAAGTGCGGCACAAGAACAAGGATCAATTCCGGTACACTCGTCAACTTCGGCTATTTACGAAAAACTGCGCTAAACTTCTGTGAATCAAAGAGATATGCTTTTAACTGACTTCGGCTGATTTCGCTTATTTGTCAACGATTTACAGGGATAGGGTCGGACTCATAATCCCTTGGTTGGGGGTTCAAATCCCTCCGGGCCCACCATTGACGGCAACGATTCGAGCGTCTTGTTGTTGCGCGGCATCCGGAGGGATGTGCAGCGATGACTTCTTTCTGTCCCGACAGTGGAGTGCCAGCGAGTCCGGACAAGAGGGAAAATGCTCAT
>JAJZGF010000145.1 GCA_021805025.1 Acidobacteriota bacterium
AGAAACGGCCACAAGTACGACGTGGCCAGCGAGGCTGGCGTCGAAAAAGGCATAGCTTCCGCCGGACTCTTCGGCAGCGTCATTCGCGGCCTCTTCCGCCCCGCTTCCAAAGCGGAGATCGTCTGGCAGGAAACCGGCGTCCTCGGCTCAGGCACCGTGCAAGTCTTCAAGTATCGCGTCGCTCACGAGAACTCGAATCTAAGTCTCCGCGTTGGTCCCACCCAGGTCATCACCGTCGGCTACCACGGCCTCGTCTACATCGACAGCGCAACACACGGCGTCCGCCGCATCACGGAAACCGCCGAAGACGTGCCCCGCAAGTTCCCCATCCACGCCGCTTCCGTCAGCGCAGACTATGACTACGTCTCCATCGGCGGCCAGGACTACCTCGTGCCCATCGGCGCACAGGTCGTCCTCAAAAAGGGCCCTCGCGAACTCGACCTCAACCAGATCCGCTTCCGCAACTTCCACCGCTTCGGTTCCACCTCGAAGATTCTGGCCTCTGTACCCGAAAGGGAACCGTGACACCGTCGCGGGCAGGCATGTGTCCCAGGTGCCTCGGGAAGTGAGTTCACCCATTGAACTTGGGTGCCTGTCGTTGATCAAGAGGTTGTTCCCGTGTCGGAGTGGCGGATGGGCGGCATGTGTGAGTGCACGAACCCATCCCCGCCACCGAAAGGCTGAAAGGCTGAAAGCCGTCGTCAAGTCCCTCGCGCCAAACTCTTTTCTAACTCGCTCATTCCACTCGCAATTTTCCCCGTGCCCTTTTGCAGTCCAATTCCCCCAAAAGCGCACAATAGAACCATGCCGCAATCCTCGTGCCAACCTGATCGCTCCCGTTCCAGCCCCGAACGCGCCGAGACATCCCGGCCCGGCGTGTCCGCACTCCAGGCAAATGCCCACCCCCCTCCAATATTTTCCTTCTCCACAAAGAAAGTGCACAAATCTCAATTTTGCTTTCGCTTTCTATTCGTTTTGCGTTGCTCCAGCCATCTCCACCGCAAACCCGCTATCATTAGGTCGAGCACGGAGCGAGGGTCCGCGCATCCATGTCCGAGCCAACCTTCTTTATCTCCGCCGGTGAGGCCAGTGGCGAGCATTACGGCGCCCTGCTCATCGCCGCGCTGAAAGCCCGCCTCCGATCCATCGGCCAGCCCGCCGCCTTCTATGGGATGGGCGGAGAGCGCATGGTCGCCGCCGGCCTTCAGCGCGTCGTCCGCAGCGAAGACATGGCCGTCATGGGCATCACCGAGGTCGTCCGCCATCTGCCCCGCATCTACCGCGAGTTTCGCAAACTCAAGCGCGCCATCGCCGCCCGGCCCCCCTCACTCGCCATCCTTATTGACTTCCCCGACATTCACTTCCGCCTCGCCGCCCAACTCCACCGCCTCGGCGTGCCCGTGCTCTTCTTCGTCAGCCCCCAGCTCTGGGCCTGGAAGAAGCACCGCATCAAGCTGGTCCAGAAGTACATCGACGAGATGCTCGTCATCTTCCCCTTCGAGCAGAAGTTTTACCTGGACCACGGCGTCCGCGCCGAGTTCGTCGGCCATCCGCTCGCTGACTTGCCGCTGCCATCCATCACCCGCGACCAGTTCGCCCGGCAAAATGACCTCAATCCCGCCCGCGTCTGGATCGGCCTCCTGCCCGGCAGCCGCGCCAAAGAGATTCGCGACAACCTTCCTGAAATGCTCGCCGCCGCCCGCCTTCTGGCCCCGCAGGGCGACTACGAATTTGTCATCCCGCTCGCCCCCACGCTCACCTCAGAGCAGTACGCGATGGCCCGCGCACTGGTCGCCCGGCACGGAGATCACCTGCCCATTCGCCTGATCACAGACCGTGGCGCCGCAGGCGCGGTTGGCCTCACCACAGGGAACGCCCGCGCCACTTTGCTCCACGCCCGCGCCTCCGTCGTCGCCAGCGGCACCGCCACCGTCGAAGCCGCCCTCATCGGCAATCCTTTTGTCGTGGTCTACCGCGTCTCGCCCCTCACCTACGCCATCGCCCAGCGGGTCGTCTCCGTGCCCCATGTCGCCATGGTCAACCTCATCGCCGGCCGCCGCGCTGTCCCAGAGCTGATTCAAAGCGACTTCACCGCCGCCAATATCGTCCAACAACTTGCGCCCCTGCTACCCGATGGCAGCCCTCGCCAGTCCATGAGAGATGAGCTAGACAGAATTCGCGAGCTGCTGAATGCGCATCCCGCGAGAGGAGCGCAGCCCGGCAGCGCCATCGATCGGGTGGCGGACATCGCGCTAAAGAAGCTCGGCCTGCCTTCCCCGGTTCCGGATTCCGTGCCATCCTGAATCAGGATCAAGCAAGCCAACATCAGTGACTCCCGCACGAAGGGTTGCCACGCTATGAAGATTGCTCTTGGTTTTAAGAAGATGATGACGACTCCACCTTCCCCTCCGCGCCGCCGCCGCGATTTCGCGGCCATCGCGGCCCTGCTTCTCCTCTGCGCCACGCCGCTGCTCGCCCAGCACCCTGACCGGCCCGCGCTCAACATCACCGGCTACAACATTGACGTCGAGCTGGACTCCGCCGCGCATCACATCACCGCCAAAACTGTCGTCACCTTTACCGCCCCCGGCAACGCGCAGGACGTCAGCTTCGGCTTCCACCCCGCGCTCAAAGTCACGCAGATCACAGATGACGGCGGCAAAGTCCTCACCGGCGAACGCCTCGCTGACGGCACCATCCGCGTCACCCCGGCAACGCCCATCGCTCAGGCCCAGGTGCAGCATTGGACCTTCCAGTACGAGGGCATCCTCACCGGCACCGAAGATGGCCCCATTGAGGGCCTCAAACTCGCTGCGATTGAGGAGCCCATCACCTATCTGCTCTATGCCGCGCGCTGGTTCCCCACCGTCGGCTTCATGACCGACCGCTTCACCGCTGAAATGCATATCCGCGTTCCGCAGGGGATGAAGGTCTTTGCCAGCGGCGCGCAGGGTGCATCCCACTCCGTCACCCTGGCCAGCGGCAAACCGGGTGACCAGTTCGACTTCAACTGGACCAAGCCCGGCTTTCCCGGCACCGTCATCGCCGGGCGCTACCTGGGCCCCTACACCGCCGGCCCCGGCAACGTGAAGGTCTATCTCACCGTCGCCCATCAGTCCTTCGGCAATCAATTTGCTCAGACCGCCGCCAAGGAATTCGACTTCTTCAGCGAGGACTTCGGCGCGCCGGAGACTCCGCACCTGAACGTCGTCGAAATCCCCGACGACACCCTGCCCGCCGTCTGGGCCCCCGAACTGGCCGCCATCCTCGGGTCGCGCGTCGGCGACAAATCCGGCGTCCGCCTGCTGGCCAACACCATTGCCCACCAGTGGTGGGGCTCTGAGGTCAGTCCCAAGACCCTGAACGACGCTTGGATCACCAACGGCATGTCCCGCTACGGCGAACTGATGTTCCTGGAAGACGAAAGCGGCAGGAGCGCCCTTCAGGCCGCGCTGCAGGACGTGGCCGCGGGCGCCCTTGCGTATGACACCATTCCCCTGTCCAGCACAGGCCGGCTCGGTCCATTCACGCCGGAGTTTCAGTCCATGACCCTCGAAAAGGGCGCCATGATCTTCCACATGCTGCGCGGCGAAGTCGGCGACAATGCCTTTCTGGCCATCCTCAAAGGCGCGCTCAGCCAGTACACCGATGCCTCCATCACGACGGATGACTTCGAGAAGGTGGCCGACGCCCAGAGCCAGAAGGAGTTGACGCCCTTCTTTGCCCAGTGGGTCGATGGTACCGGCGCACCCACCTTCAAAAACAAGTACAGCGTCTACCGCCTCGGCAATAACAAGGGCTTCCGCACCATCGGCGACATCACCCAGGACCTCGACCTCTTCAACATGCCCGTCGATGCCCGCGTCGAAACCGACGGCAAAACCGTGAACCAGATGATCGACGTCGTCGGTACCGACTCCCAGTTTGTCATTGACACCTTCGGCCGCCCCCGCCGCATCGCCATCGATCCTGAAAACTGGGTGCTCAAGTCCACCCCCGATCTCCAGGTCCGCATCGCCATCCTCAAAGGCCAGCAACTCGTCGCCCAGGGCGACCTGGTCGGCGCGCTGGCCCAGTACCAGAAAGCTCTCGTCGCCAATCCGCAAAGTTCCCTGGCAAGCTACCGCATCGGCGAGGTGCTCTTTACCCAGCGCAACTACCAGGCCAGCGTCAACGCCTACCGCGACGCTCTGCGCGGCGACGACGAGCCGCCGTGGACCGAGGTCTGGAGCCACATCCAGATCGGCAAGATCTTTGACCTCACCGGCCAGCGCGACCGCGCCGTCAATGAGTACCGCCTGGCCGTGCAGACCAACGACAATACCCAGGGCGCGCTCAACGAGGCCCGCCTCTATCTGCAGAAACCCTTCAAGCGGCCTGAAAACCAGTAGCGCAGGCACTCCCGAAGAGCGGCACAGAGGGGCGCGGTCCCCTTTCCCGATTGCGATCGACGAGTGGACCTTTTTCGGTGGCAATCGCGATTCCTGCAAGAGGGGCCCTGGCTGCGCCTGGGCCTTCCGCGAGATGTTCCACCATTCAGAGCTGTTCCAAATGGACGCACTCACCTTCGCGACCGCACTGATGAGTGAGAACCGGACCGCAGCCATCCTCAACCCCACTGGCTCGCTCTTCAAGATGGGTCGCGATCGCTTCGGCACCATTCCGGTCGAGGTGACTGGAGATTCACCGCAGCCGAAACCGGCTTTTCCACCCGGCGGAGAGCAACCGGCGATCAATCCGGCAGCGATACGTATCCGCTCGAAGTGAGCGACGCTTGGAGTGAAAATGGCAAGCCCCTCACCATTGCCGTACTTAATCCATCCGACTCCGAACAGCACATCAAGATTGCAATCAGTGGAGCAAATCTTGCGAGTGCGGGATGGCTTCACCGCATGGTGCCCGATTCCATTGAAGCAACCGTGCAGGTGGACAAGAAGCCCGTAGTTCAAGTTGAAGAACAGACGCTTGGCGCTTTGCCCGGCCCCATTACCTTGCGCCCCTTTAGCGAGAACATTTATTCATATACGGTGCAGTAGCCCGAGCTTTTTCGAGGGAAGGTCCAGATGAATCCAGCGAAGCTATGCCTTGCTGCCGCAATCACAATGGCGATCACGTTGGCGCCGCAGCTCTCCGCCCAGGTGCAAACCAATGTTCCCGCCGTCGTCCCTGGCGCAAAACCCGTGACGGTCGAGCACATCAAGATCCATGGCACAGCCCTCGAGGGGAATCTCGAAGGCGACGCCGTCGATCGCGACGTTATCGTGCTCCTTCCGCCCAGCTATGAGAAAGACAAGAAGCGCCGCTATCCCGCGGTCTACGCGTTACACGGCTATTCCATCGGCGCCGAGCAGTGGACGCACGAGATTCACGTTCCGCAGACGATTGAAGGCGCATTCGCGCAGGGCTCGCAGGAGATGATCGTTGTCCTGCCCGATTCCAAAACCATCTACAACGGCTCAATGTACTCAAGCTCCATCACTACAGGCGACTTCGAGAAGTTCATCTGGCATGACGTGGTTGGCTACATCGACGCCCACTACCGCACCATCCCCAGCCGCACCAGCCGCGGACTGGTAGGCCACTCGATGGGCGGCTACGGGGCCTCGCGCATTGGCATGAAGCATTCCGACGTCTTCGGCGCACTTTACATCATGAGCCCCTGCTGCATGTCTCCCATGGCCGGCGGCGGACCAGGCCCCGCCGATCAAATGAAGGAGCGCGCGATTGCCGGCGAGAAGAAGGTTGCGACTGCCAGGTCCCCGGCCGACCTGGCAGCCCAGTCACCCGGCTTCGCTGCCGCCCAGTATGCGACAGCAGCGGCGTGGGCTCCCGATCCGAAAAACCCGCCGCTCTACTTCGACCTGCCCACAAAGGACGGGGTTCCGGTGCCGGAGATTCAGGCAAAATACGCCGCCAACGCGCCCCTGGCGTTCGTCGATCAGTACATCGGCAATCTCAAGCGGTACCGCGCCATCGCGATGGATGTCGGCGATCAGGATGGGCTGCGGTTCGATGCCGCGAAGCTGCACAATATTCTCGATAACTACGGCATCGCGAACAACTTCGAAATCTATCCCGGCACGCACACCACCAGCGCCGTTGCCGATCGATTCCAGAATCATGTCCTGCCATTTTTCAGCAAGAATCTCTGCTTCACGGCGGATTGCCGTTGGCCGCGCCGTAGAGCCGCTCCAGCATCGCTGGAGATTTCACCTGGCTTGCGGACATGAACGGAACGCAAAGAAGCTGGCGAACAGAAAGTCGAGATAAAACATGTTTTCGAATGCAGGAATTCTCCAGAATGGTCGTGGTTCCTGGGCAGCGATGCCCATCCTGTTTCTCCTCTCTGTCACCTCGCCAATGGTGAAGGCACAGATGCCCGGCCAGAAGATGCCTGGCCCTCCGCCTGCCCAAGTCGAGCAGACCAGCCACGGATTCCGCGCCACCACTGGCAATGAGGTCCTTGAGGTGACCGCGTGTAGCGAATCTGTCATTCACGTCGTCGCCACACCCGACTCTTCCGCCTCCCCGTCTCCGCTCCCGTGGATGCTCGACGCGAAGCAATCTTGCCCCGGAGCGCCGTTTACCTTTACGCAAGATGCGAAAACGGCAGGCATCAAGACTGCCCAGCTGGAGGTGGTCATACGAATCGAGCGCGGCAGCCTCTCTTTCCGGACGACAAAAGGAGAATCGCTGCTGAACGAAGGCTCCAGCATACCGCGCACTTACGAGCCGGTCGAACTCAATGGCGACCACACCTACCGCGTCACGGACCGCTTTTCTCCTTCAGTCACAGAAGCGCTCTACGGACTTGGCCAGCACCAGAGCGGCATGTTCAACTATCGCGGAGCCACGGTCGAACTTGGACAGAACAACACCGACGTCGCGATCCCTCTGCTGATTTCGAGCAAGGGCTACGGCCTGATGTGGAACACGGCAGCCCTCACCTACTTCGACAATCGCTTTCCGCCGGAGATGAAGCTGACCTCGATCGCCGGCAAGTCAATCGATTATTACTTCCTATACGGCCCGGAAATCGACGCCATTCTTCATGAGTACCGCACCATGACCGGCCATGCGCCCTTGCTGCCGAAGTGGGCCTATGGCTTCTTTCAGTCCAAGGACCGCTACGTCTCGCTAGACGAGATTCGCAACATCGCCCAGCGCTATCGCCAGGAGCATATCCCGCTGGATGCCATGGTGCAGGACTGGTTCTGGTGGAAGACCGAGGGCGATCCGATCTTCAATTCCAACTATCACGACGTAGCGCAAGATCTCGATGCACTGCACAAAGAACATGTGCACGCCATGATCTCTGTCTGGGGCCTGCTCGATCCCGCATCCGAGACCTATAAGATTCTCGATCAAAAGCACGAGATTGTGCCTGGCGCGCACGTCTACGACGCCACCAGCCCCGAAGCGCGCGACATCTATTGGGAGCGTCTGCCCGGCAAGCTGCTGCAGCAGGGATGGGACGCCTTCTGGCTCGATAGCGCCGAGCCCGAAGAATACTGGCCGCACATGGGTGACGCCATCCTCAGCAGCCGTCAGCTCGCCATCGGCAACGGCGCTGAATTCACCAACATCTTCCCGCTCGTACACACCCTCGGAGTGCAGGATCACTGGAGGGCGCGGAACCCGAGCAAGCGGGTCTTTTTGCTCACGCGCTCGGCCTTCCTGGGGCAGCAGCGCGTCGGCGCAACCGTCTGGTCGGGAGACGTCTATGGCACCTACTGGGGGCTGAGCCACCAGGTTCCCGCAGGCCTCAACTTCGCACTCTCCGGATTCCCCTATTGGACCACCGACATAGGCGGATACTGGCCGCCCCACGACGACCCTATCGCCGATCCCGCTTTCCAGGAACTCTACGCGCGTTGGTTCGAGTACGGCACCTTTTGTCCCATCTTCCGCACGCATGGACATCGACCGCATAACGAGCTGTGGAGCTTCGACAAAGTCGAGCCTATCCTTGTGAGCTACGACAAGCTCCGCTACCGGCTGATGCCTTATATCTATTCGCTGGCATGGAAGGTGACAAGCGACGACTACACCATTCAGCGTCCCCTCGTCATGGACTGGCGCGGCGACCCCAACACATGGAATCTCGGCGATCAATTCATGTTCGGCCCTGCCATCCTGGTGAACCCGGTGCTCAAAGCCGACGCCACAAAGCGCAGCGTCTACCTGCCTGCGGCCGCCGCATGGTATGACTTCTGGACCGGCAAATCCCTCACGGGCGGCCACGAAATTGAAGCCGATGCGCCCCTCGATCGCATACCGCTCTTCGTGCGCGCGGGTTCCATCCTGCCCTTGGGCCCGCAAATCGAGTACGCCGAGCAGGATCCAGCGGGAGATATCGAGCTCCGCATTTATCGGGGAGCCGATGGCAAATTCGACCTTTATGAAGATGCGGGCGACGGCTACGAGTACGAAAAGGGCCAGCATTCCGTCATCCCACTCCGCTGGGATGATCGCACCAGCACGTTGACCATCGGCGCTCGCGAGGGATCTTTTCTGGGCATGGTCGAGCACCGCAGACTGCGCGTCGTTTTAGTCAGCAGCGGGCACGGGGTCGGCGCCGAAGTCACAGGCGCGGCAAACGCTGAGATCGCCTACGATGGCAAACAGGTTCAAACAGCGGTGCGGTAAGATGCGACGCGCACCATACGACACCGATTGATGTTCGTGAAGCAAGACCCTTCAGGAAGCATTCGATGCTGATTCTCCTTGCTGTCGCCGTAAGTGCGGCAGCAGTGGCCGAAGCCCAATTTTCCCAGCCCCTGCGCCACTCTCGCCGGCCTCAAGATCGGCGGCGTCGAAATCACCAAGGCCGTATAGTAGCGGGCGGATTGCGGCCTGGCGCCGCGCGTTGAACCGGGCACAGTCCATCCGCGAGCGGATTGGCGCAGCTGCAAGCATGCAAGAAGCTTTCCCCAGGCGGCCCAAGGGGATGCACTGGCAGGTGTACCATGAGCTTCGCCGATGGATCGAGGACGCCAACAGACGTCTCGCCCAAAAGCAAAGCCCGCTGAATTAGCGGGCTTTAGCGAACCTTGACTGGTAGCGCTAACGGGACTCGAACCCGTGTTTTAAGATTGAGAATCTAGCAGCCTAGTTAACGCTTTCAATTACTTACAGCAGATTGTGACCACACTGTGTACCACAGTGTGTACCAGATTTAGCAAAACCGGCCCATTGGACCGCTCCGCGCACACCAGCACGAATTGACTTCCGTATCGCTTAACGATACACTAGCTATGTGATTAGGAGCTTCGCCCACAAGGGGCTGGAGAAGTTCTTCCGCAGCGGTTCACTGGCCGGAATCCAGGCGAAGCACGCCGAGCGGTTGCGCGTTCAACTCCTCATGCTCGACAACGCTCGCAGGCCGGAAGACATGAATGCTCCCGGATGGCGGCTGCATCCCTTGCGCGCGAACCTGAAAGGCCACTGGGCGGTGATGGTCAGCGGCAACTGGCGTCTCACCTTCCGTTTTGAGGGCGAGGACGCGATTCTGGTCGATTACCAGGACTACCACTGAGAGAGGAAAGCGATATGCGTATGCACAATCCCCCGCATCCCGGCTTGGTCATACGGGAGTATCTCGGAGAGATGAGCGTTGCGGCTGCCGCAAAGCATCTGGGCGTGGGCCGGGTCACGCTATCGCGCCTGCTCAACGGCAAGGCCGCTGTATCGCCGGAGATGGCCGTGCGGCTTGCCCGTGCCTTTGGCAACTCCGCACCCGAGGTTT